>JANLQO010000454.1:0-76643 GCA_031367855.1 Planctomycetia bacterium | reverse complement strand
CACCGCGATTCTCCGATGCATTTGACATGAGAGAACTCCGAACCATCTTTGCTTTGCGGATCATCAATTGCGGCAAGTCCGATTCGATATAGATCGTGCCAGGGCTCAACTGCGACCATTGATATCCGCGCGGTGACACGCCAACTGCGAATTCGATGATTTGAGAAGCCGAACCCGATGCTATACCAATCGCCGCGTTCAACGCGTGATAACGACTTTGAAACAAGACCCCCATGGCGACATGCGTTTCGGTGTCGGTGATACCCAATTGTTCCAACGTAGCTGCCCCTTCCTGCCTCCACAGATCATCACCATCAAAATGCAGCGATTGGTCGAGCCCGCGCAAGTAGGCGACAACTTTGGCAGTGGGACTGACCGGATCAAAGGTTACGTTTTCTCTACGTGATTCATGCAACAGTGACGGTTGAATACTGAACCGCAGTTGCCGTGTCGAGGCACGAACAAGGGCCGGCAAGCGAGCTTGCATCGTCAAATAGGAATCCAGTGGAGATTCGACCGAAGACGCGTCGGCCGGCAGTCCTAATCGCTCGTGATGCTTGAGCACCAAGTGCCGTAACTGTTGTAGACCGTGCAGTCTAGAGTTTGCTTCATCGAATGAAAGAGGCTCTGCAAGTCCCGCAGTAGCCAGGGCATCGAGTTCAACGAAAAACCAATCCTTCACAGGATCGTTCAGCGGAAGATCACCAATGAGCTGTTCGACCTCACTTATATGGCGAGTCAACTGTTGTTTAAGGCATACTTTGCTCATTTTAATCCTTTTCCATTATCAACCCAACCTATATCAAGGCGTATAGATTTCAGCTCGTCGTGCGAGTTGATTCGAGCAAGCGATACGAATAACGTTCCTGTCACAGCGTGATAGTTTTGTCAGCTTCGAATGGCAAAAGTACTGGCAAAAAGCTGTCGCCCTACACAACAAAACGCCCCATCTTTCTTACAAGATAGCGCGACGACCCGAGACAGCCCCTGGGTGTACGCTTCATGTAGCCTTGAGTAGTAGGAAAATCCGATGCCCAATCCCACCGAACCTTGGGATTCAATCTCCTTCGCTATCATGGGGGACGTGAAGCGTTGTCGAGCACAGCGCGCGTCGCGGGAAAAATTCCAGAAAAACCCTGGTTTTTTTTGTTCGCGCCGGTCGAATTCGCTCTCAGTTTGAGGATGAGACGCTGAGTGAGTCAATCGACTCCGCATTCTAATGCCGTATGACTCTGATTGTGGAGACGAAGACCCAACATCAAATGTGCGCTTTCGGGCAGGAATTCCGTTAGTTCTTCCACCGCGGGCGCATTTCTATTCTTTCAATCCCAACGTCTCCGCTGCCTCGGCGCGGAATCGCTGGAGTTCTTCAGGCTGCGACTCGCTCTTTTCCTGCCACGCGACCCCTTTGTCGTACCAGGATCGGGCCGTATCCGCGTTGCCCAATTGCTGGTGACTTAAGGCCAGGAAGAAAAAATCGAAGCAATCGCCACCATCGCGAAGTTCGATCGACTTAGTGAGAGCTTCAATCGCGCCCTTAGAGTCTCCGGCACGATACTGGGCCACGCCGAGCGTGTTCCAGAGGCCTCCATTACTCGGCGAAAGTTCAATCGCCTGTTTCACAAGATCCACAGACCGGATGGGGTTTCGCAACTTTACATTTTTGCACGTCGCCAGAAGCCAAGCCGCGTTATTGTATGCATCCGCATTCTTAGGATTGAGCTCCAGGACCTTCGTATAGTCCTCCACAGCATTTTCGACGTTTCCCTCGGAAGCGAAAAAAACGGCTCGCCGTAGCCACCCCTCGCAATCGCCAGCGTTTAACTCGATCGCTTTGCTGAAAGAGTGTTCTGCTTCGCGCTGTCGCCCGTTGGCTTGTTGCACGGCGGCCAGCGACCAATGGCTGTGCATCAAGTCGGCGCGATATAAGGAAGTCTCGGGAAAATCGGTCGCGAGTTTTTCGACGACCATGCGAGCTTCGTCGTAGGCTTCCTCCGCGTCCCGGAATCTGCCATTGGCCATTAAGTCTGCTGCAAGGGCGTTATGGGCGGCCGCCATTTCGCGGCGAACATTCGGGTCTTCGGGACTGACGCCCGCGTCCCAAATACGAAGCAAGCCAATCTCCGTCGTGATTAAGCGGCGGCTGTCGGGGCTGAACGCTGCACTGTAGCACGTTCTCTCATTCCCCTGAAAAGACAACAATTCCAGACCGGTTTCTGCGTCCCAAATCTTGATCACCCCATCGAGTCCGGCGGAAACTAGTCTTTTTCCGTCGTTGGAGAAAGCCACCGTATTGGCGCCTTGGGCGTGGCCGGAAAGCCTCTTCACTTCTGCACCGGTTATTGCGTCTACGATCAAAATATCTTTGTCCAAGCCGCAAGCGAGGATCTGCTTTTCGTCGGGTGAGAATGTAAGCGTGTACAGAGTATCCTCTTCTTCCACCTTGAACAATTCGCGGCCGGTGGCAGTGTCCCACAACTGCAGGTTCCCCTCATGCCCGCACGTGGCCAGGCGGCTGCCATCGGCCGACAAGCGAGCGGAAGAGAGCCAATCGCTCCCCTTTCCTACGCCGAAGCTGCGTACTTCCAGGCCCGTACCGAGGTCCCAAATAGTAGCGCCCCGCTCGTGGCCGCCCACCAGCCAGTTGTCCTGGCGCGCAAACTCCACACGGTCGCCAAAGCCCATCGGCATGCCGCTGGCTATCGTGAAGCGGTGCAGCGCCTCACCCGTCTCGAGATTCCAGACTTGTATTCCCTCGGCCCCTGCCGTGGCAAGTTGAGTTCCATTTGCGGAAAAGGCCACGTCGTAGACTTCACCTTTAAAAGGGGAAATCTCGCGTTTGAGCTGTTTGCTGACAACGTCCCAGACGCGAACCTTATTGTGCTCGCCGACAGTAGCGACTAGCCCCCCGGAACGATCGAAGGCGGCCGTGAAGCTATGTCCGGCGTGGCCAGAAATCGCGTCCGATTCCGGGCTGGCCACGGCGTCCCAGATTTGCAATTGTCCTTGGCCATTGAGCGTCACCAGCCGCGAACCATCGGGCGAAAAATCAACTTGACTGATGGCCTGTGGCAGGCGAAGCAAGACGTCTTCTTTGCCGCTTTGCAAATCCAAAAGAACCACGTTTCCGCGGACCGTGCCGTACGCCAGTTTTCGATCTCCGTCGCCAAAGGCAACCGCGCTGATAGCAGGTTTATCGACATAGAAGGTGCGAACCTTGGCCCCCGTCGCCGTATCGTAGACCACCACAGAGTTTCCCGCGGCGTAGGCAAACTGTGTCCCGTCGCCGCGGAAACAGGGGAGTGCTCCGAAGAGGGAATTAGCGGCCGAACCGGGTGGCAAAACATCCGCGGCAATTTGCGTGAAGCCGGCGGTTTCCCACATCTCGAACCCCGAACGGTGGCAAGTCAACAGCCGCGTCTTGTCCGGACTGAACTGAAGAGCGCGGGTGCTATTCGTCTTGGCAGAAAGCGTTGTTGGGGTATCAGGCGACTCGCGCTTCCAAAGTCGCACTTCCCAGTCCCTCGTGCTCTGCGCGCCATGCTGCCAAACTGAGCCGCTGACAGCCCACCGAGCGCCGTCGGCATCAACGGCGATTGCTTCCAGCGAAAAATCGGGCAGGTCTGCCTTGAAAACCAATTTGCCCCCTTGCGTTTCACGCAGCTCAATAAAGGAGGTGTGTAACAGGCCCATCATTTTCGACGAGCCGTTCAGCATCAATTGCCCATCGCCGCTCACGGCTATTTGACCGAGACTCTCTCCCGGAGAATGAAATCTGGAAGTGGTAGCTCCCGTGGAGGCATCCGTTACCACAAGCTCCTCAGCCGCATTGGTGGCGGCATGATGCACTAGCAGCGATTTGCCATCAAGCGTGATGGGCATGCGGTTGGCCCCGGACATGCCGGCAGCCGACGCCGCCGTATATAAGCTTGCGGGCTCACAAATCCGCCGCAGGTAATGCCATTCCCAATGCCGCAGGTCGGGGTGGCAAGTATTCAGGAGCTCCAAGGTGCGGGCAAGGTTTCCATCCAGCCATTCTCGTCGCGCCAAGGTCAACGTTTGGGAATAAGCCGTAATTCGCTCGCGTCTCAGCGCAGCGCTCTTTTCCACCAACGCTTCTCGCGCTTTGTACTCTTCAATCGACAGGCGATTCAGCGCGTCGGTCTTTTGTCCCAAGGCGTCCAAGGTCTTTCCTTGCTCAATTTCCAGATTGCTGAGCGCGGTCGTACGATCGGCCAACGCCATCGCGATGATCTCGCGGCTATAGACCAGTACGATAATCGTCAAGGCGATCGCGAGCGCGCTCACTGCACTTAGCCCTGCCACAACCGGCTTGCGCCGGCACCAACGCCATGCGCGGGAAAGCGGCCCGACACGCCGCGCCATGACTGGTTCGCCACACAGGAAGCGTCCAAGATCGTCGGCCAGAAGTTGGGCGGTGCCGTAGCGTTTGTGCGGCTCCTTCTCCAAGCACTTCAGGCAGATTGTCTCCAGGTCTTTGGGAATGCTCGCGTTGAGCGTGCGAAGCGAAGCGGCTTCGGCGTGTATCACCTGGTCGAGCGTCTTCATCACCGAGTCAGCTCGAAACGGTGGGCGACCAGTGAGAGATTCGTACAGCACGGCGCCTAACGCATAGACGTCGCTGGCGGGACCGATCAAAGCGCGGTTGCATTGCGCTTGCTCCGGTGGCATGTAACTGGGCGTGCCTACGATCTGACCAGTCTGCGTCAGACCTTGATCGCCTTCGACCCGCAGGGCTAGCCCAAAGTCGGTGATGCGGACTTGGTCATGGCTATCGATGAGGATGTTGGACGGCTTTAGATCGCGATGCAAGACGCCCTGCAAATGCGCGTAGTGAATCGCCTCGGCCATCTGACGCACGTAAGTTGCGGCTATTTTCGCTGGCAGTAGATTCAATCGCAGAATCGCCGAAAAATCGCGGCCTTCGACGTAGTCCATCGAAAAATAGTGCCAGCCCTCGTGCTGACCGACCTCGTGAATCGAGACGATATTCGGATGCTGCAGGCTGGCGGCGGCTTGGGCTTCGAACTGAAATCGCTCGACGTCCTGCTCGGTGGCTAACCTACCAGAGATGATCATCTTCACCGCCACGATGCGGCCCAAGGGCGTTTGGCGAGCTTTGTAGACGATGCCCATGCCACCCCGGGCAACTTCTTCGAGCAATTCATAGTTGCCCACGTAGCTCAGTTGCTGGCCGGTGCCGACCGCATGGTACAAATCGTCACTGAAGGCGCGAATCGGCTCGACCAACTGATGCAGGCGATCGCGCTGAGCAAAGAACTGCTTTAGTTCATCAGCCATCTCGGGATACTGCTCCAGCATCTCGCGACGACTGGGATTGCGACCGGCTTCGCAAATTCGAATGTAATCGGCGATTACCGACTCAAGCTGTTGCCCGCGCGGCTCATCAGCGTTATCAACGGACTCTGTACGATTTGACATGCAGGTTACTCATTTGTTCATCAGTTGATGTAACTTGGTTAGTCCACGGAAGAGCAAGCCAGCCACCGCGGACTCACTGCGCCCAAGCTCCGAAGCAACTTCGGCGAGCTTGAACCCTTGGAGATGGTGCAACACAATGGCCTCGCGCTGGGCTATGGGTAATGCGTCCAATGCCTCGGAGAGCCCAAGCAAGTCCTCCGCCTTGATGACACGCTGGCTGGGAGAAGATTGTACCGCTGCTAGCCAACCGTCAGCTCGAGTCATGGATTCGTCGACGGTCGCTCCCAACCATTGTTCGCGACGGATATCCCGTTTGTCGCATTGCTCACGGCGAAGCACATCGAGCAGATTGTGCTTGAGGATTTCCCGCAACCAAGCCGTTAGCTCGGCCTCGGATGAGCCACGGAATTGTTCGCGCTTTGCAAACGCATCCATCAACGTTTGTTGGACGATATCCGATGCATCGACCTTACGGCCATTGACAGGCATGATTCTGGCGCGAGCCAGCAACATCAAATAAGATCGATGCCGTTCGAGTAGTTGATCACAGTCTTCCATTAAAGGATTCATGCACTGAGCTCTGGTGAGAGGAATCCGAGAAGCGCTCCATGCCGATATCCGCTTAACCGTTTCCGTCGTCTTTGGTTAGGCTCTGCGGACAGCTAGTTGCACAGCAGTGTCGAGCACCAGTTGGCTAGCTTAAACAGTCGATGCGTCGCTTCTCGGTCCCCGTTGATTCCGACCACTGTCACGCCCGCCTTTGCCATTTCGCGCAGTTGCTTTCTGATAATGCACGGCCTACCTCCCACGGTTTGGTTGCCACCACTTGCCGAACGCAAAGCCCAGCACAAGGACTTAAACTCCCGGATCGTTGGATACAGTCGCCATCCTATCTTTGGGGGACGCGAAAAACTGTCAAGCAGAGCGCGCGTCGCAGAAAGAAATCCGGAAAATACGCAAGAGCTTTCTCTTCGCATCCGTCGTCAGGCGATGGATTCCGCATGTTAATGCCGCTTAAGCCGCCATAGCGGGCTTGTGATTTATCCTTCCGTAAGCCACCGCGCCCCCAAGACCGATGGGCGTACCACTTTCTCTGCATACAGGAGGTTGCATCGACTTCGGCGTCGAGCAGGCGGAGTATCGTCGGCTCCAACGCGCACCGGTCACCCAGACCGTTGCGAGTTGGTGCAGCGGCACAATCAATGTCCGCATGCTGCCCTACGCTGTCAGAGTCGGTGGCACGCAACATCAGTGCCGTTTATCATTACTCGGTGTCCGTTAATGCCCACGAGCCGGTTAGGAGTAGGGAACATCATGAACAGCATCTCTATGGCACTCGTACTGTTCGTGTCGTTTTGTCCCATTGTGATCGGGATGGAGACAATATGGTCAAACGGTCTGCCACAAATTCAGTTAATCGGTCCCAAGCTCTCCGGGCAGGCCCAAGAAATTGTTCCCAATACGCTGAATCGTTTTTTCAGTGACGCATTTGGTTGGAAGATTCCAGCCGCTGACCGATTGAGCCCAACATCGATCAATTTGGTCGTTGGCAATCAGACTAACAACGAGGTCTTGAATTCGTTGGTTGCACGCGGCATTGATTTGGGCGTTGATGGGCTGGGCGACGAGGGATTTCGAATCCTAAGCCGTGAGGTCGACGGCAATCGCGTGTTGATCGTCGCTGCTAATACGCCGCAAGGGCTGAAGCACGGATGTCAAGAATTGATGTACTTTCGGACCGCCGGCGCTTCAAATCACGTCTCCGTCGATTGGCCATTGAATATCGCTATGAAGCCGCAGATCGCATATCGCGGCGTTTATATGCTACCGATCTGGTCGGCGTACGACTCGCTCGATTCCTGGAAGAGAGTTCTGCGATTCAACTCCGAGTTGACGCTGAATCGCGTTTGGTTCTGGCTAGATGGGTTTCCTATTGCAGGTCACCCGCCAACTGCCCATGGGACGGACTATCACTTCGATCGCACCGTGTTGGCAAAAGATGAAAACGTGCAAAGGCTTATTGACATAGTTAACAGCGAAGCGATGAAGTTCTATATCGGCGGGGGCTGGTTGAGTTGGCACCACTGGGAAGTCGTCGGTCGGGATTGGGAAAAGGCGCGACAGTATTACTTCGACTATCTGCATGCGTTCCGAGGCGTCGCAGGGTTTTACTTTGAGCCAACCGGCGAGGGGACCGAGCGGGACGATTGGCTGCCGGGCGATTCACTTCAGAAGATGATCGTCGACCTGCTGGAGAAGGACCCAAAGTTCGAAGTGGCGGTGGCTATTGGTTCGTTTAACAATACGGATTATCTCGAACTCATGGCCCAGTTGGATCCTGAGCGGGCGTTTTGGTGGTGGTGCTGGGGGAATCCGCTTCAAGATAAGGCGATTGAGCGCTATCCCAGCGTGCTCGGTTGGCACACGACCAGTCAAATGTCGAATTTCCACGGCAGGATGGCCCCCCCTTCGCCGCAAGACTCCACTTTGGCCGGCATGGCGACAAGCTACGATCCCGGTATGGGTTATGGGAACCCTTGGAATGGCTGGGCGAAGATGGGCGTCTATGAACCACGGAATTTCCATCCGTACACGATGCCTTACTTTTCTCACCAGTACAAATTTCGAGAGCGATGCTGGGACTTAGAGCAAACCGATGAGGAATTCGCAACGAGACTAGGGCGCCGTCTGTTTGATACCGACATGCCGGCTGAATCGATTGGCAACTATCTGAAGCTTGCAAAATTCTGTCCAGATCCACTAGCCGCTGATGTGGTAGAGATTGACAGAATCTCCGTATTCGTCAGTAGATATGCTCAACACGGGACTCCTCGTAATCAGGACACATTGGGACGTATGCGGGAGGCGGTGGAAGGTATTCAAAAGTTGAAGGCAGAAGCGGCGACCGACTAAAGGGGAAATCGTCGTCCGTCGAATTCACTGCAACAAGAATAGGAGTCGCTAAGATTTTCAGAGGCGATTGGCCTGAATGGATTGGGATCGAGAACTTCGTGCATGTTCGGGTTTACTGAACTACAGCGAAAAGTAGCCAGAGATCCTCCGCGATGGGCACGGCCGCCTAAGTTCGACCACTCCAGATGGACGCAGTGTGCACCAGTTATTGGTCAACTTTCAGATGCGTCCAAACGGCGGCGATGGTTGGCTTCGGCTGTTAGAATTTCGAGCAGACAGTCAAACAATCCAAGTCGTCGATTATTCTCAGACACGCAATCAGCACAATCAGTCCCCGCAAAATCAGTTTGAGCTGAAACTGTCGGCCGTTGGTTAGAAGTCGTTCCCCAACCGCTTGGCTTCGCCTTCGGCTTGCTTCATGACGCGCATGATATTGCCACTCATGATTTTATGGATGTCAGCTTCCCGGTATCCGCGATCAAGCAAGACCTGGGTTAGCACGGGGTACTTCGAGACATCTTCGAGCTGCTTAGGCACGGTCCCGATCCCGTCGAAATCGCTACCGATGCCGACATGATCGATCCCTGCGACTTTGACGATGTGATCGATGTGATCCGCAACGTGATGCACTGATCCCGGAAAAATCGGATTCTGAATTTCGTACGCATCCATCTCCTTACGGATCGCGTCCTTATCGTCGCCATACTTGGCTCGCAGGGCGCGACTGCGCGCAAACATGTTGCGAGTGTTCACCGTCGACTCAGGTACAATGAAACCGGAAAAAAAGTTGACCATAACTACTCCTCCGTCAGCTGGCAGTTGCTTCAGTATTTCATCGGGAACATTCCGCACATGTTCTGCTACGCCACGTGCGGACGAGTGCGAGAAGATCACTGGGGCGGTGCTCGTATCCATGGCAGCTTGCATGGTTTCGGGAGAAACATGCGAAATGTCGACGAGCATGCCGAGGCGATTCATCTCACGGACCACTTCGCGACCAAACTCGCTCAGGCCATGTGACTTGGGTTCATCGCTGCACGCGTCCGCCCAATCGAGCGTATCGCTGTGGGTAAGCGTCATATAACGCGCCCCCATTTCATGCAGCCTCCTCAGCTTGGCAATGGAGTTCTCAATCGCGTGACCACCTTCCATGCCGATCATGGAAGCGATCTTACCGGAGGCGCGAATCCGATTCACATCGTCGCTGTTCAATGCCAGTTCGAAGGTCTCGGGATAGCGCGCGATCATGGCTTTGACAATTTCAATCTGTTCGATCGTCGTTTGATGTGCGGCACCGGTTTTCACCGTGTCGGCAGGCACGAAGACCGACCAATACTGAGCGCCGACGCCGCCCAATTTCAGTCGCGGAATATCGGTATGAATTTTTGGCTGTGGCTTGGAAATATCGAGCGCATCAAACGAGCGCGAAGCCTCGGTGCGCACGACCCAGGGCAAATCGTTGTGGCCATCGAACACGTAGTTCCGCCCGTGAATCGCCCTCGCTTCTGCGGAAACGTTGACACAGGGTCGTTCGACTGGCGCCGCCGCCGCCGATTGGCTCTCCTGCCCCAACCCAACACCGCTTGACATTGAAATGGCCAAGAGGCTTATCGAAATGAGAGTTTTTCTGGCCGGGCAAGAATTCACACATCGGCGGCGAATAGATGGCATACAATCAACTCCTACAGGCGGGCTGGAAATCGCGACCACTTGAGCCGCGACACACGAGCTAGTCATAATACTCCAAATCTCCTCGTTTTTTGCTACCAACGTAAAAAGGGCTGGCTGGCTATGTCGTATGAAGAGGCTTTGCCACAACCGTTCTTGCCCAGAGTGCGCATGATCTGGTTGTTTGTTGCTATTACGGTCGTCGCCATCGCCCTTGGTATCATCCGTGCCGCTGACCAGGGACAATCATTAGCAGCGGCGCTCGTGTTCACCTGTGTGTTTTTATTTCTTTTTGCGATGTTCTCGGGCGCGAGCTTTCTCGTTTCCTATGTGTTTGGTTTTGTCGAAAAAAACCTCGGTGAGTCTACCTTGACTTCCAGTCCGTTTGCGGACGGGCGATTGCCGGATCAACTAATTCCCCCGACTCCGTCCGAGAATATTTGAAGGCCTCTGGTTGAACCACACACAGGTTGCGCACATGCGAGAATACTTCATGCCGGGTCTTGTTAAGACGCTCAGCTCGAAACTAATTGTGATGATCGCGCTGATTCTGCTGCAGAGTGCGCCCGTGGCAGCGCAATACGCGACCGTCGGTGCTTTTGCGACGCGGGGCTTTCGCGGTCGCACGCCGCTCAGTGTCAATTACTCGCTCGATATGGCTCCTTCGATGAGCATGGGCGTGGTAACTGTAAACATCGCCGATACCGCTGGCCCAAGCAAGGTTGACCGCGTGCTGACCGTCGTTTTGTACACTAAAAATTGGGGGCAAGGTTCTGAAGCTATCGCCTATCGTTACCACGTTGAACTCGCCGAAGGGCTGACCAAGACACAGGTGGAGATCCCTTTTCCCGCAGTAGAAACTCAATTCGCATGGGATGTCGGCGTTTTTGAAGACGGACGTGACGTTGAAGACAAACGCAATCACAAATATAACAACAACATCAACCAACAGGACTATCATTGGTCCTACAATTTTAATCAAAACAGCACCTTGTTATCCGCTGCGGGATTGCTGGCAACGGATGTTGATCCCAAAACGGAAGCGCGTAACCTCAAGGCCATTTCAGATTTCATCGACACAAGTGCAACGGCTGCACAAGCCGCCGTCATCGCTCGCGGCGGCGCTGCTCCCGGAACCGTCTACAATGCCAATGCTTTAATTCCTGTCAACAAAGCCAGTGGCGATTGGAGGCACTACTTTCCTTACCCGGTTTGGATCGCGTCGGTCGGTGCTCTGGCTGAAGTCAATGAAAAACAGCCGCAGGTTGCCGCCGCGCTAAGAACTTACGTCAGCGCTGGTGGGACCCTGCTGGTATATGAGGTAAATGTAAGCCAATCAATTTCGAGCGTGAATCGCTTGCTTAGCAGCAGTGGTGGTAACGCAGAACTGGCGTCATGGAAGTCCATCGGCAAGACGGCCCCTGCTTGGTGGATCATTGACTCCCCGCCGACTTTAGGAGGGGCCAGCAGTTCCAGTCCAAGCAATGTGCCTGCTTCAGCGGCGAGCCCTGGAGTGCAAACGATTGAGGGTGCCGGTGCGGCCTACGACGCCGCTTTATTAACTGATACCTTGCTGGAAACGGGCTTGGGTAGCCATCGTGACAACCTAAACGACTTGATGTCGGTGCTGGGATTCGAACAAGTCACCCTTAAGCAGCTTGAGGCAGGTCGTTCACGCTTGTTGAGCGCCCTAAGTTCCGACAAGATGCTTGGGCGCGAGTATGGCCGAGGTCGAGTCGTCATCTGCAGTAAGGCATTGCATGAGCTTACACCGCATCAAATCAGTTCAATCGTGGACACTAAAGCGGAAGAAGCCTTGTGTGTGTTAACGGCCAAGAGCCATGATGGAAGCTGGTTTTGGCAGAATTTAATTATCGAAGTGGGCAAGCCGCCCGTGTGGGTTTTTTGTGGGTTGGTAACCCTTTTCGGCGCGTTGCTCGGTCCTGGCCTGTTACTATTCACCGGACGCATGCAACGGCGTAGCTTGATGATCTTTCTTGTTCCCGCCGTTTCCTTGGTAGCAACGTTGGCGATCGTCTTGTATGGCGTATTGCACGAGGGTTTCGAAACGCATGTTCGCATTCATAGTGTAACGGCCTACGATGACCCCGCCCAAGTAGCGTTCGCTTGGTCGCGACAGAATTACTTTAGCGGCTTGCCACCGCGCGAGGGCCTTCAATTCCCCGCCGACGCCTACGTTCGCCCCGTGGCACCCGATGACGCTAGCAACTACAGCGGAACGCCGGACCCACGCCGAAATCTCACGGGAACCGTTTCGGTGGGCGAAAAGCAAACTTGGAGTGACTGGCTCAAGCCTCGTCAACATCAGCAGTTGCTTGTCGGTCACAAGGTGGACCCGCGCACGATCCCAATTTCAACCGCACGCAACGCAGCCGGCAAGCTGGTTCTTACCAACTTGACCAAGATGAGGCTACCCTTGGTAGTTTTGCGAGGCGATAAAGATGACTATTACTTCGAAGCAGATTTGGGCCCAAGTGAGTCGCGCGAACCGGAAACGCAAGATCGCGATTCCGTGGCGGTGGCGGTCTCAAGAATAGGCGTCGATTTCAAGCCGAAAATTCCTCCCGAACTGGATGGCGGGAGTGACAGTTTATTGAACTTTGGCAACCCCCGTCGGTATGCCCGTTCGTACTACGTGCAAGCATCTGAAATCATCAACGATGCGTTTAAGCGTTATATGTCCGATGATTTAGCGTTAGAACCGCATGGCTTCGCAACCTTGGTCCCCGAATTGGGTGCAATTGAAATTCCGCTGAAAGGCATTCAGTCCGATAACGTCAATCTTGTGATTGGAGTCGATCCATGGTAGCCGCAGGTCATCCGATGATTCAACTGCGACGCTTGTATCGCTTCTTTGGCAATACGCGGGCAGTCAACGATGTGTCCTTCGAAGTCGAAGCAGGACAGGTCTTCGGGTTCATTGGCCCCAACGGTGCGGGCAAAACAACCAGTATGCGCATCTTGGCGACACTGGATTTGCCCGATTATGGCGATGCGCTCGTGGACGGATTTTCCGTCATCAACGACCCGGATCGCGTGCGCAAGCGGTTGGGGTTCATGCCCGATAACTTTGGCACCTATCCCAATATGAACTGCGTCGAGTATCTCGATTTCTTTGCAAGATCTTACGGTCTCATCGGTCGCGAGCGTACCAAAGCCCTGCGTCACACCCTGGCTTACACGGGCTTGGACAAGATTGCCGAGAAATCGATACGGGGCCTTTCCAAGGGTATGCGCCAAAGGTTGTGTCTGGGCCGCGCGATGATTCACGATCCTGCGGTGTTGATTCTGGATGAACCCGCCAATGGACTCGATCCGCGGGCTCGCATTGAACTGCGCCATATGATTCGAGGCTTAGCCGCCGAAGGCAAGAGCCTGCTCGTTTCATCGCATATTCTTACCGAATTGGGTGAAATGTGCGACGCGATTGGTATCGTCGAACGCGGCCAAATGTTAGTGACCGGGACTGTGGCCGAAATCAAAGCCCGCTTGAGACCGCACATCGACGTAGTGATTCAGTTGATTGACCGCGGCGAAGGACTGGGAGAGTGGCTGGTGTCAAAGCCAAATGTCTTAAAGATACAAGCTTCGGATAGGATCGTGCGTTTTCAGTTCGCGACCGCCGATGAAGTCGAACAGGCACTGTTGGTCAACTCGATCGTCACGGCAGGCTTTCCCGTGCTCGAGTATGGTACCGAAAGCCGTTCGCTTGAAGATGTCTTCTTGCAAATTACCACGGGGGCGGTTCAATGAGCCAGATCTCGCTGAGCGGTGAGCCGCCAAGGTTCGCGAATGCACTTGACGGTGACAACCCGCACCGCATTTGCCAGATACCCGAAAAAGGCTGGGAACGGTTATGGCTGTGGGGGACTGAACGAATCAATCCCATAGTCGTGAAGGAAGTTCGTCAATCGCTTAAGAGCAGGCAATTCTCCATCTCGTTCGGACTGACTCTAATCGCTGCGGTCAGCTGGACATTGATTGCCGTTTCGCTCATGGTACCCAAGATCTATTACTCGCCAGGTGGCGTACAACTGTTGACCGGCTTCTTTTGCATTCTGCAGTTTCCGCTCATGATCATTATCCCATTTAGCGCGTTTCGATCGCTAACCACAGAAACCGAAGATAGTACTTTCGAGCTGCTCAGCATCTCTGCACTCTCCGCTTGGCAGATCGTTGTGGGCAAGATGACATCGGCTTTGCTGCAGATCTTGCTGTACCTCTCGGCACTTGCTCCGTGTATTGTGCTCACCTACTTGCTGCGCGGAGTCAGTTTGGACTCGATCCTGTTCGTACTGGGACTAACAGTCACGTTCTCGGTTGGCGAAACAGCGCTCGCCCTGCTTTTGGCGGCAGTATCAAGAGCCAGAATTCTGCAAGCCGCAGCTACTGTGCTGCTGCTCATCGGTCTAATAGTTGGTTTTTTTGGGTGGATCTCAGCCATCATCGGCGGCGTGCTTGTTGAATTTTCCAATCCGCCAAAAGAATTCTATTTGGGAGTTTTTGGATTTGCGACGGTAATATGCGTAGCCCTGAATCTGATTCTAAGATCTGCGGCAGCCGCAATTGATTTTCCCAGCGAAAACCACTCGACCCCACTACGCAAACGAGTTCTGCTGCTGGTCGGCTTGATTTTGTTTTGGTCTACCTTCGCGGTCGTGGCCAGCCGCGAGGAGGATATTGCCTTTGTCTTTCTAACGGGGGCTTTTATTGTCTGCATGTTCATCGGTTCCCTGATGACAGGCGAACTGGGAATCATTTCGCCTCGAGCACGAAGAACCCTTCCTACCACTTTTGCGGGGCGCGTGTTTCTCACTTGGTTTTATCCTGGGGCTGGCATGGGTTACATCTTCCTCGTATGCCTCTTCGCCGCATTGGTAGCCACGATGTGCATTACGGAAGTGTATTACTCCGTCAGTATGCAAATGACTATGGGACGATCGGGTATACAGTATGTGGGCTACCTGCTACTTTGCTACTTGACCATTTACGCCGGCATAAATCGACTGATCATGATGGCTGTGGCCAAGCATATGCCTGCACGCATGTTAGGGTCAGTGGCGTTAATGGCCGTTATCCTGCTGTTCATGCACATGGGGCCGCTGGTTCTGGTATATGCCTTCAATGACTATCGCGAATTCGACTACGACTGGCATCAAGCGTTCAACATCGTATGGACATGCTCCGAAGCGAGTGACGGCCTGACCCTCCCAGTGGAACTCAGCTTGGGCATTCTCACCCTAGCATCAATTGCCGTTTTCGGTTTGAATCTAGTACTGAGCACGCGGGATGTAATGCTCATTCGAATCGCCGAGCCACCACGCGTGCGCGCCGAAATTCGAGTCTCGAAAGTACTTCAAGCTCCCGATCCGTTTGCGGAATAGCCAAATTCCCTAGCCGCAGCAGATTTTCCCTACTAATCATTGCACTGAAATCTAGTCCAAACACATGACCTTTCCACCACCCAACGAAGACCGTCCAGACCCATCCGAACAACCTATTCGCGCACGAGTGCCCGAACATGTCGCGCGAGGTGCTTTCAGTACCGGCGTGATTGTCATGACGGCGCAGACCGAAGTTATCCTCGACTTTATTCAGAATCTGGGACGCCCGCATCAGATTGTGGCTCGTGTCGTCATGCCGCACAGCGTTTTGCCGCAATTGGTCGACGCACTGCAGCGCAACATGGAGCTCTACAAGAATCGCTGGGGGGAACTACCTCACATTCCGACGCTTCCGCCTGTTCAAACGACCGTGGCTCACCACGGTAACGCGGCGCCCGCAGCCACTCCACAACTCGGTCAGAGCAGCTCGATTGCCACGGGCCAGTTCATACCACCTACGGAAGCGAGCGCACCCGATGGTGGAGCCGCAACTGGCAATCCCAATCAACCTTCCACTCAGCCGAACCAACCCCAAGCGACTGCCAAACCATTGGGTTCTGGGTTTCAGGACACCAGCACGCGCCGTCCTTCGGCTCAAGAGATTTACGACGACTTGAAGATCAAAGACGAATTGCTCTCCGGCGCCTATGCGAATGCCGTTATGATCGGTCATGGACCGCACGAATTCAGTTTTGACTTTATTACCAACTTCTTCCCCAACTCGGCCGTGAGCGCTCGCGTCTTCCTTTCGTCAGGACAAGTACCGCGATTCTACGACAGCCTCAAAGGAACTTGGGACCAAATGCGTTCGCGAATGCAACCGCCGCCAGGTGACTTTCCGGGCCCTACCGACGTGCACGGTTAAGGCCAAGCTGCTATGAAGCTCATCCTTGCCAGCCAATCGCCGCGTCGCCGCGAACTTATGGACCAAGTCGGCTACCAGTACGAAATCGTCGTACCTAGCGAGTCGGCAGAATGCGGCATGTGTTCGGGTGAGTCGACACCTGAGATGGTCGCACGGTTTGCTTACCAGAAGGCGGTCGACATTCTACCGCGCATCCAAGGCACAGCCATCGTCATCGCTTGCGACACCGTCGCGGACATTCAGGGTCAAATGCTCGGCAAACCCAGTGACCGGGCTCACGCTGAACAGATGCTGCGGTTGCTCAGCGGTCGGAAGCATCGCGTCTTCAGTGGCTTGTGCGTGTGGCGCGTGCCCGATGGTGAACCCGATGTGCGAGTTTCCAAGAGCGAGTTGATCATGGACCAGCTCAGCGAGACGCAAATCCAAACCTACCTCGACAGTGATGATTGGATCGGCAAGTCGGGCGCGTTCGGCTATCAGGACGGTCATCCATGGCTGAAATTAGTTTCTGGTACCGCCAGCAACGTGGTAGGCCTGCCACTGGATCTGCTTCGCGAAATGCTAGGCTGTGTCTCAAAAGGGGTCTGACCCTCGCCGGGCATGTCGTTTGTCAGGCAGTTAGCGCAGTTAGCCTGCCCTCCAAAGGGTCAGACCGCTTTTGAGTCAAGGTCTGGCCCCGCATGGCGTTTGAGTCTGTTATCCTGCTCGCTTGAACCAAAAGCACCCGCAGCCATATCGCTGCTGAAGGGCAAACTCGCGAGTGGGATTGTTGACTAGGCCGTTAGAGGAATCATCGGGTAACAGCGACCAACGATGTAGTTTCAGCTCGGGCAATCCAGATTCAATCATGGCGGGATCGTAGATGCGATGCGCGTTGAACTGAATGCGAGGTTCGCCGATCGGCACGACGACCAGCAACGAACCACCGGGCGCGACAACTCGCTGCAGTTCGGCTAATGCCCGTCGGTCGCCTTGCACGTCGAGCGGATCGCCATAGCGGCCTAATCCGATGTGTTCAATTGTATGCATGCACGAAAGACTCTCGACGCTCTGGTCTGCAAAGGTTAACTGGCACAGGTCTGCCGCTCCGCACGTTAAATTGGAAAGGGTGATATTGGCCGGGCGATAGTCGTAGAACTCGACCGGCACAAATGCCGATGCGATCGTTGCAAAGTAGGTGTACGAACTGATATCGATATGTTTCACCGGTCGCGACTCGGCCAGCACTCTGGCGGCCCAGGCGGTGTGATAGACGTAATGCGAGTCGAAAGGCAGATGGCCCGTTTTGTCATCTAGCCGCGCCCAGCGGTCCGACCACGTCGCCGTAAACTCGGGACGTTCGACTTGGTTTCGACGAGCGAACTCGCGGTACTGCGAAAGGTAGCCAATACGACGATAGGTTTTTGTTAGAATTTTCATCTGTTTTGCTAGCATAGCTAATGGCGCCGCATTCAGAGTTTAACTGCCGTTAAACCGATTTTGGCGCAGGCCAGTTAAAATCTACTTCCAGCCGAATCGCAGCGAGTGCATTCGGTCCGAGCAGTATGTCCTACCTCTTCGACTCACAGCAACGCCAATTCAACACGAAAGCAACCAACCATGCTCAAACTCAAAGATGTGATCCTGTCCCTGCCCCTCTTGTTCGGTTGCTTGGCTTCAGCTCAAGCACAATTGGCTAGCGTTCAGATCGCTGGTGCCAAGCTGGCCGTGGAGGGGCAAACGGTGCTGATCAAGCTGCAAGCGAATTTCCAAGGCAACAGCCTTGAGCTGCCACGACTGGCGGCTCCGCTGCGTTCCTTGCAATGGCAAGGCGAAGAAGCCGTTTCGAACTTGAAGCTACAACCTGAACTGACGACTTGGAAAGTGACTTGGGACAAACTTCCCAAAAGTGAAGCGACCATTGAAATGCTGCTGGACGCCCCACCCCTGTTGATGGCGGAGTGCCAACCGATTCAAGCGACCGGCGACGGTTCGCTGTTCCTGCCGGCGCACCTAGCAAGTACCACCGGTGACAAGATCCGTTACGAACCACAAACGATCAAGAACACCGTAGGGTATTGGGCTGGCATGCAGAACTCTGCCTCATGGACCTTGAAGGTGGCCAAACCCGGCAAATTCAACGTAGCGATTCTCCAAGGCTGCGGTGCAGGCAACGGCGGCAGCACCGCTGAAATTGCTTTACTCCCCGTCGCCGCTGCCGACAAACCAGCCGCTCAAATCGAATTCGAAGTTTTGGAAACGGGTCATTTTCAGAACTTCGTGTGGCGACACTTAGGCGAAATCAACCTGACGGACTCAGGCGACTACCAACTTCGTATTCGCCCCAAAAACATCAAACACGGTGCTTTGATGGACGTGCGGGCGGTTCATTTGATTCGCTTGCCTTGACATCGGAGTCCGGCCCGTGCTTGCGACACTTGGTGATTCTCAAATCGACTTTATCAGAAGAATCTACAAACTCTCCCGACGCATGGTCGTCGCAGCAGAAATGGTTCGATTCAGCATGAACGCCGGATTCGGAATCCAACTCACCTGACTCGCGTTCACAGAGATTGAGACCGTCACCGCAGTTCCGGCGGCTGCGTTCGCCAGCGATGGCGGGTTGACTGTCACGGTGGTGCCATTGATGGATGACGCAGCCAGCTGTGATTGCACCTGTGCGATTACGTCTTCGGCATTGGTTGAAGGAAGAATCGCCGTACGCGCGCCTTCGCGCGACGCATTGATCATTACCTGTTTGACCATCACTGCGCGTCCGACTTCCATCATCCCCATGGTCAGCATTACCATGAGCGGCCCGACGATGGCGAACTCAACCGCGGCGGCGCCCGCGCGATTCAGGTTGCGAATAAACGGCTCAGGTGTCGAGCCAGTACTTCGGCGTGTTCGGTTTGTATTGAGCGACATGTTGAATCTCTTTACTGTGTACAAATAGTGCACTATCGAGCTAAAAGAACTGGAGAGTAGACATAATCGCTAGTATCGGCTTCAGAATTATTGATGACAAAGTTACGCGAAACGACCGGTGCTGGCTGAATGATAACTGCCTTCTGCGACATGGCACCTGTTAACTTGACATTCAGAATGCGTACACCCACCCACTTTACAATCGTGTAGTTGGCATTGTTACCGTTGCCGCTGACGGTTGAAAACACTGGAATGATACGAGGCTGGCCGATGATACTTGCGAGTTCATCTTTCACCCCGGCGCTGATGCCTGTATCACCGTTCAAGGTCATCGTCCCACTAGAATTGAAATTCAGCGTTTTGCCCAGTTGCTGAATATCTGCTTGTGAAATGCCGTAGACAATCTGACGCGCTATATCGGCGGTACTGTTGTTCGCGCCACCGATGTCGACGGTCCCACGATTGCCGGGTGAACCAGTTCCTTGAGGATACAAATTCACTTCGCGAACTCCGTCACCTCCAGCCGTCACAGCACCGGTACTCGAGTTGTAACTGAAGGAATCTTGAGCCGTGTTCGCGCTGATCGTGTTCCACGTTTGCAGATCGAGCGCGAAGGGCAACACACCGAGCGTTTCCTGCGAATTTCCTGGAGTTGTAAAGCCGCTGATGTTGCGAGCCATCACGGCCGTGGCGGCGGCATCAATGGCCCGACCGCTATCACCGAAAATGCGCCCAAAAAAGAATGGGATCTCGCCGTTCTGTTGCGAGTTCTTCTTGACGGTGACGCGCACGGCATGGAATGGCAGACTGGCATTGGTGCTGATTGAGTTAGAAGTGATGGTAGAGAGGTAGCCCACTTCTACGCTACGACTGTTGATTTCATTCGATAGTCCTGGCGAGGTGTTCGCTATCGGATTAACGCCTGCATACAGGGCTGCTTCAGCCGCAACGTCGGCTTCAGATTGCGTCAACGTTTTGCCTTGGACCAAACCATCGTAAAGTTCCCAGCAACCTGCGAGCGCCGCCGAGTCGGCGCTGCGACGAATCTCGGCTTTGCTAGCAGCCAGATAACCGGTGTCAACCGTGAACGCAAGGAACGCCATCATCATGAACAGCATGACGGCTGCTAGAACGAGCACAGCCCCTTGACGATTTCTATGCAGACGGCTGATGTAGCGCTTTTCCAGTTTTTGCACGCACATGGCAACACCCCTTAAAAAACCTAAACAGACTGCCCAAGGAACGCAAGGTTTACGGTAAGAAGCTAACGCGGACTCTGATTGATCGGAATTTCAACCATCTGACCCAGGTTGCTGAACAATCGCACCCGCAGCAGCGTCAACGCGGCCACTCGATTGCCTGCGTACACAGTACCCGAATTGCTTAGCGAATCGGTGGGACGATATGCATTCAAGTTATTCGCGTTGGTCGTCACATCAATGAACGACTCGGAACCACCAAAGGATTTCCATGTTTGGCTTTGACCGTACACGATGCCGAACTTGAGCTGGTTGCCTTGCTGTAACATGACTTGCGTCCATGTGATTGTCTCGGAAGCGTGACTTAGTTTGTCTCCGCTGAGCATGCGTTTGCGAGCACTGCCCTCACCATTTTGATCGGCTCGCAATTGCAGTCCGCCCGCGGAATAATCGGGCGCGGATCCATGATTGATATCGAGAAAGAAGATGGTGCTCGACGCCGGCCCTGCCGGCAGCATGGCAGTGGTGATCTGCGGAGAGTTAAGCTGCTCGTCCGGTTCCAATACTTGTAAAGCCCAATCCTCCTCGACGCGCATTACATCTTGTGCATGCACCGAAGGCGCGACGGTCAGCAAAATTAAATGTAGCGCAAGCCCAAAGTTAAACCGATCAAATTTCATGGTGCCGCTCCCGCTAGCAAACTTGAAGATTAGAGTAACCGAGATCACACGCAACGTGACGGATCAAGGATTCCATTGCAGCGCAAACCGTAATGACGCGGGGCAGATCACGACGGAAATCCCTGTCCAACCAAGTCAAACGATCAGTTTTGACTCATCTCAAACGTACGTTAAGAAATTCATAGAGGCAGGCAGAATATTATGAAACATCCAAATATTCGTGAAAATATGGATCATCGGGGAGATGCGAAGTTTGTCCCGCGAGGGGCCATCGACACATAGCCCACCTTTTTTGGTGGTGGGTATCGAATGCGACGATAATGCAAGTCCCGCGAGGGACGGAAGAACGCCACCGACATACGGAAACGATGCAACTTTGGGTGGGCAGGAGCTCATTCGCCTCGAGCGAGCCCATTAAGGTCAGGGCTAATGGAAACAACGCTTGGAATAGGTCATTGCTTCAGCGTTGCGCGCTTCAAGTTATCATCGGGCATCCGGTCGATTAGCAAAAAATAGGGATCGATGCCGACCAGGTCAGGGACTTCGTCGACGTCAAACTCGAAAGTCGACTTGCCTTTGTCAACGAAAATGCGCTCGCGGTAAAGTTGCTTGCCGTACTTCTTCTTGGGTTCTGGCTTCGCAAAGGCGCCTATTTCGATCCAATCGTGGAGTTCGGCGGTATCGTTCTTGCCCTTAGGATCAGATTTAAACTTCTCGCATTCGACGTCAAGCACTACATGATACTTGCCGCTGTCCAGTTTGCTGTAACGCGCTTCCGTGGTTCGGTTAGCAAACAGCGTGATGTCTTCGAACAAGTCCTTCATCAAATACTGAAGCTCGTCGGGCATTTGTTTCTTCAGTTCGTCGACCAAAGCATAGGAATTCGGATACGGCGGATCTCGGTAAGCGAATTTGTCGACAATGTTTCTCAGTGCGACGTTGATACGATCTTCGCCGATCATCTCCTTGAGGTAGTAAAGTACGACACTGCCTTTTTGGTAATGCACGTAGCCCTGCGATGGGTTGACTTGCAGCAGCGGTTTTTCGTCGGCGGATTCTTTACCCCGACCGCTTAAATACCGATCCATTTCATACTTCAGAAACTTGCGCATCATCTCGCGACCGTAATGATGCTCCATAATCATGAGGGCTGAATACTGCGCTAGCGATTCAGACAACAACGTCGCTCCCTGCATCTTGGCACCGATGACTTGATGTGCCCACCATTGATGAGCCATTTCGTGTGCGACTACATAGAAAACGAAATCGATGTCCTCAGGGTCTTTCAAGTCTGCGATGAACCCGATGCTCTCAGAATAGGGCATCGTTCCGGGAAATGCCTGAGCAAAGCTGGCTGTGCGAGGGAACTCGATGATCCGAGCTTGCTTGTGGCGATATGGCCCGAAGTTCGTGGAACAGTACTCAAGCGAACTCTTGATCGACTCGACCATCCGCGGCACGTTCCATTTGTGTTCTGGGTGATAATAGACTTCGACATCGACATCATGCCACTTCTCACGAGCTACTTCATAGCGGGCGGAGATGAACGAATAGAAATTCAATGACGGATGGTCGACTCGGTAACGAAAATAACGGCGGCCGTCTTTCTCCCATTGTTCAACCAGCGAACCGGGTGCGACCGCGATCTGGTCCGCGCTGGTGCTGATCACAGTTTCGATGTTGACCCAGTCGCTTTCGCCTATGTAATGATGCATGCACTCGGCACCCTCGCGAGTCAGCGTTGGAAAACCGTCGGATTTCGGTAATAAGTACTTTTCGCGAGTTTTTGGATTCGTCAGCTCGCGGTCTGCTGCGTAACCCATCGACGGTGCGAGGCCGTTATTGAAAAACGTTCCGTTCTGATTAATCTCAACGTTGCTGACGCTGTTCTCGATCCCCTTCGAAAGCACTTTGACTTCGTAGTTCATCTGAACGCTCTTGCCCGGCTGCAGTGGCGTATCGAATTTGTAAATCCAGACGCCTAGGCGTTCGTCGACGGACTCTCGCTGCGCACCGGCGATATTGATGCTGGTCTCCAAATTCGGCGTGATCGAAAAGGCAATTGTGTTAATCGCTACTTCGGACTTGTTATACAAATCCTGCTTGCCCTTCATCACCAGGTTGCGTTCCTCCGGGAAGATGTCGATCTCGTACTGAACACTTGTAATGCTCGGCAGTTGGTCTTTCTCTGTCGCCTTGTATTTCTTTTCATAGTCGACTTGACGAATCTCAAGTTCATGCGATCCGGTCAGTGTGTTCAAGACTTGCGTGTTGTAGTACAGCCAGCCGCCGAGCGACAGCCAAGCAACGGTCGCAGCGCCCATGCAGATCTTTGCACTGCCCGATAGTTCTTTCAAACCATATCGAACCCGTTGCCACAGCGGCCTAGCGATGCCGCGATGCGCGACGCAGGTACACAGCCAAGCGATCATCAGGCAGAACGCGGCCCAGTAGATCCCAAACGCCACAAGGCCAGGTTCATACGGTGCGATGCCGAACATGTCAGAGTAGGTGTAGGACGGCAAGCGACCGAATTTGACCAGCAATGTGTCTACTCGCAGTAGATTCCAAACAAACCCATTGGCAATCACTGCGATGATGAACAGGAAGTAGCCGACGTACTTGTTGGGCGCGAGCGTATGCATCAGGAACGCCAGCATGGCCAGGAAACTCATCTTGATAAAGTCGATCACCAACAGCTCTTGAACATACACGCCGAGCTGCAATCGCGTGTAGCCGCCGGCAAGTTGCGTCGCAACAGCGACGGCGATTCCGAGGAGAAAGATCGTTTCGATGATGATCGCCAGAGTCAGAAACCGTGACAAAAAGGCGGTCCAGTTAGGGAACGGCAGCGCACCGAGTATTTCATTCAAACGCACATCGCGATCGCGCCACGTCAGCACACCAGCGAAAAAGGTGATAATCGCGATCACAAATAACAGCGATGTTCCGCGAATCAGATCGACTTGCTTGTAGGTGACCGGGAACGAGTGCTGACCGTAGTTCGATGTTGCATCAAACCAGATTGCTGGCACCATATTTAATAGACAGGCGAGCATCAAAACCAAGAAGACCGTGCTGCGAATCACACCACGGAAGTCGTTGCGAAAATGACTGACGAACTGCTGGAAATGACTGGAGAAACCATCGGCGTGCGGCTCGACGAACAAAATCGGCTTCACAATAGCCACTTGTTCGGTTATCGCCAACTGGCGACGTGAACTGCGTCGCGACCCTTCTGAGAAGGTGAATCGCCAATACGCAAAAGCCAAAATGCAACTGACTACCCCCATCCAAATGGCTCGGTTGGCCAACATCAACCCGCTTAAACCAACCGACAAGGTGTTCTTTTCTTCCACAGCCCAGTACTTTGTAATCACACTGAACGCCCCTACACCGATCGGATCGAGCATGGCACCCAAGCGTTCGTTCTCGATGTCCTCTAAAAATGAGCCTGAGATCGCATAAGCTACAATAAACAGCAGCGTGCCGATGAAAGAATACAGCGTACTGCGAGTCAGTACCGAGATCGCAAATACTATCGCACCGAACAGCAAGGTATTGGGAATGGCAAATACAAGAATGCTGTTCACATGAGCCATCCAATCGACCGCTCCCCAGCGACTGGCTTCAATCCACCAACCATATCTGGCTAACAGTATCCCCAGCGAAGCTCCTAGAGTAGGCACGAGCGCAGCGATTGAGGCTGCGAAGAATCGCCCAAAGATGTAAGCTCCTTTTGAAATCGGTTTGCTGAACACGAGGTCGCTTGATTTTGAAGTGAAATCCCGCGACGCCGCTGAATCCACAAATGCGGTGACCATCAATCCACAAAGAATGCCGGACATCGCGTAGTACATTTGAATTACATACGGCGCGTTGCGATTGGTGTTGCCCATCGCCTGCCCCACGACGATCTGATCGGAACTGGCCGCAGCAAAGAATAGCAGCGTCATGATGGACAAGAATATGTAGACCATCCAACCGCGAAACCAGTACCTCAATTCGAAGCGAAAGAATTCCCAGAACATTAGGCCACCACCGGCAATCTTGAAAAGAAGACATCTTCTAAGTCTGGAGCTACCGCTTCAAATCCTTCGCCAGGATCGAACTCGCTGAGCACGTGAATGAGCGGACGACCGGCGACCAGCTTCGTTGAAATAATCCGAAAATGTCGCTCAAGCTCTGGCAGGTCGACTTTGGTAACAGATTTTTTCCATACGCGGCCAGCCAATGTTCTCTCGGCGGCGTCTGGAGTTCCGCTGTACAATAACTTGCCTTGGTCAATGATGGCCATGTTCGTACATAGTTCTTTGACATCTTGCACGATATGTGTCGAGAGAATAACGATCACGTTTTCGCCAACTTCGGCGAGCAAGTTGTAAAACCGATTGCGTTCGCCGGGATCAAGTCCGGCCGTCGGTTCATCCACGATTAACAACTTCGGATCGCCCAGAAGTGCTTGCGCGATCCCGAAACGCTGACGCATACCGCCTGAATAACTGGCGACTGATTTCTTGCGATGCTGATACAGATTGACCCGCGACAGCAGGCTATCGACGACTTCGCGACGCAGCGCAAAGGGAATACCCTTGAGGGCGGCTAAATGCGAAAGCAACTCGACCGCACTGGTTCGCGGATACACGCCAAACTCTTGTGGCAGGTAACCGAGGATTTTGCGAACCTCATGTTTTTGCGCAAGCACATCCAAATCACCCAACCGCACGCTACCTGAGTCCGCTTCTTGCAGAGTCGCAATGGTGCGCATGAGCGTAGATTTGCCTGCACCATTGGGGCCCAGCAGCCCAAACATGCCCTTGGGTATTTCAAGGGATACCCGGTCGAGAGCTTGAACATTGTTCGGATAACGTTTCGACAGTTCGTGGATTTGCAGATTCATGCGGCTACCCTGTTGAGTACGATTTCATCAGTTGCAAACTATTCGGCATGAAACGCGGAGAATTGCCTGATACGTCGAGAATAATGCAAATTCTAGCGCGGAAAAGCTGGGCTCGCCTTACTCTTTGAAATCCGTGTCCGGTTTTTCAAGATTCAAATCTTTGATCCAGATGTTGCGATAGCGGACGTCATGCCCCTCTGCTTGCAGTTTCAACCCGCCCGGCACGTCGGTAAGGCCTTTGCCACCCTCATTGCCGCCGTCGATGCCAGAGTTGGGTCCACCCCAAACTTTAGTGATGCTGTGATTGGTATGCACTTTCTTACCATTGAAGTACATGGTCACTAGCGGTTGTTCGGTGAGCTTGCCGTCTTTAAATCGAGCGGCGCGAAACGTAACGTCGTACGCATTCCACTTTCCAAGCCCATTGTAAATCTCGTAGGGCGTCGCGGCCTCGTTGATGATCGCCGCCATTCCATGATTGGTTTTGTCGCCATCGAGCACTTGAATTTCGAAGCGATTCTGCAAGTAAACGCCGCTATTGCCTCCGGGATTGATGATCAAGAACTCTACGTGCAACCGGAAGTCCTTGTAGGCTTTCTTCGTCACAATATCTGCAGCGCCGTACTTGCCACCCGCTGCGGCAGGATCGTCGGTCATGATGGCGGAACCGCCGTCGACTGGGTCGTCAACGACTTTCCATTTGATCGGCAGCGAGCTAGAAAAGCGTGGCCCTTCCCAATAGGTCCACTTGGCGTCAAGCATTGCGCGCGAGCCATCAAGAATGACTTCGGCGCCCGGAAGCGGTTTGGCTGCGACGCCAACGTCCGCTCGAACCACTGAGTTTGCAGCCAGTAAACCAATGGACAAAGCCAAAAAATGTTGACGAATCGACACGATGCGCATGTTTCATCTCCGAGGATCGTTGAATTGAACTTGCGCATCGTACCTGAAGATTGCCGCCCTAGGCAATTCGGTAGAGTTTTCACAGGCGGCTGATATCCACTTACTTTAGGCCGTTAGCTGCCTTCCTGGTGCTATGCGGCCGGGCGTTTCTTGGCGGCTTTATGGGGTGCGATCCACTGAGTGATATTTTGGAGTCGTTTGTCCCATTCTTTCGACACCCGCAATTGGCAGAACGATTCGAACAGCAAGTCGACGGTTTCGTTCAATGTACGGATCGCGTCGATGCGGCTTTCGAACACTTCGGAGCCTTGTGCTTCCTTGTCCGCTTGTAACTTTGCACCGCTGATCGAAAACGATTCGGCTTGCAGCGTCAGATCATACTGCTGGCCAAAACGCACTAAAACTAAACCGGCTTTGCGAGGCATCTTACCGGTGCGGATCGCTTCCAGAGCTTCGGGCAATTTGGTTGGAATCTCGGATGAGATCGATTCCTTACCGGATTCACCTAGCGGACATTCGAGCACCAAATTCTTAGCAAACATCGCCGTGACTTCGGAACCGTCTTTTAGCGCAAAGGTGTCCGATTCGGTTTCCGTATTGTGCCACAGCCACATCAAGAATTCGTTGCCAAGATAGTCGGGCAGCCGCGAGTCGGCATTCGACCAATGGGCTTCACAACCGGGATGCGACGGATGGAAGATCGCTGGCGAAATACTCTCAAACGCGTCGACCTGATTGTTACGAGTGGCCCAGTTCTGCGCCAGCTTGCCGACAGTAATGCGTTCCAGTTCGATACCGAATCCGCGTTCCATCAAGTCGGCCGTGTGTGTACAAGCCGAAGGGCTTGATCCGCCAAAGTAGAAAATACTCGACTGCGCATCCCATAAAATCGGAAACTGCGCCATGCGATGGTATTTGCCGGATTTGACTTCCATCTCACAGCGGGCGTCAACGGCTTCTTTGGCTTCTTGCCGTTGCGATTTTGTCGGCCGACGCTCGGGATTCTCGGCCGTTAAGGCATTCAATTCCATCTGCATCCAGGCTTTGCGGATTGCCGAGGGAATCTGATTGGTATCAATTCGAACAGCGCAGTGGAGGGCGCCATTGATGACGTTTTTGTGGAGTTCAAAGGTTTGATCAAACAGATGCTGACCACCGATGAAACCCACCTGAGCGGTTTCTTCCGACGTGGATTGAAACTTGCCGCTGCTCAGACTTTCGAGAGTATCCAGGTGCTCTTGGGTAAACTCCGCAGGGGTGTCTCCGTTGATTTGAAAGCGTTCGAATCCAAGACTTCCAGCGAGAAAAGCCATACAACAATTCCGTAGCAAAAGGTCACAAACAGAAACGGGCAACGTGTAAGAGTGGTCTATCGACACGGCCAGATCCATTCTCGCATGTTGATGCTGCGGACAGAAACTCTTCGCCTGCGAGATAAACCAGCAGTATTGTTAGCACGCTCAGGAATGCTACTAGCGACCGATGCGACGAATTACTTGCACCGCCATGGGCGTACTTTGCTTGACATTCGTTAGCCGCATGCCTCTTGAGTTCGTCCGCAAAAATTTCTGGTAAAAAGCTCACAGCATCCTGGGTGGCTTCATGCAGGCTTCAGATTCGCTGACTAAGATTGCCATAAGTCGATCGGGTGCGGAAGTGAGCCCCTGCAAGCCCTTTAACCAAGACGCATGGGATAAACTGTGACACGCCGATAACCGATTCACCCTTTCGGAATTGAGGCGCACACGTTCAAGTAGCCCTTACCACTTTTCTCAATCCTCACTCATCTGCTGGCGAAGTGATCGATACGACGGTCACCAATGCACGCGGCCAATACCGCTTTGGCTCAGTGGCGGAAACTGGCGGCTACGCGGTTCGCGTAACGGCCCTCCCAGGGACACATGTAGTCTCTGCTGGGAAGATCGAGATCGCGGTCACGCGAGGCGATTTGAGACTACACAACCTCGATTTCCGATTCGCGAAGCTTTAATATGAATCGGCAACCTGCAGCAACATGGCCGATATTCAGAAAATGGCTGCGAGTTGCGGAGCAACTCGGCCACTGACTTGCTCATTCTTTGAATCGCAATGTGCCATCCAATCGCAGAGAATCGGCGGCGGTAAACAGAGCAATATCGCCGGATTGGAAGAGGTCGATGATTAACATGAGGATCTCGATCTCCTGCTCGGCGGCTGCTTGCGAGTGACCTTTGTCGAGCATGTTTTGGGCGACAAGTTGGGCTTGGTTGTCTGCGAGGATTTCGCGCAGCGTAGGGACCTCTAGCAACGCAACCGTGTTTGGCCTGGGCCCGGTAAGTTCCGTTTTTATAGCGACGGGAGCTTCGGCCTCAATGAGATCGGAGGCGAGCTGTCTTGAGCTGGCTAGGACCATGCGATCGCCGGCGAAGACAAGCGATGGTGAGAAGTTGAAATTGATCTTGGCGTGTGAGTCCTTATCTTCGGGCTCCGGAACGTAGGTCGCCGCGATGAGTTTCATTTTGTCAGTCGACTCCATGGTGAGATCCAATTGTGGTTGTCCGTTCATAGCGCCTAGGACATTGATGAAACCAATGAAGCTTTGAAATACGCGACGGAACTGCGGCACCGTTGCTTCCGGCGTGCGCATGCGGGCAACTATGGCGAAAGCAGGTAACTTGATGGCTGGTTTGACTACGAAGTCTTCCGGGTTTTGTCGCGTAACAATGACTTGCAATTCGGGATAGAGTGAACCGAGAATGTCTTCTCCAAAATCCTTGCCAGAGAAAAAGGTAGTCAGTTGGCTGTCGGCTTGGGCGAGTTGATCGTTGGCCTTATCGGTCATGAGATCTCCGGCGCGCAGCCACATTTGAGAGAGATCGCGATAAGTGCTTAACGTAAATATGCTATCCAGCAGAACGATCGGTTCTTGAGCTTGACCGCTGTTGTCGGGTCCGAAAAAGTACTCGCGATCGACAGCCCATCCCGCGGTGTGTGGCGTGCGCACTGACAAGTGCGCTTGTTTATTATCTATCGAAAGCGCTGCCGTGCTGTAAGAAGTGTTTTTAAGATTGCTGACCAATCCTCCGAGCAGCATTTCGGCGACGATGTTGTCGGTGCGACCGCTGTAGAGATCCTTCAGTGCTCCAGCGTCGCGAATCGAGGCGATATCAGTGAACGACCAAGCGGTGACGGATTCCGGTTTGGTGGCCGCAGCTGCAACGAACTTCTCGTGCTGGGAAAGCGTCTCACTACCGCCGTCCAAATGTTGGTCGACGATGCGTTTGCCCAATTCATCTTTGTTGGTGATCAGCAACCAGGAATCGAGGGCGATTAATTTTACTTTGTTAACTTCATATGCTGTCAGGCCACGGTACTCGCCTTTCTTAATGGGATCCGGTTGGCCTTCGGCCTGGGAAGCGACTTGGATCACTTGAAAGACGGCCTTGCGCAGGTTGATCAACGTCTCGAGGTCTTTGGCTTTGAGCAGTACCGCTGCGCCTTGTGATTTGGCATCGAAGGCAAAATAAACGCCGCCAGCACCGATGGCAGCCAGGGCTTCATTCCAAGGCATACCCATGTGGCCTTCAAATAGGCCGACGCCGAGTTGGAACTTTAGAAATTCCGGAGACTTGATCGCTTTTCGATAGGCTGGTAGTTGCTCGATCTTTGATCGCAGTGGATGGTGAAGTAGAAGTTCAAGTAACTTCGGCGGTTCAGCGATCTCAGTGTAGAGAACCGTTGACTTGGGCAACAAATGCGCGGCAGTGACTGGTTGAGCGCATGCGGGCCTGGCTAGTAGCGCGATGAGGCTGCAAGCGATGGCGACTTTGCAGGCGATGCGTGTTGAGTTCGACATGGCGCGGAGTTCCGTGTTAAGGCTTGAGGCACGTAGCGTGCAGAAAAACTTATCGATCGCGTGTGAGCGGGGAAAATCGCGACGGCGGAGCGTCGCGGCACGCTATTGTAGACAGAACTCTACCCTAGACGCTACTTTTCGAGCAGCTCGACTCCCGTAGTTGGCAGCTCGACTCCCGTAGTTGGCAGCGCTACTCCCGTAGTTGAAAGAGCCTACGGAGAGCGTCGAGCAGGCTGGCATGGTGCGAAGTGTCAGCGTTTTCTCGTAGCGATTGCAAGGGAGGATGCAACAATTTGTTGACAAGACGTTCAAATGATACCGAAAGTTCATGTTCAACATTTTCGTTGATGCCGTGCGCTTGCAATCTCCCGAGCAGTCGCTGAAGTTCTTCTTGCTTGATTCGATCAGCTTGTTCGCGTAGGAGCTTAATGGTTGGCCCGCTGCCGCGATGGATCATTTCCGCCATAAACCTTTGAGATTCTTCCTGCACAATTCGTTCGGCTTTTGGCCACTCATTTTGGCGCAGCTCGATGTTGCGATCACACACTTTCTGCAAATCATCGACGCTGAATACATACACATCGGGCAGGTCGGAGATCGCAGGGTCAAAATCGCGCGGTACAGCCAGATCCAAAATCAAGATCGCGCGTCGTTTGCGTCGATGGAGAACCTTTTTGAATCGTTCTAGTGAGAAGATGGGTTCGGGGGCGCTGGTGGTGGAAACCACCAAATCCGCTTCGCGGACGCAGGTTTCCAATGCGTCCCAAGGCGCCGTAATGGCATTAAACTGATGGGCTAACTCGATTGCGCGCTCGGGATTGCGATTGACGATGCGAATCTGTTTGGCACCGGCGTCGGTGAGATACTTTAGCGTTTCGGTACCCATATCGCCAGCGCCGATGAGCAGGATGCGTTTGTCGTCAAAACGTTCGAAGAATTGGGTTGCGATTTCGCTGACTGCGACACTGGGTACGCTGATTCGACGGCGATGAATTTCGGTTTCGTTCGCGATGCGACGCGCCACAGCGGTGGCGCGTTGAAAAGCGCTATGCATTAGACCGCCGGCCGATGCGCCTTCGCATGCCAACTCATAAGCGCTTTTCACTTGAGCCAAAATCTGGGCTTCGCCAACAATCATGCTATCGAGGCTGGAGGCGACCATGAACAAGTGTTTGATCGCTTGCTCATCCTCGGCTGTACCGAGTTGTTCTTGAAAGTCTTCCACCCGCAGTTGGTGAAAGTCGGCGAGAAATCCGCTCAAGTCGCTGGCGCTCGGCAAGCGTTGCAGGGATTGCGTCGCGGTGTAGAGTTCGACGCGGTTGCAAGTGCTGAGCAGTACGGATTCACTTTCTGGAAAACGGGCAGCGAATACACTTAACGCCTGCCGAACTTGTGCGGGCGAAAAAGCCAGTTTCTCGCGAATTTCCAGCGGCGTACGATGATGACTGCATCCAATCATTCTCCAGAACATTAGACGGCTACCTCCGCCAAGCTTGGGGTTCGACCCGCGTTATCACGTTGCGAACTCACCGGCGAGCTTGGTGCAGCCGTTTTTTTGGATTGTCCATGCGAAGAAAATAAGACAATTCCTAGCACGATTAATAAGAATACAAAGTTCGCGATCGCTAAATAGGCCGTGCGGCGACCACCGAGCGAACTCTGCGAAGTCACTTCCATGGTCGCTGCGGCAAGCGACCAAGCGAACAGCGCGAAGGTAAACACGATTCCGCCGCTTAGCCAAGCGATTTTGCCATCTTCTCCGACGTTCATCGCCACGCCAGAAATCATGCCCAGCCCAAGTCCAATCACCGAGACAAACAGGCTCATACGGTTCATCGACTGAAGAAACTCGAGCGTGGGCAAACTAAAGCCCTTCGATGGTCGACGCTTCGATTTGAGTCGACGTGATTGAACGAGGTACATTGCCCCAAACGCGACTCCAAAACAGATGAACATCGTACCTATCAGCAGACTCACACCATGAATGGATCGCCACAAGCCCGCCGTCGTTTCCGGCGAGAACGGAGGCGCATTGCGGACCATCATCGCCAGGAAAATCAATGCCAGAATGGGCGGCGACATGAAGGCGCCTATCGCGGACTGTGGATTGCGAATCAGCAGAAACAGATAAGTACCAGCTAGGCCCCAGGCACCGAGAATCGCCCATTGAAACCAACTTGAGAGCCACTGAGGCGGGGTTTCTCCGCCCGCGCTCGCGCTCAGTTGATTTATCAGAAACAAGGTGTGTGCGATCCAGCCGAGTCCAAGCATGCCGATCAGGATCACATTGCGGCCAGGAAAACGGATCGCCAAACGGCTCAGTTCGAGCAGCAATGCAATCAGATAACTAAGCAGAAAGCAGGTGACGGTGACACCAGGCAGCATAGGTGGCGCCTTTGTTGATTGTTTTGGGTAGCACGCCCCTGAATCTTAGAAGGGCGTGATTGGTGTGTAATTCGCCACCCCCTTCGCAGACTCAGGGGCGTGCCACCCTCTGTGAAACAAGCAAGCCAGCGCTCGCGGCGCGAGAGCTGGCTTAATGATAATGAGAGAATTAGGCAAATTGCAAACGCTGGGTTGCAGTGACTTAGGCGAAGCTGGGGTCAGTCCCAATCTTCCTCTTCATCGTCATCCTCTTCCCAATCGTCGTCTTCGTCGTCGTCGTCTTCGTCGTCGTCCCAATCATCGTCTTCTTCGTCGTCGACCTCTTCCCAGTCATCCTCTTCTTCATCCTCAAGTTCTTCTTCGAGTTCTTCGTCGTCGTCGGCGAGTTCTTCACCTTCTACTTCAGCTTCCGCTTCGTCGTCTTCCTCTAATTCGTCGTCTTCGTCTTCGAAGTCGTCTTCATCATCATCCGCGACATCATCATCGTCGTCATCGAAGTCGTCGTCATCATCGATTTCAGCGCGCACTCTCTGCGAAGTCAAAATTGTATCGCGTAGTTCATCGATGGAGGGGGTAATTAATGCTGTCGCCGAAAAGCTCATCTTCACAGTGGACTCCTTTGCTTCTGAGCTTGTCCTGGATCATGTTCAAACGAAGATTCAAGGTTTCTGTCATTGGCTTGCGAAGTTAACCGGACTTCGTTCACCCACTCTGCTCGGGGTAATCGATCGGCACTTCGCAGTCCGAATATTTGTAAAAAACGGTTAGTGGTTCCGTAAAGGTAGGGACGGCCCAACTCTTCACTTCGGCCGCTGATTCTAACTAATTCCGTTTCCATGAGTTGTTTCAAAACTTCGCTACAGCCAACGCCACGTATGGCTTCAATATCCGCCCGTAAAACCGGTTGTCGATAGGCCACCACAGCCAGTGTCTCCATAGCCGATTGCGATAACTTAGTCACTCTTGGCAGATGTGCTAGGCGTCGTAACCAGGGAGCAAACTGCGGGCGAGTGAGCATCGACAGCCCACCAGCTACTTCTTCAATTCGAAAAACGCGACCATCTTCTTCATATTGCTGATTTAGCTGGCGGACCAGTGTACGCGCTTCGGTGGCGTCCGCCAACCCAGCCAATTTCGCCAATTTTCTACTACTCACCGCTTCTCTTGAAAGAAACAGTACTGCTTCAATTCGCCGCTGCTTTTCAGCTGGACTTAGGTCTTCGCTGGCGATTTCAGCAGCAAGCGACCTCGCCGAGGTGCGAACAGTGGTCGAACAGTGTATAAAAATCCAGTACTTTGTGCGACCACTTGGAGTCAAGCTCAGTATTTTCCGAGAGTTTCTAGCGCTACGATTGATCAAGACTCGCTCCTAAATACTCCAACATCCTTGTTCGTCAGCCAGCGCGCTGGAGCCGAGATCCTGCGCGAGAATGCATTTATAGCACGCTAAGTCTGATGGGACACTAACGATTTTCCTACAACATGTCTGCCTCAACCAAAGCTAGCACACCACCACCGGCCAAGCGGGCTTCCCGATTCCGGCCATTTATCCTGCCGCTGGCCTTCGTTGGCACCGGTGTTTTCGTCGCCTTGTTTTTCGGTTATCTGCAAGCGACCGTTGTGACAGGCTCAGAATTCGATACCGGTTCATGGACTGTACGAACTTTCTGGTATCGTCGCGATCCGTTCAGCGGTCGGCAATTGACCGGCATTCTTCGCGAACAACCGACTGCAATAACTAGCACGGCAGCGTTCCCAAATACCTATTTCAGCGGACCGAGCAGTGCGCCTGCGCGATGGGATCTGGTGAACCTGCGAAGTGGTACGGTATTGACCGAAGGGCCTGCCAACGTGCTGCACAGCTACTTCGATCACTCTACCGTCGATCAAATATGGCCCACGTGGAGTACCGAGAATACTGCTAAGGCTAACATCTTGTGGCCCGCAGTGCGCGACTTGGTTGATTTGGGACTGTATTATGAATTGCCCAAGATCATGGAGTTAGCCACGGTCGATTTAACTGACGCAGAATTCAAAACTACGATTGACGAACAGATGCGTGCCATCTTGGAAGCGCATACCGAGAAGTTGCGAGTCGACGAGAAAGCGGACGAGTTGTCGCTGGCAAAAACGACGCTCAGCAAATACGCGATTAGCCAATAGCCATTGATTCGGAGCACTTTTAATTTCCGAGACTGAACCTGGTGGACACTTTGTATTTTGACAATAATGCGACAACGGCAATCGACCGTGCGGTTGTGCATAGGATGCAGGAGTTGTACACGCTTAATTTGGCAAATTCTGCTAGCCAACATCGTCCTGGGCGAACTGCCTTGAAAGTGCTTGAGCAAGCCAAAGCGGATTTGTTGCAACTGATTGACGCCCCGGCAGTGGGGATGGAAACCGCTCAAGTCATCCTTACCAGCGGCGGTACAGAGGCGAACAACTTGGCAATTGCCGGGCTTTGTCGTTCATCACTTGAAAACGATTATCAGCCAGCCGCTAACTTGACGAACACAATCATCAGCGGCATCGAGCATCCGAGCGTCCTAGAAGCAGCAGCCGAATGGTCGCCACGTGTTCAGATCCTGCCCGTCGATAATTTAGGCCGAGTTCACCTGGAAATGCTTGAAGAATGGCTGACGGTCGCGGATGCCAAAGCCGACCGGGTTGGGCTAGTTAGCATTATGCTAGGAAATAACGAAACCGGTGTATTGCAGGATCTAGCCGCTATTTGCCGTATTTGCCATCGCTTTGGGGCCATCGTTCACAGCGACATTGTTCAAGCGGTCGGCAAGATTCCGTTTTCGATGCGAGATTCGGGTGTTGATGCCGTTTCCCTCACAGCCCACAAGCTGCATGGTCCGGCGGGCGTAGGGGCTCTGATCGTACGGCATGGTTTGAGTGTTCAACCATTGCTGTTCGGTGGCGGACAACAGTTGGCGGTCCGGCCTGGTACAGAGCCGGTGGTTTTGGCCGACGGTTTTGCTTTGGCACTCAAGCGGACATTGGAGGCCCAATCTAGTGGCAATTACGAGCGACTGGCGCGCGTTCGCGACCTTTTTGAACTGTCTTTAGAGGAGCAACTGCCGAACATCGAAGTTGTTTCGCGGCACGCGGCTCGCTTACCCCATACGTCCAATATCGCTTTCCACGGTGTCGACCGCCAAGCTCTTTTGATGGCTTTGGACATGGCGGGAATCGCCTGTAGCACCGGTTCCGCCTGCGCCAGCGGCAGCGGCCGGCCATCACATGTACTTCAAGCAATGCAGTTGCCGAAAGAAACAGTGCGTTCTGCGGTACGATTCAGTTTCTCCCGAATGACTACGGACGACGAACTAGACGAAGGGGTCCGGCGTGTGGTCCGTACTGTCCGCAAGCTGCGTGGCTAGTAGTCGAATATGACGTAACAACTATCGGTTTCGCGCGATTGTCGCTGTTTTTTCGGTCACGCCGCTCGAGCCGGGACATTAGAATGGATTTTCGACTTCGTTTTTTCAATTCGGATTTTTGGACGTTGGCTCATTCAATCAAGATCGCCGTCTGTGGCCACTTCGATTACGTTAATCACGCTTGAACAGCCCGCTTCGGTTCGTCGTCTCCAGACGACACCGGACGAGCGTGGTTGGATTTTGCCTACTTTTTGTGTTGGTCCAGAAAACCATTCACTGAACTATCTCTTTGCAGAACCGCAAGTCAGTGAGTTGTCCAAGTTGTCGCCTGTTTTGCTGTTTGGCAACAAGGGTGTCGGCAAATCCTGTTTAGCGGTAACGCTCGCGGTGCAATGGTCGCGATTGACCAGCGCTCGGCCATTGCACTTCACAACTGGCGAAGGATTTTGTCGGGATTACGCAGCTGCAATTGAGATCGATGACGTCGAACACTTTCGAAACCGCCATCGTCGTTGCAAATTGTTGGTGATTGACGATTTGGAGTTTGTATTTTCAAAAAGTGCGGCGCAGGAAGAATTAATTTCAACGCTCGACGCGTTAGCGGCTGAGAATCGACCCGTGATCATATGCCTCTCGCGCTTACCGGCACCTGAGTCTGGAGTACTACCAGCGTTGACCAGTCGCTTAGTCGCGGGTTACTCAATCGAGTTGCATCCGCCAAGTCCTAAAACGGCTGAGGAAATCTTGCGACTGCTTGTAAAGCGTATCGATCCCGAATTGCCGCTCGCCGAATTGATCCTATTTGCTCGACTACAAGCTTCGCCGCTCAACGCTCGCGATCTCGATGCCTTGGTAAATTTGGCCAGCCAACATCGAAAGATCAGTGGATTTGTCGACAAAAACGTGTTGGCCAGCATCGCTGAACAAGTTTCAAGCGGAACTGTTCCAACCGTTGCATCCATCGCCAAAGCCGTGGGTAGGCGACTTGGCATTAAGCTCAATGAACTGCGCGGTTCGACCCGACAATCCAAAGTTGTTCGCGCTCGGTCACTTGCGATCTTGCTGTCGCGGCGCATGACAACCCTCAGTTTACAGCACATCGGCGAATATTTTGGAGGTCGCGACCACTCGACTGTGTTACACTCATGCAGGAAAATCGATAAACTCTTAGAATCCGATTCTGAATTAGCGGCTGCGAAGAACGATGTCGAAATAGAGCTTCAGTGTAGGAAAACTCCAACTGTTTAGAGGCGAACATGAAGACTAAGTGGCTTTTAATCGTTTGCCTTTTTCTAACCGCCATCGTCGTTTGCACAGCTGGCCGCATCGAGTACCTGAACATCAAAAGCGGTTATTTTCTACCTCGGCACGAAGCGGCTGTGAGAGATTGGGTCATCCCGGAATTAGACGAAGTCTTAGAACGATTAGATCATGTTTTCTATGAACGCCGCAGAAATTCAGCCGCCGCCGAAGCTTTTGAAAATGGTACTGCCGAAACTGCTGAGATCACTCATGGCCCTCCTTATTCGGCCGCCGAACAGCGATCCCTAGAGTCGATGAAGAACCTGCACGCTTCACACACTTATCTGCAATGGTGGGTGGGTTCCTTTGGAATTGTTCAGTATTTTCTAGCTCCAGCAGCACTTATTTTAGCCATTTTTTGCTCAGTCTCCCTTGCGGGTTGGGTCTCTAAATCGACCGCTGGACTGTGCGCTTTTCTGGATGCCGCCAGCATTGTTCTGATGCTGACTCGCAACTACTGGAATGCTTGAAATGCCCGTCGAATGGCTTAGCGCGGATTCTTTGGACCCAGCTTTTTGCTAATGACTTTGGGTAAAACTCTACGTGGATCGAGCCCCGCCACGACCAGCAAGCGGCTGATGCCAGTCATCAATTTATGCCACTCAGCTAGCAACTCCGGAACTCCAAAGTTACCAGCTTCGCTGTTGCCTAAACCCCGTTCGCTTATCAAGACCGTAGTACCTAGGTGCATCAACGCCTCCAGTACCAGGTGGTCGTGGCGTTCCTGTTCCGCCAGCCCTGCGTCTTCGTAAATCCACAGATGAGCTGCCAGCGCTTCGTCCAACAGGCGTAACGCCGCGTGTTTAGCCGACGGCGCTGATACAATCAGATTTTGTGAACCACAGACGACGTAAAACTTCGACATCGAAGACCTTTCCATGTTCGCTGATCGCTAGTGAATCGTACCCGAGTCCTGCCATAGGGCTCTACCGAACGGGTGCTCCCCCGACAAACTTAATAATCGCTACCCTTTTGACACGTTCGGTCACGCTTCAAGAATTTTTTCTTTTTCTTCGCTGAAGCGACCATTCCGCTGGTCCCAGCCTATTGGTCGCGTTGACGGCCTCTAGGTTGCTTTAGAGTCGGATATTCTTCTTCCATCAGTCCACCAATTTGATTTAAGCCTGTTCAATCAGACCTAGTTGTCTCTGTGAACAAGTTGTTGATCAAATGTCCACGATCGTTGGCTAAAAGCCTCGCTATTTCATCCCAATGCGTCGCATGTCAACAAACCCCGAATAACTAACACGTAGCCTACCAATACCAACACAGACTGCTCATTTTTTCCACGGTCAGTAGCCTGTTACTTTGTCCACGTAACTCGATAACTGGCCATCAATTACAACTGTCCGTTGGGTTGTGGAAAACGCTTTCCGCCGACACGCTTCCTACTACTACTATAGATATAACTAAGGTGAAGAAGACAAACCCAGAACAGTGGCTTAAATCAAACTTTGGTTTTGTTGCCAGGGGCGGGTTTTGCAAAGCTCGCTTAAGTAGTACAACAACCACTTAGAAAAATTTGCGTAAGTGTCTGTCGGAGTGTCAATCACTATGAAAATCTCGTGCGATCGTGAAAAACTAGCGGGAGCTTTCCAGTTGGCCGGGAGCGTCGCCCAATCGCGCAGTCCCAAAGAGATTCTGCAAAACATCAAGATCGATGCCACCGAAGAACGCGTTACTTTGATGGCTACCGACATGGAAACGGGCATCCGCATTGACGTGGATGGCGTCGATGTGCAAGCACCAGGTAAAGCCCTGTTGCACGTAGGCCGGGTAGGCATGATCCTGCGCGAGAGTAGCGACGATCAACTTTTTTTTCAAGCCGATGAATCAGCTACAATCATCAAAGGCCTGCACTCGGAATTCAAACTGCCAAGTGCCAACCCCAGCGAATATCCCAGCGTCATAGCCTTTGAGGAAGAAATCTATCACGAGATACCGGCAAGGTTGTTCAAGGAAATGGTCAAGCGAACGAGCTTTGCAACCGACCCAGACAGTTCGCGTTTCGCCCTAGGCGGTGTGCTACTTGAATTGGACGGAGAAGAAGTTCTGGCGGTAGGTACCGACGGACGCCGCTTAGCACGTATGACTGGCAAAGGCAAAAGCGTCGGTGGACACCATACTTCGGGTAACACGACTATCATACCTACCAGATCGCTGAGCCTGATGGAGCGTTCGATCGGCGACAAAGAAGAAGTCGTTCACATAGCGGCGAGGCCAAACGATGTGCTGCTTAGAACCAGTCGCTGCACTATCTACTCACGCTTGGTAGAAGGGCGTTATCCGAACTGGCGTCAGGTGATACCGTCGCGAACTGAATCGGTGACCATCGATTTGTCGGTAGGACCATTCTTCAACGTGATTCGTCAAGCGGCGATTGTTGCCGACCAAGAGACGCGAGGTTTGGACTTTGAGTTTGGCGATGGAACATTGTTGTTGACCGCCAAGACGGCGGACTTAGGCCAAAGCCGCGTTGAATTGCCGATAGATTACACCGGCGAACCAATTCGATTGAAACTGGATTATCGATTCGTAAGCGATTTCTTGAAAGTGTTAGAACCGGATTCCAAGTTTAAAATGGACGTGGTCTCAGGGACACAACCGGCGCTGTTGACGACTGAAGACGGCTATGCCTACGTAGTCATGCCCATGGCGTTGGACTAACCCCAGGAGCGATCCCGATGAGCGTTACCGCGTTCATGGAAAAACACTACCGACACTACAACGCTCGCGAAACGTTGGCCGCCGCTCGAGCCTACAAGCAGTTCGTCGAGGCTGGCGGCAAGATGCTCGTCTCGCTGGCTGGAGCGATGAGCACAGCCCAGCTAGGTGTCTCGCTGGCGGAGATGATCCGCCAAGAAAAAGTCCACGCGATAAGCTGTACAGCGGCGAACCTCGAAGAAGACCTGTTCAACCTTTTCGCCCACAACGAATACAAAGTAATCAAGAACTGGCGAGCGCTCAGCACGCAAGACGAAATCGACCTACGTGACTCAGGTTTCAATCGAGTTACCGATACCTGTATCCCAGAAACCGTCATGAAGCACATGCAAGAGCGTTTGACCAAGTACTGGGTAGAACAAGCTGAGAAGGGCGAAGGCAAATTCCCCTACGAGTACTTCTACCAAGTGCTCGAAGAAGATGACCTGAAACAGCATTACCAAATCCCCATCGAAGACTGCTGGGTATACGCGGCTAAGCAAAAAGGGATACCGATCGTCTCACCAGGGTCGGAAGATAGCACGCTGGGAAACATGTTCACCGCTCGCGTTATGGACGGCACCATAAAAACGCACGCAGCTCTTAGGAGCGGTACTGAGCAATTGCAATTGCTAACTGAATGGTATCGCCGCGAAAGCAAAGCGTCACCGATCGGTTTCTTCCAGATAGGCGGCGGCATAGCAGGTGACTTTGCGATCTGTGCGGTGCCAATGCTGATCCAAGACCTCGAAGAAGAAACCAATTTGTGGGCCTACTTCTCTCAAATCAGCGACGCAGTCACCAGTTACGGCGGTTACTCAGGTGCTGTGCCCAACGAAAAGATCACTTGGAACAAACTCTCTGCCGAATGTCCCAAGTTCATGATCCAAAGCGATGCAACGATAGTCGCTCCGCTGATCTTTGCTTACGTTTTGGGTCAATAAAACCTACGACTCATTGAGATAACCAAGATGCAGTTCGGCATGCCGTAAGTTCAAGCGAATGCGATCGTCGTGGCTCATTTTGCCGAACGCAGGACTGTCATGAGCGGCTTGTTCGCCCCTTTCTAATCGCTGAAAAGCCTTTCTCAAGCGAGCGATCCCTTGATCGGTAGGCATATCATCTGCACCGATCGTGCCACCTGGAATACCAGGAATTTTGACCCCGCGTGGCATACCGGAAGCCAACATTTTTGGCAACCGCAGCCGCAGGATCCATCGGATAAACCAGGGCGGCGATTTGAGAGGGTAGCCGTCGTAGCCATATTCGATCCAGGCCGCCAAGTGCGCCATGATCTGCCCAGCGGTCCAGTTTCCTGACGTTCGTAGGCGCCCGGTTGCGTCGAGTTCAGCGATCTGATCCAGTTCGCGATTCAAGTCAGCGATCGAATCGAATCGCAGCTTGCGGTAAGGCACAGGGCCAGTTTTCGTTGCAGTTGACACTTCTGATGACTCCCAAATAACAGTGTTTGAATTCCGAAAAGATCCGGATCCCGACGGTTGATTTTCGTTCGAATTGGCCTGGCAGCGGTGGCGGTCCGCCTTCACTTATTCGAAGCCAGTGTGTATTGTAAAGTGTGTTCTCGGAATTTTCAGTTCACGCAGCCCGCATTTGCGCCGCCTGGGTTATGGCGCTTTCAATGAATCCAAGCAAACTACGTCGGCAGATCACTTTCGAGGCTGCCCGCTTGATGTACTTTCGCCAAGAATCGGAATATTACCGCGCCAAACAAAAGGCGTCGCGGCATATCTGCAAAGGCTGGGTCAAACCGGCCGACCTTCCCTCCAACGCCGAGATTCGCGACGAAATTCAATCGCTAGCTCGCTTGCACGAAGGCCAATCGCGAACCGACAACCTGTTGCAGATGCGTTTGGTCGCACTGCGCGTCATGCGCCTCCTAGAACGCTTCAAACCGCGACTGATCGGCAGCACTCTTACCGGTCACGTCCGCCGCGGATCCGACATCGACCTGCATGTCTTCTCCGACAGCCTGGAGGCCATCACCGCTACGCTGGATGAGCAAATGTTGTTCTACGATGTCGAACACAAACGCGTCCGCAAAGATGGTGTGGAACGGGTTTTTACGCATATCCATTTGAAAGACACTTTTCCGGTTGAGCTGACCGTTTACTCTGCGAATCTGATCAATCACGTTTTCAAGAGTTCGATCACTGGCAAGCCGATTGAACGCGCCAGCATCGCTGAGCTCGAAGAATTCATGGCGGAAGAGTATCCTGATTTGCACGTCGAGCAGTCGCTGGGTGAAATGGACGATACGCCAGACCGGTTTCAAGTCTTCTTGAGTTTGATGTTACCGCTGGAAAATGTAAAACAATCGCCCAAGTATCACCCCGAAGGTGATGTGCTCTACCACAGCTTACAAGTCTTCGACCTCGCCTGCGACGAGTTACCCTACGATGAAGAGTTCCTCTTAGCTGCCCTGCTGCACGACATCGGCAAAGGGATCGACAAAGAGGATCACGTCGGTTCGGGCCTCGAAGCGCTCGAAGGCTTTATCAGCCCACGGACCGCTTGGCTAATCGAGCATCACATGGAAGCTCACAGGATCCTTGATGGCACCATCGGCACCCGAGCCCATCGTCGCATTCAAGAAAACGAGAGCTACGAAGAACTGCTGCTGCTCTGCCAATGCGACCGACGCGGCCGCGTCCCCGGTGTGCAAACAATCGAACTCGAAGACGCACTCGAGTACGTTCGGCAGTTGGGTTATAGCTTTGGTTAAGTGTCGCAAAATTCTTTGAGTCATGTTGCGCTAGTCCAGCAGATAGAACCGATAGCTTAGTTTCCCGCGGTTAGTGAAGCATCCGATTCGTGCTACAATGTCGCCAGAGGTATACGAATATGGTTGAGATCAAATATGTCGGCGACGAGTTATGGGACAGGATTGAACGTGCGGTGGAAAACGTAAAAGATCGACTCAAACGAGTCACCAGTGCATTGAATGCTGCAGAAGTTCCTTACGCAATCATTGGTGGCAACGCGGTTCAGCACTGGGTTGCCCAGGTAGATGAGTCGGTCGTACGCAATACTCGCGACGTGGACATTATCTTGAACCGAAGTGACATTCCGCGCGCGGTCGCAGCTCTCGAACCGCACGGCTTTATCTTTCGCCAAGCCGCTGGGGTAAGCATGTTCCTAGACGGTCCAGACGCTAAAGCTCGCGATGCCGTGCACGTTGTCTTCGCTGGCGAAAAAGTTCGTGACACCTACACAGAACCTGTTCCCAGTCTCGACGAATACGTCATGATGCAAGAGGCACGAACGCTGACCCTGGAAGCATTGGTACGAATGAAGTTGACATCGAACCGGGACAAAGACCGCGTTCACATACGTGATATGATTTCAATTGGCCTTATCGACGAATCATGGCTTCCTCACTATTCGCCGCAACTTCAATCGCGACTCAAGGAACTCCTTGACGATCCAGAAGGCTGAAAGAACCTTTTACCCTTGGTACCAAGTCATGCAACCAATCGATCCCCAATGGGCTTGGAGTGAATACGTACCGACCGAGGCGCAGCCATGGAATCGTCGCGCAGCGGCGCACTTGTTTCGTCGAGCCGGTTTTGGGGCGAGTGCCACGAAACTCGACGAAGCGCTCAAACTAGCGCCGGCGGACGCGGTTCTCGCGTTGATCGCCGAAGATGCGAATTCAACCAATTTTGAAACTCAAGCCGATGCGTTGGCGCGAACCGTGATTGCGGGTGGCGATCCCAAGCAATTGGCCGCAGCTTGGGTTTATCGCTTGCTCTATACGCCAGCTCAATTGCTGGAAAAAACCACTCTGTTTTGGCACGGGCATTTTGCGACGGGTGCCGAAAAAGTCCAAGATGCTGAAATGATGTGGGCACAGAATCAACTTCTGCGCGATCATGCGCTGGGAGATTTTGAACCGCTGGTGCAAGCCATTTCGCGCGACCCAGCGATGTTGGTCTACCTCGACTCCGCCACCAACCGCAAAGCGCACCCGAACGAAAACTACGCCCGAGAATTAATGGAGTTGTTCTGCTTGGGTGAAGGCAACTACAACGAAAAGGACGTTCAGCAATTAGCACGCTGTTTTACAGGTTGGGAAATCAGAAACAAAAAGTTTCGCAAGAACAGCTATCAACACGACAACGACGCCAAGCAATTGCTCGGCAAGTCGGGTGACTTCGACGGTGAAGACGCAGTCCGCATCGTGCTCGAACAAGATGCGCTGCCCTACTTCATCGTGGGCAAGCTGGTTCGCTACTTTGTCTTCGACGAACCTCTGGCCGCGCGCGAGTTGCTCAAGCCTCTGGCAGACCAATTTCGCAGCGGCGGTCTGAAGATCGGTCCCATCGTGGCCAGAATCCTCAGCAGTAATTTGTTCTTTTCCGAACATGCCTGGGCTCGCAAAGTGCGTTCACCGATCGAGTTGGCCATCGGTTTCCTGCGAGCCCTCGAAGGAACCACCAACACCGTGCGCTTGGCCGACAACTTGACCAAACTCGGTCACGGACTGTTCTACCCGCCGAACGTCAAGGGTTGGGATGGTGGCCGCGCATGGATCAACTCGTCAACGTTGCTCGGCCGCGCCAATTTAGTCCGCGATATCCTAAATCATGAATCCACCAAGTTTGCCACCGGGTCGCTCGACGCCTACCTGCGTTCACAAAAGCTCGACTCGCCGCAGTCCATCGTAGGTTGGTTCAGCGATTTGTTGTTAGCCGTCCCACTCGCGCCCGCCATCGAAACACAGCTCGTAAAACTGCTCGACAGTTCACCCAAAGAAAATCAACTCCGCGAAGTGCTCCACACCATCAGCACCCTGCCCGAGTTCCAGCTGCTCTAGCCCAGATTTTTCATGGCGCGTAGCTACGTTCGCCAGAACGTGGTGAACCGCTTTGAGTTCCAGCCACGTTCTGGCGAACGTAGCTACGACACTCAAATCGAAAGGGGTTCGAACAAGCCGGGAATTGGTCCATCACTATCGGCGAACTTGTCGAGCCGCACACCGACTTTGTCGAGCAGCGTTAAGTGCAGATTGGCGAGCGGGGTGGGTTCGTCGAGCTTGATGTGACGACCGCCCTGCATCTTGCCAGCCGCGCCGCCCGCAACCAAGATCGGCAGGTTCTTGTGGTCGTGCAAGTTAGGATTGCCCATACCGCTGCCATAGAGATATAGCGAATGGTCGAGCAACGTACCGCCGGCTTCAGGCGTGGCTTGCAGCTTCATCAAGAAATCAGCGAACAGGGAAACGTGAAAACGATTAATCAATGCGACTTTTGCAACTTTTTCTGGATCGTTGCCGTGGTGCGTTAGCGGATGATGGGGATCGGACACGCCAATCTCTGGATAAGTTCGATTGCTGGTTTCGCGAGCCAATTGAAAGGTGATAACGCGGGTAATATCGCCTTGCAAAGCCAACACCTGCAAATCGAACATCAATTTGGCATGTTCAGCGTAAGCGGCCGGGACACCGATCGGCCGGTCGAGGTCGGGCAGTGGATTTTCTGCGACGCTCGCTTCCGCTTGTTGAATGCGGCGCTCCACTTCGCGAATGGTCTGCAAGTACGCATCGACGCGATTGCGATCCTGCGCACCGAGCTGCTGGCCCAATCGTGTAATTTCCGACATCACCGAGTCCAGCAAGCTGGCCTGCTTCTCCAAGGCTTCGCGACGCTGAGCCATGCTGCCTCCATCGCCAAACAGATTTTCAAACACAATCCGCGGATGGGCCTCCGAAGGGAGCGGCGTTGTGGGCGATGACCATGACAAATTATTCTGATAAACACAGGCGTATCCGTTGTCGCACTGGCCAACCGTCGACAACAGATCCATCGACAACTCAAGCGAAGGTAATTGCGTATCCAAACCGATTTGCTGAGCAGCGATTTGGTCGGCGGTTGTTCCTAAATAGTAGTCCGTGCTCTCGGTCAACTTCGCACGAGCGGCACTTAAGAAAGCTGCGTTCGAAGTCGCGTGTGTTCCCGGATAGGCGTTTTGCAACTCAAGGTTGCTGATGGCTGTCACATGCGACTTGATTGGTGCCAGCGGCTCCAACGTCGGCGATAGCTTGTCGAGTGTTACACCTTCCGGCGTCCAGCGAGTAACGTCGCAGCCCATCGGCATGTAGATAAATCCAAGCCGACGCAAGCTGGCCGGATTGGCTGGCGTAGCGGCTATCGCGGTCATCGCCGGGATCATGGCATCGAGCAGCGGCAGGGAAAGAACGGTCCCCAAGCCTCGCAAAAAAGTCCGTCGTGGTAGGGCTCGTTTCATCACGATCATTCTGAGGTCCTCATCAAGAACGGTGTGCTTTTCGTGATCCCAACGATGAGCGACGAAAACCGATAATTCAGCGAACCACCGGGCAAGCTAACGCGGGTCGCATCTGCCGGATGCGACCGAGCATCCTCAACAATCTTGCGAACCGCTGGCGCATCGGCATGCGTCAAACTGCGTCCAATCGCAAACATCAATAATCTCTCGCTTAGTGTACTCGCAAACAACTCGGGGCGTTTGACCAACGCTTGCTCAAGCTCGGTGACACCGGCAAACTCGACTCCGCCCAGCATCTGCCCGCTGGCATCGATCGGCTGGCCCAGGTCGGTCTCCCGCCAACGCCCGACGGCATCAAAGTTCTCCATTGCAAAACCAATCGGGTCCATCAAATTGTGGCAGCTGGCGCAGGCTGCCTGGGCGCGATGCTCCGCCAATCGCTCCTTAATCGGCAGCGAAGCGGAAACCGTGTTGTCTTTCAGCGCTGGGACATCAGGTGGAGGGGGCGCGGGAGGCGCACCGATGATATTCTTTAGTATCCAATGACCGCGAATCACCGGCGAAGTGCGAGTCGCGTACGACGTCACCGTAAGGATACTTCCATGCCTCAACAGCCCACCGCGATGGGTCGCCGCATCCAATTGCACTCGGCGAAAACGCGAACCATAGATGTGCGGGATGTCATAGTGCTTGGCCAGTCGCTCGTTTAGAAATGTGTAATCGGCATCGAGCAAATCCGTGACGCTGCGATCTTCGCGCACGATACTATCGACGAACATCTCAGTCTCTTGCCGAAACGACTGACGCAAATTGTCGTCGAAGTCTGGGAATTGGCGAAGATCCGGCGTGATCGAATCCAAGTTGCGAAGGTATAACCACTGGGCTGCGAAGTTATCGATCAAATTGCTCGATCTCGCATCCGCCAACATTCGCCGCGTCTGTTCTTCCAGCACATTCGGTTGATGCAACGTGCCGCGTTCCGCCAGTTCAAGCAACTCGTCATCCGGCAGACTGCTCCATAGGAAAAACGATAGGCGTGAAGCCAACTCGATGTCGCTAATCCGATAAACGGTGTCGGCCGCAATGGGTGAAGGGTCATGTTCGATCCGTAGCAAGAAATTAGGATTCACCAAAACAGCGCTTAACGCCGCTTCGATACCACTTTCAAAATTTCCCGTTGCGCGGGCTGCCGCATAGAACTTCATGGGCTGAACGAGATCCTCCGGTTGAATGGGTCGACGGTACGCGCGTCGGATCAACTGCGATACGATTTGCTGTGCACAATCGGGCTCTTGGTCCACCTTTTTTGGCTGTGAAATCAGAATGCGATTTCGACTGGGTGTGCTTTGCTCAGATGTAACTGCGAGTGTTGTTGTAAATGGTCCCGCGATGGAGACTTGATACACGGCTGGCGACAGTCTGGGGTGGCGGTGCATATTGAAATGCGCCGCGTAGGGCTCGCGTTTGGTTTCGACAAGTGCTTTGGGTTTTTTGACGAAAGTCACACCTACGTTGTGTGGGCCTGCGGTGGCTTGTATACGAGCGACCAAGTGCGCGTCAACTAGGCTGTGATTTTTGTCCTTGGGCGGTTTGACTTCAAATTTCGCTAACAGATCGCGGTCGAGCAATACTTGCAATTGATGACGCTCGTGCAATCCCTCGACCTCTTCGTTGCGATCACGGGCCAAACGAATTTGAATTTCATATTCGCCGCTCTGTGGAAAGTTGTATGGGATCAATGCCCCGCCACGAGTACCGATGGGTAAACCGGTGACGTGGTCTTCCTGAGTCTGGTCGGCAGGTACGCGAATCGTGTCCCCTTGAGGCGCGGGCAGAGGATTGCCGATCGCCAAGCGGCTGATTTTCTGCGAGGCGGTTATGTAGCGACTTAGCAACGTCGGCGACAGATCGGTTACCGTCACATTATCAAACCCGCCGCTCGATTCATCAGGCGGCAAGAGATGCGCAACATCAATATCAAGTGCCAACAAATCGCGGATGGCGTTGCGATACTCGGTTCGGTTCATGCGTCGTAGCGACGCGGTGCGGCCTGGCTGAGGATACTCGAGCGCCTGTCGATCGAGAGCCCCCGTTAGCTGCTTCAGAAACTGCTCGTAATCGGCATCGCTGGGTATGTCAGAATCTTGCGGTGGCATTTGCCTAGCCGCTAGTTTCCGAACCACTTTCTCCCATAGTTCGCTATGGGTGCTGACGTCATCAAGTTTCGCTTGAGGTAACACAACGCCGCTCGTCGGCTGCACGGTCTGGTGACATTCGACACAGTAGCGCCTCATGAAGGACTCAAGCACGTTATCTTGAGCATCGCTACTTTTTAAGCCTATGTTTGCGAAAGACAACCAGCAGCATGCCCAGCAGCACGACCCGAATAGACACCGCATGTTGCAATAATTGTTCCGCATATCCGTTCACCCTTTCCACTAGCATAGCAGCCGCCGGGCGATTCGCCGAGTCCGATCCTCCAGAAGTGGAAACACCGAGAAGCAGCCTGCTTGCCCGCGACTCCACGCCATTTGAAAAGCGGGAAGCATACTCTATACAATGAGGAGTGCATCAAAAACTCTGGGTTGTGCCACCTTCGTGCGAGAATTCCAAAAAATCAAAATTGCGATGAAGTTCAAGGAACATGGTTTACTAGGGAAATCAATCCGTTCTATTCGAAAGGAACACAATGTCAACTTGGAAGAAATACCTTACGACCGGCGGTGCAATTTGGTGGATAATCGTCGGCATGGGTGCCATTGCCATCGTTCTGCTCGTTGCGAAACGCCTGTACGGATGAGCCATAGAGCGTCACTATGCAAAAACGATTGAGACAATCGTTCTACACTATCGGCGCCGCTTCTTGGTGCTGCGAGCTTTGGATTTTTTTGACGTGAACTTGGCTTTGATAGTTCCGTTCTTGGACTTGCGGCTGGGCGAGTCGGCGCGCTTGGCGGCTTTGCCACCGGTGCGAACGGGCGCGGTGGACTCGCCGCGCGAAGTGTGATTGGTGACAACGCTTAACAGCAAGGCGCGACGGGCTAGGTCGCATTCTTCAATTCGAACGGTTAATTCATCGCCGAGTCGGAAACGATTGCCGCTGCGGAATCCTTCGATGTAGTGTCCCTGCTTTTCGAAACGATAGCGATCCTTGGGTAAACTCTTGATCGTGACAAATCCTTCGGCGGGGAACTTGGTGCCACGCACATAAAAACCTTCGGGAGTCACGCCGCTGATGACCCCGGGCATCGATTGGCCAATCTGCTTGTTGAGGAAGTGAAGGATTTTGATTTTGATCACTTCGCGTTCGGCCCACTCAGCATTTTGTTCTTTATCGGAACAATGATGACCAAGAGTAATCAACACTGGTACGGGGTCGCCTACAGGCTTGACATTGCGGACCAAGCGATCGACGGTTCGATGCACTTGCAAATCGGGATAGCGACGAATGGGGCTGGTAAAATGGCAGTAATGATCGAACTGCAGCGCGTAGTGTTGCTCGAAATCGGGTTGATAGACGGCTTTACTCATCGACTTGAGAATTGCATAGTTCACTGCAAACTCAGTGGATTTTCCTTTAACAGACTCGACCACTTTTTGAATCTCGAAGCGATCTTCGAGGTTCTGCACGCGGATGCCGAGGTCTTGCACGAATTCTGTGAGCTTGCGCATTTTGCGGCGTTCGGGAGCGGCGTGCGCGCGGCGGAGGAATGGAATTTGCAAATCGTCGAGCCACATAGCGACCGCTTGATTGGCGGCCAACATGAACTCTTCGATCATCTGGTGGCTCTCGGTGTTTTGGACCAACCTCGCACCTTTCACTTTGCCAGCTTTGTCGAGATCGATCTTCACTTCGGGGAGATGCAGTTCGATCGCGCCTTTGGTTTTGCGGTTACTGCGCAAGACCATGGCCAATTCGTGCATGTCGCCTAGCAGAGTCCAAATCTGCGGCGTCAGTAATTCACGCCATGCCTCGCGGTTTTCAAGGAACTGATCGACCTGTTCATAATTCAAACGTTTGTCGTTGTGAATGGCCGAATTGAACACTTCTTGATGGACGACGATGCCATCGCTAGTCATCTCCATCAAGACGGTCTTAGTCATCCGAATTTTATCGGGTTGGAGACTGGCCAAGTGATTGCTGATCAGTTCCGGCAACATGGGGATGACGCGGTCGGGCAAATAGACGCTGGTGGCGCGCTTGCGCGCTTCCGCATCCAGCGGCGTGCCAATGGGAACGAAGTGCGATACATCGGCGATGTGCACCATCAACTCCCAGTGTCCCTTCTCGTTTTTGCTGAGCGATACCGCATCATCGAAGTCGCGAGCATCATAGGGGTCAATCGTTAACGTGACGACTTTGGTTAGATCCCGTCGATCAGGTTCGATCTCACCTTCCACGAAGCGATCGGCCAACTCGCGAGCTTGTTCGATTACCTCGGCGGGAAATTCTTCGGCCAAACCGAATTGCCGCATCACGGCGAGCGTATCGACGGCCGGGTTCTTGCTTGAACCGAGCACTTCCATGATGACCGCTTCGCCTGGCGTGTCACCCTGCGGATATTGTACGATCTCGACGACGACCTTATCGCCCGTTTGGACTGGCAGACCGCGCACGTCGCCAACTTCGACTGGGCCTCCGATCACGACTCCATCCAGCCAAACAACCGACTTGCCTTCGTGTTCACCAAAGGTACCCGCGAACTGTCGCCGCGCGCGTTCGAGTACTTCGAGCACTTCACCCTCGGTGCCTGAGCCGCGACGACTTGGTCGTACCCGAATCTGCACCATATCTCCGTCCATCGCCGAGCTGGTTTGGCCAGCCGGAATGAAGATATCTTCAGATGTCGCCAAGCGGCCCGTGGCCACGGGCCGCACGAATCCGAATCCTGCAGCCGCCTGACGGAAAGTGCCGCGAGTAAGTTTGGGATCGCCGGAAACTTGTTCGGGCGTAACCACCAGATGGTTGCCGCCATAAGCCAATTGGCCTGTCAGCACTAAGCTCTTCACCGCTTTGCGAACATCAGCATACTGATCGGGAGGCAGTCGCAGCGCTTGGTGAATGCCCTTGGGTTTGGTGGGTTGATATTGGGGGTGGTAAACGAAGTCGAGAATTTGTTGGGTCAGTTGCTGCTGACCGTCGTGGTCTGTCACTGGAAAAAATGCCGTGCTGAAAAAGTTACGAAATGCCATGCAAGAAAAGTCGGCACGCCCTATAGACAGGCGTGCGAGGCAGAATGTTCACGCAAACCGATTCCGCCGGTGCCTTGCGTACCTCTTAAGTTTGACAGTCAAACGCGGACCAGAATAGGCTTTACCCTAAGGAATCGGGAGTTTTTCTCGCTTTTTCCGTTGAAATAGGCTCGGTAGGGCGAATGTGGACGTGTTGCTCCGCGACACCGCATTACCCATTCGCTGAGCGAGGTCAACGATCGTACCTCGACCCACCCTACATTTGACTTTTCCAAAAGACCAGATTGCGATACCCAGAGTTGGTAGCCTGCTTGCAGGATGATCGACCATCGCGTGGCTGTGGAAGCGGGCCAGGGACTCACTGGGACTGGCTTTCACTCGGAACGAGCATGCCTTCCACGACTCGCCCGGCTACATCGGTAAGCCTATAGTCGCGGCCTGCATGGCGATAAGTGAGCCTTTCGTGATCGATGCCAAGTAGATGCAAAATGGTCGCCTGAAGATCATGCACGTGAACTGGATTCTCGGTGACCTGAAAACCAAAGTCGTCGGTGGCTCCGTAAACGTGTCCTCGTTTCACGCCGCCCCCTGCCATCCAAACACTAAAGGCATTGGGGTGATGGTCTCTGCCATCGGGCTGTACACCGCGCCTCACTTCGGCCATCGGCGTTCGCCCAAACTCTCCGGCCCAAACCACCAATGTCTCGTCTAATAACCCACGCTGTTTTAGATCCTTGAGCAGCGCTGCGGCGGGTTGATCCGTCATCTTGCAATTATTGGCAATGCGTTTGCTTAAATCGGAATGATGATCCCAAGTGCTGTGAACGAGATGAACAAATCGAACGCCTCTTTCGACCATGCGGCGCGCCAGCAAGCAGTTTGTGCCAAACGCACGCGTCGGCTCGGAATTAAGTCCATACATCGATTGGGTGTGGGCTGTCTCTTGACTGAAGTCAAGCAGTTCGGGTGCCGCAGTCTGCATACGAAACGCCATTTCGTACGAAGCGATGCGGGCAGCGATCTCAGGGTCACCGGTCGTTGCCTGCCGGAATCGATTCAAGTCTTCAAGGGCATCGAGACGTGCCCGCTGCGACTCGAAATTGACTCCGCCGGGATTGGCGAGATACAACACCGATTCGCGCGCATTGCGAAACGTCACTCCTCGATACGCGGCAGGCATGAAACCGCTTCCCCAAATCGAACTCCCTGCTCCCTCCAGCCCATGCCCATCGTCGGATGTCAGCACTAAATAGCCAGGCATATCATGGCACGCGCTGCCAAGTCCATACGTGACCCATGACCCAATGCTCGGGCCTCCGAATTGCGGCGTACCACAATGCAACAGCAATTGAGCCGGGTCATGATTGGATTGTTCACAATGCATCGAACGAATCAAGCACATGTCGTCGGCCATTTCGGCAGTATGGGGGATGAGCTCGGACAATTCCATTCCCGATTGACCATAGGGGCGAAAACTGCGCGGACTTGCCTGAATCGTTTCTAGTACACCGCCCGTTGCGCTCTTTTTTGCCTTCGTCAAGTGTTCGGGGATCGGTTGACCATTCAATGCGGCCATCTTGGGTTTAGGATCAAATAGATCAAGATGTGACTGGCCACCCATCATGAACAAAAAGATTACACTTTTCGCGCGAGCCTTAACGCTTGTAGTGGGTATCGAAGTGCGCCCCTCCTGACACAAAATGTGCCAAAGCGCGATCGCACCCAATCCATAGGACCCTCGTGCAAGCCAGTCGCGGCGCGATGGCAGTTCAAACATGGTTCTATTCCCGACAGACAAATTCATCGAGGTTCAAAAGTACGCTGGCAAACATCACCCATTCGCCATCCAAACCACTTAGTCCATCATTTAAAAGAGTTTTGGCTGCCGCTGGGTCGCTGAGGAAAATCGCACGCTGCTGTTGTACATAGCGCAATAATCGCCCCGACTCTTCCGGCGTGGGAGTCCGTGAAATCGCCAGCATCCAACCATGAACAATGCGCTGTTCGTCGTTGGTCGGCGCCTCTCTCAGAATTCTCGCCGCCAGGTTGCGGGCGGCATCCATGAAATTGGGGTCGTTGAGCAGATTCAGAGCTTGCAAAGGAGTATTGGTTCGCTCGCGACGAGTACAGCTACGACTTGTATCTGGCAAATCGAAGGTCACCAATTGGGCAAAAGGCGAAGTGCGTTGAATAAAGGTATACAAACCACGCCGATGTCGATCCGCTCCCTGACTCGGTTCCCATTGGTTTGCATAGCCTTCCTTGGAAACACTGGCGGGCTGTTGGGGTTTGACGCTGGGTCCACCCAGGGTTCGATTCAGCAAGCCACTGACGGCGAGTGCCGAGTCGCGTATGGCTTCTCCTGACAATCGTATTCGAGTCTGTCTCGCCAACAGGCGATTCCATGGATCTATGGACGCTAGATCAGAACGACTGGCTGACGATTGCCGGTAGGTTTCCGATAAAACCATAGTTCGTAGCAGTGTCTTAAAGCTCCAGCCCTGCTCCATCCATTCGATCGCCAACCAATCGAGCAATTCAGGATGCGATGGTCGATCGCCGCGTACTCCAAAATTCTCCGACGTCGCTACCAGTCCACGCCCAAAGAGCTCTTGCCATAATCGATTAACGGCGACCCGCGCCGTCAACGGATGATTCCGTGAAACCAACCAGTTTGCTAGCGCAAGCCGATCTGCCTCGCCCTCTCCCTGCATCGGTGGAAGTACCGATGGCGTACCTGGATTCACTTGCTCACCGAGGTTCAAATAGTCACCGCGCACAAAAAGATGATTCGGTCGTGTTGCAGGTGACTTCGTCATCGCAGGTGCGCGGGTAATCGGCGGCAAGGCTTTGGTTAACGCATCCAGCTTCGTGATCAACTCACTTACGTTAAGCTCCTTCAGCTTCGAAGCATACTCCGAGGGAGCTGATCTCAGAAAGTAGTCCTGCAGCCGCTGCTGCTGATCGGTTGTTCGCTGCGATGGCGACGTCTTGATGATGCCAAGCCCTTCAAGTTGTCCTTCCCCCAAGTTTTGACCCCATTGCAGGCCGAGCAGCTCCAAAGTGCGATCCCATGCAAAGTCCTCACTAGGATGCGATTCCGTATACAAGATCCTTTGTTCCCACTCCGTCTGTAGTGCCTGGAGTTGACCGGTGACAGGCGCGAGCAACTCGGTTCGCTTGCAATCGTAATCCGGTTTAGCCGCTTCCCAGGCCGCGTGCTCGCCTGCTAGCGGTGCATCGATGTTCGCTTCGTCAGCGCTGTTGAAAAAAGCATAGAGTTGGAAATACTCGCGTTGGGTAATAGCGTCGAACTTGTGGTCATGACATTGCGCACATCCGACGGTAAGACCCAACCAAGTAGTGCCGAATGTCATCGTTCTGTCCAAAACTTGATTGACGCGAAATTCCTCCAGGTCAGCCCCACCCTCGCGGTTGCTCAGCGTGTTGCGCAAAAAGCCGGTTCCCATTTTTTGCGAAATGGTTGCATTCGGAATGAGATCTCCGGCGATTTGTGAGATCGTGAATTGATCGAAGGGCATGTCCGTATTGAAGGCATCGATCAACCATTGTCGGTAGCGCCACGCCACGGGTCTAAGGAAGTCTTGCAGGTAACCATCGCTGTCGCCGTAATGCGCCAAGTCAAGCCACCAGCGTGCCCATCGTTCTCCAAACTGTTCCGATCCCAACAAACGATGGACTACGCGTTCGTAGGAATCGGGACGCGGATCGTTCAAAAAGGCATCCACTTCCAGCAACGTGGGAGGCAATCCGGTCAAATCGAGCGTCACACGGCGAATCAGGGTGGTGCGATCGACGGGTGGCGAAGGTTGAATACGCTCTGCGGCAAGTCGCGCGCGAACAAAGCGATCGATCGGATATTCGGCACCCGTAACGAGCGGAGGAACGGCCTTTTGCGGAGGAATATAAGCCCAGTGTTTTTCATAGGGCGCGCCTTGCTCAATCCAGCGTCGCAAGATCTCGCGCTGATCGGGCGAAAGCGCACGACCGGTCTCGGGTGGGGGCATGGTTTGGTTCGAGTCATCGGAGGTAATGCGTTGCCACAATGCGCTGCTCTTCAAGTCCCCTGGAACGATGGCTTGCTGTCCGGACTCTAGGGTCTTGGTACTGCTGCCGCGCTCATCCAGCCGGAGCTCTGCTTGACGCTTGGCGCTATCGACACCATGACAGACGAAACAATGGTCAGCCAGAATGGGCAGGACGTCGCGTTGATAACGCACGCTGTCTTGACCCCGGAGCCCGGTACCGACAAGCAGCATGAATCCTGCCACGACGACCGAACACAATCGCCTCGCGTTTCTCTCTCTGCTCCTGTCTGGTTTCAATTGATCGCGCATGTTCATTGGACTAGGCTTTGTCTCAAAAAGGGTCTGACCCTCACCGGGCATGTTCTTTTGTCTGGGATTTTGCCTGCCCTCCAAAGGGTCAGACCCTTTTTTGAGACAAAGCCTAGTGGCTCACCAGCCCTGAGAGAATGAGAGCGAAACGACGAAGTCGATCTTTATTCTGAACCGAGAGGAGCCAGAAGCAATCACCTAGAATCAATTTAGCATCGTTCGGGAAACAAGTTATCGCAAACGACCTTCAGAATTTGCTTGCCAGATAGTACCGCTAGTGACATCGAGAGCGGTCAACCAGCGTCCGCCGTAGCAATACGTATCGATGCAGATTAAGTGGCCGACTTTAAAGATCTCGCCATCGCGAGCGTGTGTATGTCCTACCACAGCTCGCTTGCCATTCTGATGTGGGCCAGGCGTCACTTCGGTCAATTTCTGCCAACGCAAGGTATGCGCATCTTGCTGTTCCAACGGTATATTCGGGTCGTAGTTGGCGTGAACAAAGAAATGCGAATCGGTCTCGTAAAAATCCTTCATCGAACGAAAGAACTCGAGATGCGTTTCCGGAATCACCGACATGTCACCACAAAAGCCATAGGAATCGAGGGTATCCACGCCGCCGTGCTGTAGCCAGCGATAGGGCGGCTGTTTTTCGCGGACCACTTCCAACATCATCTCTTCGTGATTACCCATCAGTGTCACAAGCTGACATCGCTTACGGAGTTCGATCAACTGGTTGATCACTCCCCGACTATCTGGGCCACGATCTACGTAATCACCGAGCGTAACTATGGTATCATCAGGCGTGGGAGCAATCGTGTCGAGAAGTTTTTTCAGTGCGGCGGAACATCCGTGAATGTCTCCCACCGCAATCGTTCGTCCAGTCATCTTTACAAGCTACTTTCGCCAGATCCACTACGCCCAAGTCAGTTCAATTATAACTGCAGTTCGAATTTACGCCTCGCGGGCCTATCAAGTTGATGAACCAAAGTTCCGAAGTGCCGTCAAACGTTGTAGTAATTGTTACGAAAGCGAGAAAAGCTGCAATCGATGCGCAGCGCAAGTGGTGGTTTTCCACAAGCCGAGATCGGTTTCGCGCCATTTTTGCAATCGCGGCGGAATTGGCACAACGCAGCGAGGAACTTGTGGCGGCGGTGGAAAGGCCTTCCACGGCCGCTGAAATCTTGACTTCCGAAGTTTTCCCATTGGCGGATGCTTGCAAATTCGCTGCGAACCACGGACCGCGAATTCTGGCTCCCTACTCGCACCAGGCGTTGTTGGGCTCGTGGTGGATGGGGCGTATTGGAGTCTCGGTGCGGCCCGAACCCTGGGGCTTGGTGCTGATTTTGGCTCCGTGGAATTATCCGCTGTTGCTGGCTGGAGTGCAGATGATGCAAGCGGTCGCGGCGGGAAACGCGGTCTTGGTAAAACCCGCGCCGGGTTGTGAGCGCGTGACGTTGCTTTTGCGAGATTGCATGGCGGCGGCGGGCATTCCAAAGGAACTTGTCCAAGTTTTGCCTAGCGACATTGAAGCAGGTGAAGCAGCGATTCGACTGGGAGTCGACAAAGTAGTGCTTACCGGGTCGGCTGAAACGGGCCGTAAGGTGCTCCACATGCTGGCCGAAGAACTGACTCCGTCAACGATGGAATTGAGCGGCTGCGACGCCGTCTTCGTCTTGCCTCAGGCGGATTTGAAGCGCGCGGCTAAGTCGATCGCCTTCGCGCTCACGATGAACGGCGGCGCGACGTGCATCGCACCGCGGCGAATATTCGTCACGGCGGAAAGCAAGGCAGCTTTGTGCGATTTGCTAACCGAAGCGTTAATTGACGCTCCCACCACATCGCTGCGTCCACAAATTCTCGCACAAGCCAGCGAGTTGATTGCGGAAGCAGTTGCCAGTGGCGCTCGGTTGCTGACGGCTCGCGCTACCGAACATGGCGAGAATTTTCCACCCACGGTCTTAGTCGATGTTCTTCCGAAGATGCGCGTGGCTCACGCGGATGTGTTTGCGCCGCTCGCGGCAGTGATTCAAGTAGCTGACATGACCGAAGCGGTCCGAGTCGATGCAAGCTGTCCCTACCATTTGGGGGCGTCGGTGTTTGGGCCTGAACCCCACGCTTCCCATTGGGCAGAACAAATTCAAGCGGGTTGTGTGACCCTAAACGACACGCTGATACCGACCGCTGATCCGCGAGTATCGTTCGGCGGTCGCGGTCATAGCGGCTGGGGGGTGACACGCGGTCCCGAAGGTTTACTGGAAATGACGCGACTCAAAGTGACCTGCGAACGCCGCGGTCGCTGGATGCCGCACTTTGATCGCAGAGTCGCAGGTAACCCAGCGGTGTTGACGCACCTTCTCAAGTTCTTTCACGGTCGGACGTTATCCGAGCGTCTCCGCAGCGGCTGGGCTTTTATTCGCAGCCAGACCAAACGAGAGTAGAGCAACTGTCTCAATGGCCATCGAGAGTAGAGCAATTGTCTCAATTGCTCAGGGAACGATTACACTCATCACGCATCAACGATTGGGAAAATCGTCTACATAACTAAAACTGGACATTGACATCCTGTTTAGGATTGGATAAGGTAATAGGCAGGGTTTGCATTCCTTGTTAGTTGCCTCAGTAATCGCGCTGTGGGTGTAATGATGAAACTCATTGTTGGTATTTCAACCGCATTGGCTTGGATTCTTTCGTCAGCCATCGGCTGGGCTCAGTTTGATTTCGAAAAACCGCCGATCAACTATGGCGAAGTTGCGACACATGACCGGGTTGCCGCATTGGCCTCTGCGATCGAAAAGGGTGAAATTCAGTTCAAGTACGATGCGCGTCACGGTTGGTTGCCCGATGTCTTGAAGCACTTGCAAGTATCCCCAGAGTCGCAAGTATTGGTGTTTTCAAAAACGTCGCTGCAATTGCACAAGATCAGTCCGCGAACGCCTCGCGCCTTGTACTTCAACGATGACGTTTACGTCGGTTGGTGTCAGCAAGGTGACGTTGTCGAACTGGCTGCGACGGACCCCGAGTTAGGGGCAGTGTTTTATACGATTGACCAAGATGCCGCTGAGCCCTTGCGAATCGTCCGCGATCGTGGTCAATGCTTGACGTGTCACGCTACGGCGCGCACGCAAGGCATTCCAGGCTATCTCATTCGTAGCGTCTACCCCGATATCAATGGTCGGCCGCGCACGGGCTCGCGAACCTATGTGACCGATCATTCGAGTCCCTTTGAGCAGCGTTGGGGTGGCTGGTACGTCACCGGCTCGCATGGGCAGATGCGTCACTTAGGCAACGTGCGTTCGAATGATCGACAAGATCCTGAGCTGATGGACGTCGACGCGGGTGCAAACCAACAAACCCTGGAAAAGCTGATTAACACGGAACCCTATTTAACTGAACACAGCGATCTTGTTGCCCTGTTGGTGCTGGAGCATCAATCGCAAATGCATAACCTGATAGCGCGGGCCAGCATGGAAGCCCGCACAGCAGCGTACTACGATCACGGCATCAATGAAGCCCTGGGCCGACCGCTCGATGCCGTCAGCGAGTCCACCACGCGTCGCATCCATTCGGCTTCCGAGGCGCTCGTGCGCTATATGCTGTTTGCGGACGAAGTGGAGTTCACCAGTCCCATTTGCGGAACTTCAAAGTTTGCGGAGCAATTCGGAGCTTCTGCCAAGCTTGACCAGCGGGGTCGCAGTCTGCGTGAGCTCGATCTAACGCACCAGTTGCTTAAGCATCCGTGCAGTTACTTGATCTACAGCGAAGCCTTCGAGCGCATGCCGCGGCCGGTGATGGAATACGTCAAACGCCGCATCACCGAAGTGTTAACCGCCAAGCAGGTACCCGAGGGCTACGAACGATTGACGGATAATCAGCGCGCGGCAATCGCCGAGATTCTTCGCGACACCAAGCCAGGGTTTTTGCTCTAGAGACCGTCCGCTTCAGATTAAATGCACAAGCAACGCAAGCTAGAAGCTTACGCCACTTAGAACTGTAGGGACAGGGAACTTAGGCGTTTAGCGCTTTCGGCCATCAGGGCATCCTCGGCGGCTTCGTCTTCAGCGATGTAAGTCACCGAGAATCGAAGGAAAGCACCCGCATCGTCCCAGGGCACGGTTACGATCGATTTCTCGGTGATCAAATACTGGCTGGCTTGTTCGGCGTTTTCGAATTTCACACCGCCCACGACCCCCTTCGGGGCTGGCGTATACAGGAAGTAAGTTCCTCCAGGCAGCGAACACTGAAAGCCGCAGCTCTTCAGCATCGCGACCAGTTTCTCCAAGCGGCGGCGGTACTTGGCGCGAATCTGCAGCGGAATCGATGGTTCATCGAGCGCCGTGACAGCGGCTTGTTGAATCGCTGCGAACTGACCTGAGTCGCTGTTGTCCTTCACATCGGCGAGTGCTTGCACGAGCGTTGCATTGCCGCAGACCCAGCCGATGCGCCAGCCGATCATATCAAAGCCCTTGCTCATCGAATGCACTTCGACACCCACCTCGCGCGCACCGGGCACAGACAGAAAGCTGAGCGGTTCACCTTCAAAGCTCAACATGATATGCGCCGCATCTTGCACGACGACGAATTCATGGCGATGTGCCAGTTCAATGACTCGTTGGTAAAAATCCTGCGTCGCCACTTTGCCCGTTGGGCTGTTCGGATAGTTCAGTACAACCAACTTGGTACGTTTCCAAATATCTGGCGCGATGGAATCAAAATCCGGATAGAAGTTATTCGCAGCCAACAGCGGTAATCGATGGACATCGCCGCCATAATACTTGGTATGCGTACCTGCCACGGGATAACCCGGTACGGTCATCATGGTGATGTCGCCGGGATTGATGAAGCAAGCCGGGAGCATGGCCAGCGCGGTTTTGCTGCCGATGCAGTGATTGATCTCGCCAGCGGGATCGAGGTGCACTTTGAAATTGCGATCCATGAAGCGCGCGACAGCTTCTTTGTAAGCGGCGATACCATTGTCGGCGTAGCCGCGGTTTTCAACGCGATTGATCTCTGCGGCCATCCGCTCGCGGACCTTTAGCCCAGCCATGCTGTCGTTTTCGCCAATGCCAAAATCGACCAGCGCGCGGTCCGGATAGTCCGCCAGTGCCTTGCGTTTGGCGCGCTTGATCTTTTCAAACTTGTAGATCTCGGTCCCTTTGCCGTAGTTGGAACCGCCGATACGTTGGGCGAACAATTGCTGGAAATAGGGCTCTGTGGCAGCTCCGGTGGACATGGCAAACCGTTAGACTAATCTTGACCTAGGGGCATAAATATTACGCTTTGTCTCAAAAGGTGTCTGACCCTTTGGAGGGCATACAGCGTTGCGGGATTCTGCATGCCCGGAGAGGGTCAGACACCTTTTGAGTCAAAACTATCCGACAGTCGCCGAATCAGCAACCACCTCAAAACAGAAACACGCTATGAGTTCAGCGTATCGCGGCGGCAACAGTCGGTTATTGGCCAAGAGCCTCGACGAACTGGGGCGACCGCTGGCGATTCTAGACTGGCATGGCGAAATTCTGTTTGCCAACGCTGGGCTGTGTGAATTGGCCAAAACGGATGCGACGCAGTTAGTTGGACAGCGCTGTAGTTGGGAGATCGCCGCCGATGATGCCCCCCACGCTGCTTTGCTCACTTCCCTAGCGCCGCCGGTCAGCGCGCTCGAAGGGCAGATCGTCGCGCGGCATTTGACCACGCCGATTGTGTTTGGTTCAACCGCAACGGGACAACTATTCATTCCGCTCCGCGATCCGTCCAGCACGCTGGCAATGGTGCTGGTGCTGCTGGGCGACTGGGACGAGATCAAATCGCAGTTGCCGCACCTCCGTAGCGACAATCCGCTATTACGACGGCCGACGGATGAAGTGCTTGTGCGACTGCGTAGTCAATGGTCCAGTTTGGATGGGTTGCTGCCATTACTTGGCGAAAGCCCAGCTATTCGACTGGCCATGCAGCGGGCGCAGTTGGCAATTCAGGGCGACAGCAATCTGTTGGTGACCGGACCAAAATACATTGGCAAGAGCGACGTGACACGCGGTATCTTTGGTGGTCGGCTGCGGCGGATGGGAGTACCGAAGGTGGCGGGACAGTTGTTTCCACTCGATTGCTCGGCGCTGGATACCGAATTGTTGCTTGGGATGCTGGAGGTTTTTGAGGGCCGCCTGCGAGCCAGCACGCCTCGAGCCAGCCAACTGCTGGTGCTCGAGCAGGTCGACCTACTGGCCGAGGGAGCGATCAATCCGGTCATTCAGTGGATGACCGGTCACGCCAGCGAGTGCGTTGTGGCGGCAACCTCCTGCCAAGCGTCGGCGGACCTCTCGCAACGCGGTCAGGGCTGGGATCGTTTGGTTTCGCTGCTTGCGCCGGTCGAAATTCACTTGCCAGCGCTGGCCTCTCGCCGCGAGGATATCGACATTCTGGTGCAACAAGTTCTCTCGGCCCAATGCAACAAACTCAATCGCAGTCTATTGTCGCTGTCCGCTGAAGCGTCGGATCTGTTGACGGCCTATGCATGGCCAGAAAATCTCGGCGAAGTTCAACGCTGTGTAGCCGACATGATTCAGCACGCGGTGTTTTCGGCTGCGGTTCAAAGTCAACACTTACCGGTTTCGATCCGCACCTTTGCGGGCAGCGTCGTTGCTAGCGAGCAAGTGGTGGAACCGATCAAGTTAGATGACGTTCTGCTCGATCTGGAACGCATTATCATCTCCCGTGCCATCAAGCTTTCACCGCGCAACCGCGCCCGCGTCGCCCGCTGGTTAGGCATCAGTCGCCCGAGACTGCTGCGCCGCCTGACGCAACTTGGACTCGACGAATCCCACGCGGAACCGCTTTCTGACGATGAAGAATAGGCCTCGTCGTGCTATCATTAACTGGTATTCTCAAAGCCTCCACGTCGCTATGGAAACTCAAAAGATGCCATCTCCCTTTCCCGGCATGGATCCGTTTATTGAAAGTCAAAAATGGGAGGATTTTCATACTCGATACTTGACAGCAATCAGTGAAGCGATCGTTGCTGCAGTTCGCCCATACTACATCGTCGAGGTGGAGCGGCGGATTTACTTGGAGACCCACGACCCCGCTACTCCGGTGCAATCATTTATTGCTGACGCGGCGATGATAAAAACGGGTCGCGAGCCGGCAATGGACCGTGAGGAATCAGACGGCGGCTTAGCTGTGATGACCGAAACTAGGGTTGAAATGAAGACGTGTACGATTCCCTTCGTGGAAGAACATCGCGAAACTTTCTTGACGATCCGGCGCGGCAAGCCCAGTGAAGTGGTGACGGTAATCGAATTGCTGTCGCCGACGAACAAGCGCAAGGGCACGGATGGCCGACAACAATACACAGACAAGTCGTCGGCGCTGCTGAAGACGAAAGCACACTTTGTCGAGCTTGATTTGCTCCGCAATGGCGAAAGAACTTTAGTGTCGGAACCACCGGCGGGCGATTGCTTCGCCATGATTAGCCGAGCGGAGCGGCGTCCCTTCGTCGAAGTATACGGTTGGCGATTATTGAACCGATTGCCCGTCATTCCTATTCCCTTGGCGGGATCGGACCCAGACGTGAAGCTCGATTTGCAGCAAGCCTTTACGCTCGTTTATGACCGCGCTGGTTATGACTACGCGCTCGATTATCAGCAACCTGTAGCGCCAGCACTCACCGAGGCCGAAGCAGCGCGACTGAAGCCGAAGGAAAAAAGTCTCTAGCTTCGCCTAAATGATGATTTGAGATTGGGAGTTTTAGTGTAGAACGATTGTCCCAATCGTTTGCCGGAGCAATTGCGACAATTGCTCTACACTACTCTAGGTCCCAAATTCAAAGCGGGAATCTGAATTCAATAACGGAAATCATGCTATGAAAATGACCAGCAACCCCAACACGACCCGCAAGAAAATCGTCTGCCTGCTTTGGGTTTTCTTGGGGATGATGTTGTCGACAGCCGATATCGCGCAGTCGGCAGAAAACACACACTCGGGGAACTTGTTGTATGTAGCTTGTCCCGGTGTGCGAAATTACCTCGAGTACGGCGGGCATGGATTATTGGTGTTCGACATCGATCGGGGGCATCGATTTGTCAAGCGCATCCCGCTGGGAGGCTTGGATGACAAGGGGCAACCGATCAATGTGAAAGGTGTCTGTGCGAGCGCCGCAACGGGACGCATCTACGTGAGTACCATCAAGACGTTGATGTGCGTTGACTTGGTGGGTGAACAACTGCTGTGGGAGAAAGCTTACGAAGGCGGTTGTGACCGGATGTCGATCGACCCGCACGGGAAATTTATCTACGTGCCATCGTTTGAGGGACCTCACTGGAATGTTGTGGATACGATCACTGGCAATGTGCTCGCCAATTTGACACCGGACTCGGGAGCCCATAACACCATGGTGGGCGCGGATGGAAAGTTCGCGTACTTGGCGGGTTTGAAATCTCCGCTGCTTTCGATTGCAGATACCGGCAAGCACCAACTGGTGCGCGAGGTCGGCCCCTTCGCGGCAGCGATTCGACCATTTACGATCAATTCCGCTCAGACGCGTTGTTATGTCTGCGTCAACGAATTGCTAGGGTTTGAAGTGGGTGACATAACGACTGGAAAGAAATTGGCGCGGGTGGAGGTGCAAGGTTTCTCGAAAGGCAAGGTAAAACGTCACGGTTGCCCAAGCCACGGTATTGGACTGACTCCAGACGAACGCGAGGTGTGGGTGGTCGACGCATTTAATCAGCGTTTGCATATCTATGATAATACGGTCGAACCACCCAAGCCGATTACCCATATTGAGCTGCGCGACGAACCGGGTTGGATCACATTTAGCTTAGACGGACGCTGGGCCTATCCATCCACGGGCCAGGTGATCGATGTTCAGACCAAGAAGATTGTCGTCCAGTTGACGGACGAGCACGATGCTGCGGTACAGAGCGAGAAGATGGTACAAATTTTCTTCAAAGATGGTAAAGCCGTGAAGGTCGGAGACCAATTTGGGATCGGCAGGGCAATCCGCTGATGTTTTGACAAAAGCTTCTGCGCGGAGCCGAGCGGCGTTGAGATTTCTGGGTGGGTTGAGCACAATAGAGACGAGGCAACCCTCCGGTTGCGTCCCCAACCGGAGGCTAACGCCTTCCGGCTGATAAGTCACCTGTAAATCAGTGTTTTCAATTTGATTACTAAGCGGGGCGCTCTCGCTAGCGTCCGGTTTCATCCATCAACCTGGGCTAGCGCCCTGCGGCTAATACCTGCAACTACAAGTCGGATTAAATCTACAGACCGCTAGCCTCCGGTTGAAGTAACCGGAGACCCGCCGGCCCGAAAATCGACGCAACCTCCTCCAAGCCACTCAAGCCTATGCCAATCAAACTGAAATGCTCATGCGGTCAAGTTCTCAGCGTGCCTGACAACTTGGCTGGTAAAAGTGGCAAATGCCCGAAGTGTCAGAAGTCGATTCAAATCCCGAATCCGACAGCGGCGAAAACCACGGCCACACCGGCAGCTGTGCCCGCAGCCAAGGCCAGCCCCGCCAAAGCCGCAACTGCATCGACCGGTAAAGCATCTGCAGCAAAGTCGAAACCGGCAGCTGCGGTACAAGCAGCGGCGCCGCAACCGGTGAATAAATTAGACAGCTTGTTCGACGAAGCTGGCTTGACGAAGAAATCGGGGCCCATTTGCCCCAAATGCGGCGCAGTTATTCGGCCTGGAACGGTGCTGTGTACGGGTTGTGGATTGAACTTTGAATCAGGGGAAACCGCTCTCGGTTTTGAGGCAATCGCTGCCACGCTGGAGTTCAAAAACGAGTTCCTACAAGAAGCCGCTCATAATATGTCGCGCGACGGCATCATGGACGAGCGACGTGAGAAATCGGGGATCCCCTGGTGGATGATCATGTCGTATCTGATCGGCGCGATGACCTTGTGTGCAGCGGGAGTAGTCATCGTTGACGGACGCTTTAACGAACCTGCGGAAGCCGGAACCTTTTTGGGAAATGTCCAGCGCTTGCCAGTATTCGTGGTACTGGGCATCACCGCCATGATTACCGGCAGCAGCATCCACGCGTTTGCACATCTCAGCATCGTCGTGTTCGGATTCAAACAGAGTATTGGCAAAGGTTTTCTATGTTTGCTGATTCCATTCTTCTCGTATATCTATGGCATCATCCATTGGGCGGACAATAAACAAGCGATCACCGCGATCATCGTTTCGATAGTCACAGTCAGCGCCGGGATCGGTATGATTATCTATGGAGGCGGATTTGGTACTATTCAAGCCATCATGTAGTTCGCTAAGGAGGGCAGCTTCATGACCAGTGGTCCAAAAAAACCGAGGCACGGCGCAGTAGGCGTGGTCGTCGAGGATGGAAAATTCCTGGTGATCCGCCGCAGTTTGACGGTGAAAGCGCCAGGCTTGCTGTGCTTTCCAGGCGGTGCGATTGAGCAAGGTGAGACCCCGGAGCAAGCCGTGGTCCGCGAACTAGAAGAAGAGCTGGGGCTAGTATCGCTCTCGGCACAGCACTTGTGGCATAGTCGCACGTCGTGGGGCACGCTGCTGGAATGGTTGCTCGTCGAAAGACATCTGGAATCGCAGCCGGTTCCCAACCCCCGAGAAGTTGCCGAAGTGATGTGGTACGAGCCCGGAAGTTTGCTGCAACAACGCGATTTGTTAGGCAGTGTGCCGGATTTTTTCGCAGCCTGGTCCCTTGGCCATTTCAAACTGCCCGAAGCGGCCGGATCCCCCAATAGTCGTTGGAAAGCGTTTGCTCGTAACGGATAGCCGTTTTTCCATCCCCCGACTGACAATCACCAGACGTCCGCAAAAAAGGCTCGCATCTGCGGCTGTTTTTCCTTGCGAAGGGTTTGTACCAGCTCAGCAAATATTTCATTTTGCAGGTTGGAAAGGCTGGCTGTTGTAATTTTCCACTCGGCATCTACAACATCCGGACCGTTACCCTAGTAAATCAAAACTGAAGCGCGTCGCAATTTAAAAGCTGCGAGGTCGGCGGCGTAGATTTCTTGCAACTCTTTTAGGCTGGCTCCGGCGACGATGGCATCGCGCATCTTGGCGTTGACGAGCAGAGTGTCGGCTGCGGCGGCTTTCCATGCTTCAGGATAAAGCTTGCAAAGCCCTATCGCGAGGGTCAAGCCCACCTGCAGCGGCTCAAGCGCGCTCACCTCAGTAACCACAAACTGTACACCGTGGCAGGCTTCATTAGCATATTTGCTCGCCCTGGGAGTGACGGTCCGCGGAATGCATCGCAAGCCGGAAATGTTCTGCTCGTTCAACCAAGCAGCCAACTTGCGACCGTCCATCCACGGAGCACCGATCCATTCAAACGGGCGATCCGTACCACGACCCACGGAAATGTTTGTCGTTTCAAGCAAACCGATACCGGGGTAAAGCCTGGCGGCTAACAGCGAACGCATGTTGGGCGACGGATCCACCCACTCTTGGCCAGTCTGATCCAAAGTTTGTTCGCGCTCCCAATGCCGAACCGGCACGATTTGTAAGTCGAGCTTCAGATCGAGTTCTTTGCGAAACAGCAACGCCAGTTCGGCGACGGTCATGCCATGTTGCACGGGCAAATTATGGCAAGCCACAAAACTCTCACGACCCGGGTCAACCATCGAGCCTGCGACCACCAGGCCACCAATCGGATTTGGACGGTCGAGAATAATCAACTGCTTACCATGTTCAGCGGCAGCGAGCATGCATTCTTTCATTGTCGAGATGTAAGTGTAGAAGCGGCAGCCGATATCTTGGATGTCATAAACTAGACAGTCGATGTTCGCGAGTTGTTCGGCGGTGGGTCGACGAGTCTTGCCGTACAGCGAATAAATGGGCAGCTTCCATTCATCGGCGGTCGAATCGCCGATTCCCGCTTCGTCGAGCAAGCCTTCGAAGCCGTGTTCGGGGCTAAACAACGCGACCAGTTGCACACCTTCGGCGCGTCGCAGCAGTTGTGCAGTCGAGATGCCATCGGAAGTGCGGCCGGTGTGATTGGAAACCAAGCCCACGCGTTTTCCTTGCAAGCAGCGATACTGCGATTCTCGCAGCACGTCGACACCCAGCATGACCGGCGCTAACGGATCGCGGGCCGGCAGGGCTGGTAGGTAGCCTGCAACGATGGTCTTGGCTACTTTTCCTGCCAAACGGTTGACGTTTCCCTTGCCGTCGGGATGCAATCGATTGCTTAGGAAAACAAAGAAGCAATGGCGCACGGGATCGATCCATAGCACCGTGCCGGTGAAGCCGCCGTGACCGAAGGCACCGCTGCTCAGGACATCGCCGCTATTGTAACTGTAGCTGGAGTGATGATCAAAACCGTTGGTGCGCGAAATGACTCCGAAGTCGGGTCGCGTTTCCACGCTGTGGGACGCGGTGAGCCTAATCACTGTCTCAGGCTTCATGACTTGAAGGCCTTCGAAGCTACCGCCGCCGAGCATCATTTGCGCGTAACGAGCGACGTCGTCGAGCGTCGAAAACAGGCCCGCATGTCCTGCCACGCCACCCATCAACGCGGCGCGCGGGTCATGGACTTCGCCGCGCAGCATGACTCCATCGCGAGGTTCGGTCGGAGCGATGCGCGGACGCAGTGCATTCGCCGGCAAATATCCCGTGTCTTTCATCCCCAGCGGTTCAAAGATGTTGGCTTTCGCAAACTCGTTGAGCGGCTGGCCGCTAGCGTTTTCAACAACCTTGCCAAGCAACTGAAAACATACATCGCTGTAAACAAACTTCGTGCCGGGAGTCGATTGGATTTTGACGGCGAAAAGATTCTTCCAAGCGTTATCGATACCCGCTTGATAGTCTTCGATCGCGTTATCGGGAATTAAGCCGGCTGAGTGTCTGAGCAAGTGCTTGACCAGCACCGCGTCGCGCCCGTCACCCGTGAATTGAGGTAAGTAGGTTTTTACGGGCGCGTCCAAGTCGACTTGTCCTCGCTCAGCCAAGATTGCGATACTGGTGGCAGTGGCAACGGGTTTGGTAATGGAAGCCATATCAAAAATGGTATCCAGTGTCATTGGTTCTTGGTCTTTATCCAAGGCACGGTTGCCATACACATCGCGAACCAGCCAATGGCCATTGTGCCAGAAGCCAACCACCGCGCCCGGCAGATCGCCAGCGGCTATGGCAGCGTCGATGGCTTCGCGGACTTGGAGCGTGGCGGCGGTTAACTTCGCAGGGTCGGTTTGGGCCGACGTTTCGCGGATTGCACCAAAGAAGCAAAACGATAACAGTAGCATGAAATTCGCAGCGCTCTTCATGACGGATCCCGTTTGTGCGTGGTGGACCAAGGTCGTTTCGTTTAATGTAACCGCGTAGGAATCTCCCCGCGATGCACAGACCGCGCGGCCCGATGGGCACGCGGTTAAACCCAGATTATTTTCGTATGCCACTGGCTCCGCCCGCAGGGCCAGTGGCACACACCATCTGGAGCAGTGCAACATCAAAACGAAGGCCCGCAAGTAAAACCCTGCAGGTTAGTGGAAGTTGTCGGTCCACGCAAGCTTTACCATGCGCTAGGAAATTTGTGAGGTAACTGAACTGAACACACCGATGATACACGAGTGACGCAAATGGCATTCGGCATTTCGTCACATTGGGATGCGTCCAGGATCCAGGACTCATCGATATTGCGCAAGGACGACGCTAGCTTCAGGTTCTTTGCAGCGCAATCGGACAACACATGTCATTGGAATGGTTTCATGCTATGCTCGGCGCGATTTTCGTCGGCGTATGGATGATGGTGGGCCAGATATTGGCCACCGAGCGGTTCAGACACGGAACCGACCCCTAAGCTTAAGCAGTCGTCCAAACGACTGCCGCGACTAGGATGAGCGAGGCTTTCACCAAAGCCGGACCGATAGTCGCAATTACTGACCGAGACGCGTTGCGCAATCCTACTGTGCGGCGCGTTGGTACAGCTTTTTATAGATTGAGTGCGATCACGACTTGGGAGATGTTTTCAAACGGGGTGCAGTATGAAAGCAGGTCTTCAGCCTCTAGCGGAATACCCACGGGGTGGGTCGGCAAAATTCGATTGAGCCAAATCTCAAAGCAGTCGACAACCGCGACGTCCCACTGCTTGCCCGCGCCACTGCGAATGACCGCTGCCGCTTTGTCGATGGGCATCGCACCACGATAGGGACGAGAACTAGTCATTGCATCGAAGCTATCCGCGACGGCCAAGATTCTGGCCATCAATGGAATGGATTCCTGTCTGAGTTCGTGTGGGTAGCCCTTGCCATCCCAACGCTCGTGATGGTGGAGCACACCAGGCAATACGAAGTGCAGTTTGCCCAAACGCTCGATGATGCGGGCACCGATCTCAGGGTGTTGTCGTATGACCGCAAATTCATCGTCTGAAAGCGAGCCGGCTTTGTGAAGGATATCATCTGGCACGCCGATCTTGCCCAGGTCATGCAACAATCCCGCTAGGTAAATCTCTTGGCAAGCCGTTTCTGAAACGCCCAAAATCGTGGCGAGCTCATATGCGAGCTTGGCGACACGTTCGCTGTGACCTTGGGTATACGGATCGCGAGCGTCGATCGCGCTGCTCATTGCATGCAGCGCACCTAACACGAGATGGTGGCTTTCGAGCACGAGATGGATGTTACGCGATTGCGTGGCGAACAGCGAGGCAGCTTCTTCGATAAGTCCAATCGAGTCGGTAAAAGAGCCCTCGTTCGCGCCGTCATCGAGTTGCGGCTGACGATTGACGGCGATCAAATAGCCCAGCACATCGTCATCGATAGTGATCTTGGCACCGAGCAGCGATGTGATGCCCGCCACGGTTGGTTGGTGGTTTTCTATGACGGTTTGCGAGGGGTCTCGCAGCTCAGCGGCTGCACATTGGACCTGTTCGAAATCAATTGGGCTGCTTCCAAATTTGCAATTTTGAAGTCCGCTGCGCTCCGATTCGCTCGGCTCCACAATCAGAAATAGCGATTCTGCCATTAACAAGTGGCGTAGTGGCTCGAAGATGGCTTGAGCGATGGTGTTGGCGGCGTTGGCGCGGTTAATGGCACCGATACTAGTTGCGAAACTGCGCAGCCAAGTTTTTTCGCTTTGATTCTGTGCGATCAGTTTGGTGTTGACATCCAATCGCAATTGATCTTCTCGAGCGCGTTCGGTCAACTGCCAAGATTCCAGCGCGCAGCCGAGAGCCACAGCGCAAAGTTTGGCTGGACCGTGCTGTATAGAAAAAATCAGGTACTGTCCATCGCAGGCTTGGGCCAGTGCCAACGCATTCTGGCTATCCAGCTGCATACTCTGGGGCCGTTGCTGCTCTTGCGCCAGCCTGAGGGTGGCATGTAAAGTAGCAACGTTGATTGCATAGGCTGGATACACAGCCAGAAACGCGTCGATTGCGGCTTGCCAGGAGTCGTTGTTTGCTTCGAAGACCATTACGGATTCGAACGAGCGCTCGCGCAAGAATTGAATCAAATTCTTGGCATGTTGCGTCCGATTGGGTGGTAATGGTATCAACGGATTCCCCTGCCGTCGGCACGATTGGTCGACGGCGCTTACGCTGCATACTCCATCAGTTACAGTATTCGATGTTTGCTACGAGCATGCAAACACCGCCGGGGCAACATTAAGATAGGATGAAAACTTGAGGAGAGAGTGCGAAATGAGGATTTAGCAGTTAGATTCTGCACGAATAGTCAGCCAACGAGCTGGATTGGAACAGCACCGCAATTATGTTCCATTCAATCGTCAATAGCGGACGCAAGTGCGAGCCCGCCACTTGGGTTGTTTGGCTAGCGAGCCATGATGTCGATGGCGCGGAAACGTACGGGGTCGTTATGACCGGCAAAGCCAAAGTACCCAGAAGTGCGATCCTTGCCGGGATGCGGCGAATTCGCCATGTATTCGCTGACTTTCGACAGGTCCCCATCAAGAATCACTGTCCCGTTGAGTTCGACGCGAATGGTTGAACCCTTGACGGTAACTTCCTGGTAATTCCACTGGCCCACGGGGCGTTGATAACCAAGTTTGGCAGCGATCATGCCGTAGGCTGAACCGTGGTATTGGCGTGGGTCGAGTTTCGCATACTTGGGCGAAGAGTTGTCGAGTACTTGCAGCTCGCACATACCGACGTAGGCTGTGTCGCCATTGCCCGGATAGCGAATCGCCAAACCGTTATTGCCGCCTTCGGGAACTTGAAACTCAAGTCGTACGGTGAAGTCGCTATATTCCTTTTCGGTGTGCAGCACGCCGCCGTGACCGCTCTTGCATTGAATGGCGCCATCGATGACTTCGTAGTTTTCTTTTTCGCCTTTCCAGTTGTTCAGGTCTTGGCCGTTAAACAGCGCCGTGTAAGTGCCTTGGCTGTGATCGCGCAGCCATTTGTTAGCTTCTTCCGCGCCGATTTCGCGGACGAACAAATTCCGCCACTGGATCTCGCCACCATGAGTTTGCAACTGAATGACACCCTTGCCAAACAGCGGTGCGGCGCGATCCCAGAAATTCTCCATGATCGCGTTATCGACAACATGTTTGCCGTTGAGCCATACGCTGGTTCGCGAGCCGATTTGCACGATGCGGAGCGTGTTCCAATCGCCGAATGGCTTGTCCGCCAAAACCAGCGGATCCTTGCCAGCCGCGCCGGCGCTGTTGTTCCACAAACCACCGCTACCTTTGTTTGCACCGATGCTGAACTTGGCTTCTTCCGTGCTATCCCAGATTTGAACTTGGGGTGTGCCACGCAAGTAGATTCCACTGTCAGCCTTGGCTACCGTTTTGTAATCGATAAAGAGTTCAATATCGCCATATTCGGCGTCTGTCGTGAGGTATACACCATTCCCATCGTTGATAAGCGCGCCGTCTTTTACGGTCCAATGATCGTGCATGTCCTTGATCCATTCGGCCCGTTTTTCGGAATTGGTTTCGTTCCAATTGCGAGGGTCCAAATGTGGTCGTCCATGCCAACCCTCAAGATCTTTGCCATTAAAGAGGGCCTTGAATCCAGTCGGCGCGGACTTAACGCCGTCGTCGCCATTCGCGAATTGGCTGGAAGGGCCCGCGGCGAACGCACAGGCTGCGACGAGCACAGTCTTAGCGAGCGAACAAAGACGGTAACGATGCATGAGTTGATCCTTTTGCTTAGGTGAGGTGGGAACGGGGCAGGATTGGCAAGGCTTGGATGGACCGCTGCACGCGAATCCGCGGGGCAACAGGACTCCTAAGATAGCTACCCAAGCCGAAGGTTGACAACTGTTTTGCCGCAACTTTGGCTTTTTCGCTAAAAACCCTTTAATCGATTCAGTTTATTGGCTCTGTGAAGGAATTCAATCAACGATCGACGAAAGCGTTCATCGAGTGATTAGGCTGGAGAGTGGCTGGCACGCCCTGCGCAATGCCGCAAAGCCTCAGCGCGTGCCACCCCAAAATTAAAGTTGGATGAAGCACTGGGGGAATTTGAATGACGCTGGACCTGCAGCACGACGAATGGGATGAGTTCACCGATATCGATTTGCCGAGCTTCGATTCATCGTCACATGCACAGCGATTTTGTCCAGTCGGCACTTGCTGTCGGATTTTGATTGCTTGTGTAGCTGCGGTCGAATTATTGAGCGTCACTGTTTGGTCACCGCCAGCTTGGTTGCAGCCGACCGTAGTTGGGATGTTGTGGGCGAGTCTATTTCTAGTTGGGGCAGCGGCGGGGAGCGTTCGTCGCGGTAGTGCCTTGTTTGCCGGTGTGGCGGGTAGTTATGTTTGGTTAAGCCAACTTGCGATGCAGAGATTGACGAGCTTGATGGCTGCTGAGTGCGGTTTGATCGTCGCTTGCGCATTTTCAGCCGGTTGGCTGGTAACTCAGATTGAGTTTTCGGGTCGATCCCCGCAAACTTCGGCGACTGAAGTGCGGCGCTATCAGCAGTGGACCATTTGGGATTTGGCGTTACTGACAACTTTGGTTGCAGTGATTTGTTATGGGTTGCCCAGATTGGAGTCGCCGCTGACCCTCCTTAGTCAAGTTGGATTTGTACTGTGGGGAGGATGCGTATGCAGCTGGGTGGCTTATCGGTGGGTCTTCGACGATTGCTGGACGACGAGTAAATTGCTGGTGATGTTTGTCGGCAGCGGGCTGTGCTTTTGGCTGCTAGGCCGCCAGACGCCGACCCAGCTTTCGCTCCTGCACATCACTGCGTGGATGTTGACAGGGCCGCTGGCAGTGGTTGCGGCTCAGGGCTTAACCGTGCTCGCAATGCTCACAGCGATCCGCGTCGATCAGCTTGCGCGTCGTCCCCAGGGGCCGAAGCCGATGATGGGAAAGCCGGCCACTTGCCGCGAGTAATCGCGATAGGGTTGACCTATGAAGTGTTCGAGCCGTTGGTCTTAAGTTCCACTCGAATCGACATTCCATTGCCTTTTAAAACGGTTTGGCGGCGACGAAGCAACCATACTCCATTGCGCCGGTTCGGTAGGCTTCCAAGATGGCACCAAAGCGATCCAGAAACATGACATGATCTCGTCCAAGGATTCTTGCCAGCCAGCGCACTTTGGAGGCGGCCACTCGATCGCGGCAGATTTCCCATGTCTTGAGAACACGTTGGGTCCAGATGTCGGTGGATTTCATTTCGAGGCCAGCATCCGTCAACCACTTACGATAGTCGGCTTGCGTGCCCAACGAGGGGCAAAAAAAGCCTTCGCAGACTTCATACACAAGTCGCTGCGTCTCGGCGCATTGTTCGTCATCGCCGGAGAGCCACGCGCAAATGGCGACTCGACCGCCGGGCTTCAACCAAGTCGCTGCTTTCTTGAAAAATGCTGGTTTGTCGAACAAGTGTTCTGTGCATTCGATGCTCCAAACAGCATCGACTGTATTGGCATCGAACCGAACCTCTTCCGCGTCGACGCGCATGAAATTGGGACGCGGTCTCGCGCGTGCCCAAGCCGCCGAGGTGGTTGCCCAAGCCCGCTGAACAGAACTAATGGTTACCCCCGTGACGTTGCAGCCGCGGTTCTTTGCCAGCCAAATGCTGGAGCCACCCATGCCGCAGCCGACGTCGATCACACGTTCTCCGCCGGTAATTCCGGCCAGTTCCGCCATCCGTTCCGTTAGCTGCAACTGTGCGACGCGCGGCGACTCGTCCGCACTCCACAGTCCATGGTGAATATGTGGACCCCACATCAAACGATAGAACAGCGTTGATAAATCGTAATGAGTTCGGATCACACGTTTTTGAACCTGGGGACAGTCGATCAAGCTCGGTTACTCCTAAGCGATATTCTTAGTTGTGCATCTCGGTTTGTGGTAAATCTCGCGTTACGGTGCAACGATCAAATCGCCGTAGATCAGTAATCGGTCGGTGACCCCGACTGCACCGAGCATCTTTGAGTAAGGTTTTATACCGTACGCACTCTGAAGTATGGCGAATCCACCTCGCACATGATTCCAGCCCTTTACGACTTCAACATCGGCGGCGAATTCGAGCGGCTTCGTCGTTCCATGCAGACTAAAGTCGCCTTCAAATTTGTATTTCGGCAAGCCTCGTTTGCTAAGTTCATCAAGCTTGGTAATGCGTTTGGCTTCAAAGGTTGCGGTGGGGTGATCGGCAACATCCAGCACCTCTTTGCCATGCAAATTCTCGTTCACTTGCTTGCGGGTAGTCTCATCCGTCGTGCCTTCAAGTCCAACGTATTTACGAGCAGCATCGCTATCGGCCTCAAAGCTGGACATATCAAAAACCAACTTTCCGTAGGAGCCAGACGCATCTGGTTGGCTTAAATGCAGCGATCCAGACTTTAATCTGCACGACGCACCATGCTCGTGTCCCAAACCAACTTTGCCAACACGCACGTAGACGCGACTAGTCGCCAGCTCCAGGTCACCACTACTGATCGAACTGGCGGCCTCTTGCGACTGTAATAAACGATAGGAGTCAAGGGCCAGGGATGTTGCCAAAACCAATAACATCCAAAGCGATGAAACTAGGCTTAATCGCATCACTTACGCCTCATTAATTTGTTCATGCTGGTATAATTCTCTTAGCGGTTTGCAAGCCGCTCAATTTGAAACAGCATTGTAACAAGAACTCACGGTGGTTCGAGAGGACTCGTCTTTGGTAGTGAACCTAACGAAACGTTATCTCGTCGGCGAGCTGATGGATGATCCCAATTTGGCAGAGCCTGAACATCATCAAGCGTTGCACGGATTGCGTCGCGTCAATCAATTTAGTCGCACAGCGAATGTCATAGCCAAAGCCATTATTAAGCATTGTAAAAATGAAAAGCTAGCGTTTGTGCGCGTGCTGGATTTGGCCTGCGGAGGTGGCGATGTGACGGAGCAGGTCGCAAAGAGATTGAAGCG
>JANLQO010000449.1:0-8626 GCA_031367855.1 Planctomycetia bacterium | reverse complement strand
GTACTAGGACCGGCTACATTGGCGGGCGTTGCCGGTTAGAATATCTCCGCACTTCCTCGGCTTTTCCGCGGGTATCTTTTCCCGCAGGTATCCACAGTCGCGTTTGAGATATTCATGGCTTTGCATACAACCTTCCAAGTTTCATTGGCCAATCGCAGCTATCCGATTCACATCGGTGGAGGATTGTCGTCGGCATTTCCAAAATGGCTTTCAGAGCGATGTCCGAAAAGCCGACATGCGGTCGTTATGAGCGATGTAAATGTCCGCGCATTCGCGGAACGTTACTGTGGCGAACTCTTCCAAGCAGAATACCGTCTATCAAAGTTGACAATTCCCAGTGGTGAAGGGAGCAAGTCCTTAACAGAAGCTGCACGCCTTTGGGAAGCGATGCTTGACGAACATACCGATCGAGGTTCGGTAGTAGTAGCAATCGGCGGTGGCGTTGTCGGCGACTTGGCGGGTTTTGTCGCGGCTTCATTCACTCGCGGCCTGCCTTTGGTCCAAATTCCAACAACGCTGCTCAGTCATGTTGACTCGAGCGTTGGCGGCAAGACGGGTGTGAACCTACCTAAAGCCAAAAATATGGTCGGTGCGTTTTGGCAACCGAGCATGGTTGTCATCGATACAGATTCACTGAACACTTTACCGCAGCGAGAATTCGTTTCCGGTCTGGCCGAGGTACTCAAGTACGGCGTGATCCTGATTCCCGATTTGCTTGACTACCTTGAGCAACATGTAGCGTCTGTGCTAGCGAAAGATGTTACAGCCATATCGCATCTAGTTGCCGAATCGTGCCGGGCCAAAGCCTCGGTGGTCCAGCAGGACGAACGCGAGACGACCGGACTGAGGGCTATCTTGAATTATGGCCACACTTTTGCACACGCATTGGAAAGCGTAGTGGGCTATGGGCAATTACTACATGGCGAAGCCGTTTCCATCGGGATGCACATGGCGGCTTGTTTGGCTTATCAGTTGGGACGGGTGCCGTTGAGCTTCGTTGAACGGCAACGTAGGCTGCTTACCGCGTTACAATTGCCGACTCAATTCAACGACGCAGAACCTGATAAGCTGTGGTCCGCCATGCAGCACGACAAAAAAGTGGAACACGGGCAATTGCGATTTATTCTGCCCACTCGTTTCGGCCATGTGGAACTCGTTCCAGGTATTACACAACAACAAACGCTTGACGCAATTGCGATGGCAAATCAACTTGCTGATTCCCTTTGATCGCTTTGCTGTAGCACCAACTAACCCGTAAGACGTTATTGCTGATTTGCAACAGGCCAGCCAGCCCGTTGTTACATTGCGCCCTTCCCTCCATAAAGCACCCCAGCATGACCAAAACCCTCTCTGTTTTGTTGGCTCTTGTATGCACCTTCGCCATCGCTGCAGAGCCAACCAAATCACTGCCTCGCAGCAACCCCGAAGCCCAAGGCGTTTCGTCTAAAGCAATTCTTACATTCGTGCAAACCGCAGATCGAGAGCTTTCGTCGATGCACAGCTTCATGCTCATGCGGCACGGGCACGTTGTCGCCGAAGGTTGGTGGTCGCCATACAACGCCGAGACTCGGCATGAACTTTATTCGCTCAGCAAGAGTTTCACCTCGACTGCGATCGGACTGGCGATTGCCGAAGGGAAATTGACACTTGATGACGAGATTTCAAAGTTTTTTCCTGACGAAATGCCTGCAGATGCAAGTGCTCAGTTGAAAGCGATGCGGGTTCGCGATTTGCTGAGCATGTCGACCGGCCATACATCGGAAGCAAAGTTTGGGACAACCGATCCTTGGACGAAAACGTTTCTAGCGCACACCGTGACGCACAAACCGGGAACGTTTTTTATGTACAACACGCCGGCAACTTACATGTGTTCAGCAATTGTTCAGAAACAAACCAGCACCACAGTGCTTGACTACTTAAAGCCGCGATTATTCGATCCACTAGGTATCCAAGATCCGACGTGGGGCACAAGCCCGCAGGGGATTTCGCTGGGCGGTTATGGGTTGAATTTGCGAACAGAAGACATTGCAAAATTCGGGCAGCTCTACCTGCAGCGAGGCAAATGGAATGACAAGCAATTGGTGCCGGCTGAGTGGGTTGATCTGGCAACTTCGCGACAAGTTTCCAACGGCAGCAATCCGAAGAGCGATTGGGAGCAAGGTTATGGTTATCAGTTCTGGCGATGCCGCAATGGGAGTTATCGAGGCGATGGCGCCTTTGGTCAGTACTGCGTCGTGATGCCTGAGAAAGATGCCGTGCTGGCGATAACATCGGGACTGAAGGACATGCAATTAGTGCTGAATCTGGTTTGGGACAAGTTGCTGCCAGGCTTCGAAAATCAGCCGCTCGCACCCGACAATGAGGCTGCGCATCAGTTGCAGGAATCTCTGAAACAGCTCAGCCTTCCTTATGCGGAGGGTTCTGCCAGTTCTGGGCTGGCGGCCAGCATTGACAAGCGGCGTTATGAATTCGCTGAGAACGAACAGAAGATTCAGCAAATCTCGCTTGAGAAGAACCACCGCGGAGGATTCGACTTGATTATCGAATCCGAGGGAGGCGAGCAGCGTATTGCCTGCGGCCACAAGGTTTGGGTCCAGGGAACTGCTCAGCTGGGCGGATATCCCAAGCAAGAGCTTGCGGCCTGTGGAGCGTGGACAGCGGAGTCCGAATACACCGCGAAGTTGTGTTTGTATTCAACGCCCTTTTGTTTGACGATGCGCCTGCAATTTAAGGGTGACGAAATGCTAATTGACACTGAAGCAAATGTTGGCTTTGGTTCAACCAAACGTCCGCAACTCGTGGGGCGTTTGAAGTAAGTCGTCCGAACAGATTTAAATTCGTTTACACTATGCGACTCCTGCGGAATCATTTCCTCCTGCTGTTTGATGGGGCCTATCGTGAAAGTTGTTATCACCGACTACAGTTTTCCGAATCTTGAAATCGAAGAGGGGATTCTTATTGCGGCTGGGCATGAAGTAGTGGCTTGGAAAGAAAAGCGACCGGCGGAGGAGTTGATTGAACTGGTCCGCGATGCCGATGCGGTGATTACACAATTTGCCAGCGTCAACACAGATGTCATCGCGAATATGCGTCAGGCGAGAGTGATCGTGCGCTATGGCATCGGAGTGGATAATGTGGATTTGGCGGCGGCCCGTGCACGCGGCATTCCGGTATGTAACGTTCCGGACTACTGCATTGACGAAGTGGCCGATCACACCTTGGCATTCATCTTGGCAACCACGCGGCAAGTGGTAACTAACAGCAATTTGGTTCATTCTCGCAAATGGGGATTGGCCACTTCGCTCGACCAGATGCGAGCCCTGCGCGACTTGACGGTGGGAGTGGTCGGATTCGGCCGAATCGGCCGCGAGGTAGCTGCCAGACTGAAGGCTTTTAAATGTCGTGTACTCGTGCATGACCCTGTCGTGGTGGACTCGACGATCATCCATGCAGGCTGCGCGCCGGCCTCCCTGGCACAACTGCTTTCGGACTCGGATGTGATCACACTCCATTGTCCTTCGACCGCAACTACCCGAGGTCTGATTAACCGCAGTTCACTCGCGACCACGAAACGAGGCGTCATTCTCATTAATCTAGCTCGTGGTGATTTAGTTGATTCGCAAGCATTGACCGAAGCACTGCAAAGCGGTCAGGTTTCGAATGCAGCTCTTGATGTGTTTGCGCCCGAACCCATTCCGGCCGATCATCCGGTCCTGGAGATGGAAAATGTCATCCTGGCATCGCACATCGCCTCGGCTAGCGTCCCGGCGGTTCGTAAGCTGCGCGAGACTGCGGCTGGGTTGGCGTTGATGGCGGTGCGTGGAGAACTCTTACCGAATGTCGTCAATTAGCTCTGATTCTAGGTCGAAGGGTACAAGTTATGGTGAAACCTCTTTTCCGCGGTATTTGCGCCTCGACGGTGACTCCGTTTCAAGCGGATGGCAGTTTGGCTTTGGAGCGGATGCCAGCCCACATCGATTGGATCGTAAATGAGGGCGCGCACGCAATTTCGCCCCTGGGCAGTTCGGGTGAGTTCATCGCCTTGGAAACAGCTGACCGGAAGAAAGTCTTGGAGGCTGCCATTCAGGCCAACGCGGGCCGCTTGCCAGTTGTGGCTGGAACTCATCACTACACCACGCGCGTAACGGTCGAACTGTCCCAGCATGCCGAACGAGCGGGCGCGGACGCCCTACTGATCGTTCCACCTTACTATATGGCTCCCACGCCAAGCCAAGTGATGGATCACTTTCGACGTGTGGCCGAGTCCGTTTCCATTCCGATTGTCCTCTATCACAACATTCCGCTCACGGCCGTGGATTTGAAGACGGAGCACTTGGTAAAACTATTCGAGGAAAAGGTGATCGGCGGGGTAAAGATGTCGAATCCGGAACCGGACCGCATTTGCGAATTGCTGCAGGCCACGGACGGCAAGTTGTTTGTATATGCAGGAATCGATACGGTTGCTTTTGAAGGCCTGTGCCATGGTGCCCATGGATGGATTTCAGGTATTCCGAGCATGGTGCCGCGCGCCGCGCGGCGCTTCTACGAAGCCATTGTGACCCGTGGCGATCTAGCAGAAGCTCGCGTACTTTGGAAACAGCTCGGCCCGTTGATGCGACTGCAGTTCAGCGCCTATCATTCCAAAGGCGAAGGAGCGCACTGGTTTAGCGTGATGAAAGCTACGTTGAACATGATTGGGCCTTTCGTTGGCGATCCCTGCCCGCCCGTACTTCCACTTCCTCCCAGTTACCTTGGAACGCTCGCCGAAAACCTGCGCTCGCTTGGCTACCAAACTAAGTTACCAAACTAGATATTGAAACGTTGATGACCACAATCTCTATCGATGCACTCAAGCAATTCACGCATGCAGCACTCATGTCGGCGGGAGTGCGGGATCAAGATGCTCTGACGACCGCGTCGGCGTTGGTGACAACCGATGCCATGGGAGTCTTTACGCATGGTACAAAACTGCTGGCGGGATATTTGAAGAAGCTGCAAGGCGGCGGCTATCGCGCGAGCGTTTCGCCCAGCATCGAACGCGAGGGCCCGGGATGGGCAATGGTTGATGGCCAATCGGCTCTGGGACAAGTCGGCTCTAGTTTTGCGATGCGTTTAGCAATCGAGAAGGCTCGCAAGGTGGGAATTGCCTATGTCGGGCTGAGAAACACAGGGCATATTGGTGCCGCGGGTTACTATGCCATCATGGCTGCTCGCGAGGGATTGATCGGCATGGTAACAGGCAACGATATGCCCAGCGTCGCAGCGCCAGGGTCACGCCGAGCCGTGCTTGGTAGCAATCCGCTGGCTTACGGCGTACCCGTTGGCAGTGGCGATCCCATCGTACTCGACATCGCTACCGCAGCGGTCGCAGGCGGCAAGGTTTACGCGGCCATCCAAAGAGGAGAACCTGTAAACCCGACTTGGTTGATCGGACCCGATGGCAAACCGACCATCGATGGAAGTCTGTACCCAACCCAAGCTTCGTTGGCGCCTATGGCCGGTCACAAAGGATATGGTTTCGGACTATGGTGCGAGATACTCTCAGCGGTATTGCCCGGTGGCAATATGACTTGGAAAGTCGGGAGTTGGATGTTCGACGAGGCCTCGCTCCCTTCATGGCACAACGCGTCATTCATTGCGATCGATATCGCAGCGATGGTACCACCTGAACAGTTTGAGAAGCGCATGAGCGCGCTGGTCGACGAGATTCACGCGACGCCGACGGCCGACGGTGTGGATCGCGTGCTCCTGCCCGGCGAACGCGAGTGGGATTTGTATCGCAAGGTGCAAACGCTGGGTATCTCGCTGCCACAAGACGTGATTGAAAAGCTGACGCAAGCCGCTGAGTTAACCGGGGTCGCATTTCCGAAAAGTTAGACATCTTAAATCCACATCGCCTGTCCTTTACTTTCTTAGGATACCTTTTTTTGCAAGGCAGGAGGCAGAGGAATACTGCCACCTGATATGACAGCGTATCGCAACAATACGCCTGAAATGCTTGTGTTGCTACGAACTGTGGAAGAGCGTCAACTAGATGCCGAGGAGCTTCGGCAGGTCGTTAATTACGTTCGTCGTAAGTTCAGGAAAGGATCTCCAAAGTGATTCCAGATGGTCTAATCACATATTCGAATACCGACTTGGAGCGAAAGTCACTTGAAGTTTTTCGTCGTCGGCCGGATGTTCCGTTTGAGGCGCGAGTAAACCTCGAATTGTTAGTCGAGCTTGAAAAAGATGTTCGATTGACAATCGTTGATGGCCTAATCGCCAAGTGGGGAATCGAAGGAGCGGTTGGAATCAACTTTATGAGCCCGACCCGATTTGTACTGGTTGACTCACTTATGCTTTCCCGACACTGGCCTGAATACGCTTCTGTACTCGCCGAAGAATACTCGCATATCGTGCTGCATCCAGCACTCATTCAACAAGTACATGAAGTTGAGGATTTCGTTGACTTACAGTCGGATCCGCAGTGGGGTCGATTTGAGGCTGATGCAAAGCATTTTGCCCTCTGTCTTCGAATGCCTTTCAAGTTAGTGCAGTTCGAGCTAGCGCATGCATACGCAGAAATCGTAAAAGAGCATGGTTTTGGGAGTGTTGAAAGGATTGAAAAGCTCACTCGAAATGCTCTTGCATTGCGATTTAGAGTTTCAGCTCGTGATATTCAGCGCCGTCTGCTGGCCATGTGAATGCCTAAGGGGAAGAATAGTTCAATTGACATAATGCCGACTAGCTCTATTATTGGCTATGTCACTGGGCATAAATGTGCAAAGGGGAATTCCATGCTTCAGCAAACCGCGATCGCTTACGTTCGAGTGTCCACCGAAGATCAAGCAAACGAGGGAGTAAGCATTGCAGCTCAACAGGCGAAGCTTGCCGCGTGGTGCCTGGCGAACGATTATGGGCTTCTCGAAACTTACACCGATGCCGGCTTGAGCGGCGGCCGCGCTGACAACCGGCCAGCATTGCAGTCGGCCATTGAGCATGCCTGCAAATCCAAGTCGGCACTTGTTGTTTATTCACTGAGCCGACTGGCTCGATCGACCAAGGATACAATTGCCATCGGCGAGAAGCTTGATCGGGCTGGGGCTGACTTGGTTTCTCTCTCCGAGAAAATCGATACGACCTCCGCAGCGGGAAAGATGGTTTTCCGGATGTTGGCAGTAATGGCCGAGTTCGAGAAGGATCAGATTAGCGAACGGACCACGATGGCGCTGGCTCACAAGAAGTCTAAGGGGCAGCGAGTCGGCACAGTCCCGTACGGATACAACTTGTCCGCCGATGGCGTCGCATTGACTGAGAACGAATTCGAGCGAGCCACCCTCACTGAGATTCGTCGACTGCGTTCGATCGGTTACACTTTCCGTAATATTGCCGCTGAGTTACAGAGTCGCGGCGTTCCTACGAAGAGCGGAAAAGGACAATGGCAAGCAGCAACAATTCGAAACCTGACGCTGAGGGCGGCGTAGACGAGTTCGCCGAGCTGGAGCGATTGGTTCGCGGACAGCCAGAATCGCAGGATACGAACAAGCAGACGCTTGAGGAATGGTTGGATGAGCAAGCAGAAGCAGAAGCCGAAGAAAGCGACGATTGACCGAAGCGACCTCGAAGCGGTTCTCCGGAAAGCGATCGTCGATAGCGGACGCGCCGTAAATGAGATTGCGGTCGCGGCGGATGTTCCGCAAAGCGGGCTCTCGCGTTTCATGCGTTCTGAGCGGACCTTAACCCTTCCGATCGCGAGTCGACTTTGCAAAACTCTGAGGCTAGAGTTGATCCAACCGCGATAGCAATTGCTTTCGGCATCAATGACCAGCTGATGATTCAGGGCCACGACTTTTTACCGGCCGTGGACATCCTGAAGAACTGGCTAGAGGATTACCAACGCGACCTCGGTCGTAGCAACCCTTTGGCTCAATCTGCTGCCAAGTGAACATTGTCGACGATTGTCCCAATCGTCGCTCTTGCTTTGCTTCAATTGGGACAATTGAGCGACTCTCATACACTCCATGTCTCCTCACTCCAAGCAAGTGCAAGCGTCTAGCTGAAGCGATCGCACTTTTTTATGTAGAAGTCTGACGCCAGGATTCATCTTCAGGGAACAACTCGGCCAGCGGAATCGGATCATGGAATGGGAAAGACTCTCCAGTCCGCAAAAGTACGAACACAATTTGGTCAGCGATAAATCGGTCTATACGTCAGTTACCAAATGCTTCTCCACAAATGCGACCACATTTCGGCCCGTAACAAATACCTGCCATCCCAACGCTAAACTGTTACCTTACTGGCAGTACTATTTCGGACGACTGAAACCAAGCGATTTTGGAACAGGTGCTTTGCAGCTCAACACCCACGTATTGAGCTTTCGCGCGAACCAGATCACAAGATCCACATCCTCACAGAGATAGACCCATTGTAAAATTACATCCCCCTGGCGAATCTTGATCTGAAACGCCGATTGCATACCGAATCCGATCCCTCTGGCACTGTAGATTCCATCGCAATATCTGGATTGCCAATAAGCTTGCGTACCTCAAGGTCGGTCATCTCAGCGCGTAAGGACTCGAAGGCATCTTCTCTTGTCATTTACTTTATTACCGCTTTCACGATCACTGCGACCGTCGTTGGTATG
>JANLQO010000370.1:0-23133 GCA_031367855.1 Planctomycetia bacterium | reverse complement strand
TAAGGATCAAAAGCTAGCGACCTAACCCTTGAGCGCTAACCGCCTCACGCAGCGAGTTGGAAATCTATGTTAGCCAGCCGCTTCGATAAGCAAACTCCGAATCCACTCACTTGTCGCCGCCTGCTGCACCTGCTTACCTTTACCGTCTTTGTCGGTTGGGCTTGCGCCGCATTCGAGTAGCAGCCGGATGATCCCAATTTGTTGTTGGCGTCCGTGCTCAGAACCGCTTTCGCCTTGCCCAGTGTTCTGCACGGCGAGGTGAAGAGGCGTCGATCCGGCTTTGTTTGGCACCTTCGGGTTCGCACTTCCGTCGAGCAGCGCCTTAACTGCTGGCATCGACCGAGTTCGCACTGCCCTATGCAGTGGCGCTACTCCGGATTTGTCAACGGCATTGGGATCAGCGCCGATGGACACCAGGTACTCAATCATGTCGGACTGTGCCGTCGGATTCCAGTGATTGGCATCTGCAGCATAGTGGAGCGGTTCGGCTCCCCGGCGATTTTTCACGCGACAATTCGCTTGATGTCCAACCAGTAGTTCCGCAATTGGACGGTTAAATGCGGCAGCAGCCATATGAAGAGCTGTGTCGCCAACGTAAACATAATGGGAAATTTCTTTTAAAAAATAGGTCGATGAGTCCTGGCGCGTGGCGCCAACATCCGACAATGCGGTGGCAAACGTTGGACTGGCAGCCAAGCGGCGGGAGACTTCTTCGACATCGCCAATGGCGACTTGTCGAACGAAATCAAAAAAAGCCGACTTGGAATTTGGCATCGTGTTTTAGACTTGATGGTATTCAATCGCGGAAGTTCGCTGGAACACTTCCGCAATTCGGTAGCGCAAGGTGACGTGTTCCGAGATATTCCAAGTCACATTTTACACTCTCTAAATCGCCGGACGCTACTCAATCGCACTCGCTATCCAACGGGAAACCGCTGTTCAACCGGAGTCGTCGTACGGGAGATAGTGCATCCGACCAATTTTCAAGCAAAATTTTTCGTTACCCTTGTCGATTAGCAAGTTTACTGTTCGATTTTATAGTGGAAGCGCGGGAATCGCCCGCTCAACGGAGCGCCACACAGACACGAGGAAACGCCATGTCCACCAAGATTTTCGTCAACCTGCCCGTCATAGATCTGAAGAACTCGATGCGGTTCTACGAGGCGCTCGGCTACAAGCACAATCCGCAGTTCACCGACGAAACGGCGGCCAGCATCGTCATCAGCGACACGATCTATGTAATGTTGCTAACGCACGCCAAATTCAAAATGTTCACTCCGAAGGAGATCGCCGACCCGACGAAAGTTTGCCATACGCTGCTGAGCCTATCGTGCGAAAGCCGCGAAGCAGTTGATGCAATCGTGGCGAAGGCGCTCGCTGCCGGAGGCTCCAAAGCGCACGAACCGGAAGACTATGGCTTTATGTACCAACACGGCTTTTATGATCTCGACGGCCACGGGTGGGGAGTCCTGTGGATGGACCCATCCGTAGTCCAATAAGCAATCAGTACTGATCAAATCGAATTCTTGCCCTACCTCCAATCGACCTACAACTCCAAACAACCAACAAAAGGAACTGAAGATGAAAATGCCTGAACCGACTCCTGAACACGAATGGCTCCTCCAGTTGTTGGGTGACTGGGAATTTGAGTCTGAATGCGTGATGGGAAAAGACCAGCCGCCTATGAAATCAACGGGAAAACAAACAACTCGATCGTTGGGGTCGCTGTGGACGCTGGGCGAAATGGAGAGCGTTGTCCCCGATGGCCAACCCATGCGATCTGTCTTCACCTTTGGCTTCGATCCAGCCAAGCAACGCTTTGTGGGGACGTTCGTCGCTTCATGCATGACTCATCTGTGGCCTTATGACGGCCAATTGGATGCTGCTCGAAAAAGGCTGACTCTCGATTCCGAAGGCCCGAGCTTCGCAGACGACGGGACGATGGCGAAGTACCAGGACATCATCGAAGTAATCGACAAGGATCATTACCTATTGTTGTCGCAGTTCCAGAATCCGGACGGATCATGGACGCAGTTCATGAGCGCCAAGTACACTCGCGTTGCAGAAAAAGCATAACAGCATGACCCCACAAAAAATCAAACCGTTCCTGTGGTACGACCACGCTGCCGAACAAGCGACTGAGTTCTACTGCTTGCTTTTCCCCAACTCCCGCGTTCACAAAATCACCCGCTATCCCGAAGACGGCATGGGACCGGTGGGATCGGTGATGACGGTCGAATTCACCTTGGCCGGCGTCGAGTTCGTCGCGATCAACGGCGGTCCGACCTTCAAGTTCTCGGAAGCGTTCTCGCTCTCAGTCGATTGCAAGGACCAAGCCGAAGTCGATTTCCTCTGGGACAAGTTCGTCGCCTTCGGCGGCACGCCGTCAAGGTGCGGGTGGTTGAAAGACCGCTGGGGATTGTCCTGGCAGATCGTACCATCTGTGTTACCGAAACTGATGGCTGATCCTTCCGGGCGTGTCATGCAAGCGATGCTGCAGATGACCAAACTGGAAATTCAGAAGCTGCAAGACGCATATGATGGAAAGCAATGTCCATCAGAACCCGTGCAGGCATAATACAAGTAAAACCGCCGGATGTCCCGCGTTAGAAAAGGAAGTGGAAATGGCGAAGCTCGTGTTCGGAATGAACCAGTCCCTGGACGGTTACGTCGACCATATGGCATTTGCGCCAAGCGCCACGCTCTTCCGCCACTTCATCCAAGAGGCTCAAGGGCAGGCGGGCAGTTTGTATGGTCGCCACATGTATGAGATTATGCGCTACTGGGACGACGAACATCCGGAATGGAATGCAGAGGAAAACGCCTTCGCGGTGGCGTGGCGGAACCAGCCGAAGTGGGTCGTCTCGCGAACCTTGAAGTCAGTCGGCCCCAACGCCGGGCTTATTGATGATGACCTTGAGGGCCCGATCCGCGAACTGAAGGCCGAGCGGGACGGAGAAATCGAAGTTGCTGGCCCGGACTTAGCACGAAGTCTCACCGAACTGGGCTTGATCGATGAGTATCGAATCTACCTGCACCCCGTCGTGCTTGGACACGGCAAACCCTATTTCGCCGGCCCCCGACCGCCGCTCCGCCTAATGGCAAATGATCGTATTGGCGACGATGTGATCAGGTTGATCTACGTTCCTGCTTAATCTTGCGACTCGCCGGATGGCATCGCCGCTGAAATCTGGTTTTAGGCTGTTTCTGCTACTATCAGTGCCCCTGAGAAATTCTGAAAGGAACACCCCATGAAATACATGCTCCTCATCTACAGCCCCGAAAATGCCTGGTCTCCCGATGAGTGGAAACATTGCGTCGAGATCTCGCTGGGTATTTGCCAGGAAATGGCCGTCAAAGGTCAGCTTCTGGCCGCATCGCCGCTGCTTCCAGTCGCCACTGGTTCTACGGTACGTGTTCGTGACAGCCAGCGGCTGATCACAGCCGGTCCGTTTGCCGAGACCACCGAGCAACTTGGAGGGTACTATCTGATCGATGTCGAAAACCTGGACGAAGCGATTGCTATTGCAGTTCGGTTGCCACCAGCTCAGAAAGGAACAGTGGAAATTCGACCGCTGTTCAAGCTCGATGGATTGCCGACAGAGAAACTGTTCGCCGAGCCCACAGCTTCCGAGTCGCAGCTCAAACGGTTCATGTTCCTCTGCTACGACGATGAAGAAGCGTGGAGGAATGTCGGTCCCGAGGCTCATCATGCGGCGATGTTGGAAGCGGTCGAGCTGACCCACCGACTCGATGCACGCGGTCAGTACGTCAGTGCGTCACCGCTGCACGCAATCGCCACTGCGACCAGCGTGCGAGTCCGAAACGGCCAGCGGATTGTGACAGATGGACCGTTTGCCGAGACACGTGAAGTCCTGGGCGGTTACTATCTGATCCTTGCCAAAGATCAGGCTGAGGCATTGGGCATCGCAGCCGAGCATTCAGGTGCGCGAGTCGGTGCCGTCGAGGTGCGCCAATTGTTCGACCTGTCCTCTTTACAGACAAATGCCTGACGCCTTGTCATTACTGGTTATTTCGATATGCAGCTAACGACAACATGGTGAGATGAACATTGACCGGAGCGTTTCCAGTCGCCAGTTCGTTCGCAAATCCAAACTAAAACAAGGAGACGCACATGAAAGTCATGGTCATCGTCAAAGCTTCGAAAGGCTCCGAAGCGGGCGAAATGCCCAGCACCGAACTACTCGCTGCGATGGGCAAGTACAACGAAGAACTTGCGAGCGCAGGCATCATGCTCGCTGGCGAGGGACTTCATCCGAGTTCACAAGGAGCCAGAGTGCGGTTTTCTGGAACAAATCGCACCGTCATCGACGGCCCGTTCGCCGAGACCAAAGAACTGATCGCGGGCTTCTGGTTATGGAAAGTCGAATCGATGCAACACGCCCTCGAATGGCTGAAGCGTTGTCCCAATCCCATGAACGAAGATTCTGAGATCGAGATTCGTCGCGTGTTTGAAGCGGATGACTTCGGCGAAGAGTTCACTCCGGAACTGCGCGAACAGGAAGCCGCCATCCGAGCCAAGACGCTGGGACTCAATACGCCGCGGTTCGAACAGGGTCCGGAATTGCTGATCGCCGGGGTCAACCGGTCCTACTCAATGGAAACGCGCATAGGCATCCCGCAGCAATGGGAACGCTTCGTCTCTCAAGCGGCTAGCATCCCAGAAGAAAAAGGGACGACGTTCTACGGCGTCTGCTGGAACACGAAACCCAATTGCGGATTCGACTACATGACGGGCGTAGAAGTCGCCAACACAAACAATCTGCCGAAACAATTTGCCTCCTTGAAACTTGACTCACGTCGCTATGCCGTCTTCGCTCACACCGCGCACGTTTCGGCGATTCCGAAAACGATCGACATCATCTGGTCGAAATGGGCGCCCCAGTGCGGCCTCAATGTCGCAAGTGCTCCGTGCTTTGAGCGTTACACATCGGAGTTTAATGCCACCACCGGTATGGGCGGCATGGAGATTTGGATTCCGTTGGATTGACCGAAAAGACAATTCCTTTGAGGCATTCAGTATGACACCACAGTATCGCCCTTCAAAATATGTCGACGCTGATCTCGCTGGTCCCATTGCGCCTATGGAACCGGTTCTCTCAAGGCTGGATAGTCTACTACAAAAGCCAATTAAGCTGACTGGCGACGAATTCGATCAACTCGTCTCCTTTGTTCGGTATGGATTGCGCGACGATCGGTCACTCTTCCTTTCAGAATTGATTCCCTACAGGATGATAAGTGTCAGATTCCAATGGAATTTGGTTTGGTAGAAAGTGCTATCCTTGAGTAGTCGAAGGTGAAATTTGTGATAAATTGGTCAAATGGAAGATGAATCCAAGAACCAACAAATCCGTCTCGCAATTGAAGAAATCTATCGGTCCGATTCACGTCGTATTTTCGCATCACTGGTGCGGCTATTGCGGGATTTCGATGTGGCGGAGGAGGCGATGCAAGATGCGTTTGCAGCCGCTTTCACACAGTGGGAGGAGACCGGCATACCGTCAAATCCTCGAGCCTGGCTGGTTTCCACTGGACGGTTTAAGGCGATTGACGCTCTGCGTCGTCGCGGGCGATTCGATGAGATGGCACTTGAAATTGCGAGTCGCAACGAGCAAGTCACACAATCCAATGCCACCAAAGCCGCCGCAGAAATAGAAGATGATCGGCTCCGGTTGATTTTTACTTGTTGTCATCCGGCCATTGACCCGAAGGTCCAAGTGCCATTGACGTTGAGGGAAGTTTGCGGACTAACGACGGAAGAAGTTGCCAGTGCATTCCTAACATCTCCGTCTACGATGGCGCAGCGGATCGTTCGCGGAAAAGCCAAGATTCGCGATGCGGGAATTCCATTCGCCATTCCATCTGCCGCAGAGTTTCCGGAGCGGCTTGAATCGGTACTTACGGTCATCTATTTGATTTTCAACGAGGGCTACTCAGCCTCATCGGGTGAGTTGTTAACTCGTGCTGATCTGTCTAATGAAGCGATCCGGCTCGGCCGATTGCTTTTGGGCTTGTTGCCAGCTCCCGAGGCAATGGGTTTGCTAGCGCTCATGCTTATTCAAGAATCGCGTCGCACGGCCCGATCAACACAGAATGGTGACATTATTCTGCTTGAGGATCAGGACCGTTCGCTTTGGGATTCACGAATGATTGCAGAGGGGCAGCAACTGGTAGAGCGAGCGCTTTCTACGCGCAGATTCAGTGTCTATACTGTACAGGCTGCAATCGCCGCCGTTCATTCGAACGCTGCTATAGCGAGTGCTACTGATTGGTCGCAAATCGTCGCTCTCTACGGCGCACTATTCGCGATCAATCCATCTCCGGTCGTCGAACTCAATCGAGCTGTTGCTATTGCTATGCGCGACGGACCAGCAGCCGGATTGGAACTAATCGACTCTGTGCTCAATCGAGGTGAATTGACCGACTACCATCTTGTGCATGCAGCGCGTGCAGATCTTTTCCGTCGAATGGGGCGGATTGAAGAAGCTCGAATTGCATATCAAACCGCACTGAGTCTGGCCAAGCAAGAACCTGAAATTCGGTTTTTAAGGGACCGACTGGAAAGCATCCGGTAAGGCGTTGCAGCGTAGGCATTTCCGGCAAGCAATCGTGGTAAGAGAAACACTATTCCCGCAGATGGCGAAAGGAGCTTGCCAACTCTCCCCAAAACCCAAATGACTCGCTACGGTCGGCCTCTCAACGTGTGCCTTTTTTTGCTGAAGCTGTCGATACTGGTCAAGGCAGATCGACTACCTCATAAAACGATCGCAAAACCAATCGAGGCATTCTACGAATGAGTGGCCTCAATTGTTACACTTTAACTGCCAAGTAATGCCGAATTGCGATAACTTGCATATAAGTCGCACTATCACTCTAGAAAGAGAGTTTTCATGCCAACAAAAACACAACGCACCATTGGCTGGGTCCTGACCGGTTTGCTCGGCGTCTTCCTGATCGGAGTCAGTGGAATTCCCAAGTTTATTGATTTTCCGGGCAAACAAGAGATGTTTGACCACCTGGGCATCACTGCCGATCTCTCACCGGTCCTCGGCATCATCGAAATCACGGTCACGCTCATTTTTTTGATTCCACGAACATGCTTCCTGGGTGCGATCTTGTTGACGGGCTATCTTGGTGGCGCCGTCTGGGCTCATGTGCGTGTCGGCGACCCATGGTTCTTTCCGATTATCCTTGGAGTGTTGGTTTGGGTAGCACTCGGACTGCGACTACCAGTCATCTTTGCGCTCGCGTTGGGGCAATCGCCGTTGTCTGCATCTATTCCGCCGAATGGAAAATGACGTTAACTTCCACATAGAGATTCCCATTCATCCACTCAGGAGCAATTATGTCAACTACTATCACCCCTTACCTTTTCTTTGCAGGTCGTTGCGAAGAAGCTCTCGATTTCTATCAGAAGGCACTGGGAGCGCATATTGATATGGTCATGCGATTCAACGATAGCCCAGAGCCCATGCCGACAGGCATGTTGCAGTCAGGCTTCGAGAAGAAAGTCATGCACGCTTCTTTTCGCGTGGGTGAGATCCGACTAATGGCATCGGATGGCTGTGATGATAAATCGCGGTTCGACGGTTTTCGTTTAGCACTTGGAGTTCCAACCGAAGCTGAAGCTCACAATGCGTTCAACGCATTGGCCGAGGGAGGCACCGTCCAGATGCCGTTGTGCACCACGTTTTGGTCACCCTGCTACGGCTTGGTAACCGATAAATTCAACGTCGGCTGGATGGTCATGGTACCGGGTGAAACACCTACCTAAGGATACGGCAAAGGCCGCATTGAGAAAGAAATCACCTGGAACGAGCAAAAGGAGTCGAACATGAAAGTCATGGTCATAGTTAAAGCTTCGACAAGAAAGAAAACGCATGACTCCGCAACAATTTCGCAAGATCGCTCTATCGCTGCCAAACGCGCTTGAGTCTCAACACATGGGACATCCCGATTTCCGAGTTGGCGGCAAAATTTTTGCTAGTCTTGGCGCACCCAATGACGAATGGGGCATGGTCAAATTGACGCCGGAGCAACAGAAGGCGTTCTGCGATGCGGATGTGAATGCCTTCAAGCCCTGCAATGGAGCGTGGGGCCGTCAAGGTTGTACCTATGTGAAGCTTGCGGCCGTCAAAACTGGAGTGGTTCGATCTGCATTAACTCTCGCGGTTGAGAATGTGTTGTCGTTACAGTCCCGCATGGAAACTGCCGTCAAAGTAACCCGTGTCAAGCGTCAGTGACTTCAAACAAAAACAAGCAGCCCTTAAATCGAATATCAAACCACAGCTGTAAATTCGAGCGAAGCACGCATTACGGTAGAGTTACGCTCCCACTTTGCGCGAAGTACGTCGTCAAGTAATAATGCGCTCTTCCGTTGTTTATTTTCCTGCTAGTTTTCCTGACCTTGACCTTAACAACGCCACCGCTTTCCAAGGCAGATGCTCCTGCGAGCGGAACAGGCAGGGAGTAACCGGCGGACCAAGTTAATCCAGCCATTAAGGCCCTATTCTCAAGAGATTCAAGAAGAAGTCGACGGCGTGTCGTTTCAGTTCGACTCGTGCGTCCGTTACGATTTTGTGAACCAAACAACTCAGAGAGCTTTTTAAGCATGATTGCCCTGGCTTTGATCAATAAATAGAAGCTCCAACCAACTTCGCATGGTCGTTCGGGTGAGGAAATTGGATTGGCGTAGCAGAGAATCCGCATCCGGAGCCATGGGCCGCCAATCAGTCAAGATTTTTTCGACATAAATGCTGGATTTGGGTATCCAAACATCGGCGTTCCAAGGATGGGACTATCCGTCCCGTCGATCCTGTTTTTCTTGAAATGGGCAGCCAAACGCGTCGGGTGCTCGGGACAGTTTTCCCAAGCTGCGTTCGCCGGCTTCTGAAGCTGTATCGCTAATTGGCGGATGTGACTTCGAGATCCGGATTCTCCAGTTGCGAAATTTTGCTGTCACTTAAACCCGAGCCAAGGTATTACGCCCGTTTGAAATGGCAGCAAGCAGGGCCAAATTTGAATCGCGGTTTAAAGTTGACGCTCTCATTTCACATAAGAGCAATCTAATTTTTCCTTTAGGTAGACGATAACCAGCTTTGGCATGGCGATTGCGTAGGCTAATATGAACAGTTGCTCAAACTCATTCACAGCGCTCGTAAAGCGAACTTTCCACGGTGTACGCAGCTTGAACGCCCGCGATGACTCTCATCCTGAACCACCCAGCGATACTGCATTGCTTGCCCTTTTGCAGCATGGCGAGCAGGATGCGGCTACGGCGCTTTATAAGCGCTACGCTGATCGCTTGCTCTTATTGGCGGGAAAGAGATCGAGTGAACGATTGACCGTACGGGTGGATGCTGAGGATATTGTTCAGTCGGTATTTCGCACGTTTTTTCGTCGTGCATCGGTAGGGCACTACGAATTGCCGGAAGGTGAAGAACTGTGGAAGCTGTTTCTGGTAATTGCGCTAAACAAGATTCGTAAGAAAGCGGGTTTCCATTCCGCAGCCAAACGTGACATCGGTAGAACTCAGACGATTGGCAAACAGCAACTGGCCGATCTGGACACTTCTTCCGCGGTATTGCGATTGACGGTCGAAGAACTGATCGGTGAGATGCCGACTGAGCACCGAGGCGTCATCAGCGATCGCATACAGGGCTACGAAGTCGCAGAAATGGCTCAGCGGCACGGTCTCTCAAAGCGCACTATTGAACGCATTTTGCAGAGCTTTCGTCATCAACTAAAGGCGAATCTGGAGGCAAACGAGTGATGCCAAAATCTCCACTTGGGTCGCCACTCGGACCAGAACTAGATTCCACATGTGAAGCGATCGTGCTTGAGTTTGAAAAGTCCCGTCGTGCAGGCCATGTATTTGATCTTCCAAATGCGCTGAACAGTATTGAATCCAGTCGGAGACCGCGGTTAGCCGCAGAGTTGGCCTGTATCGACCTGGAACGCAGTTGCGATGAAGGACGCCTACCGGTTGCCAGTCCAATTGTTTGGAAACACCTTGATTGGTTTGAATCCGAAGCCGCACGGGCTGTGGTTGCAGTCGAGCATTTTCGTTTGAGTTGTGTTCTCGGAACTCCGATTAGTCGCGACGCGATGGCTAAACTTTATGACGTCGCGCCAAGTGAACTTCCAGAACGTCCCTCAATACAAGCCAATCCCGTTCGTGCAAAGAATGTTGATTTCCCAGTCGTTGGTGAAACATGTTGTAACTATCCACTGATCGCTGAACTGGGGCGTGGCGCTCTTGCCCGGGTTTATCTAGCGCAGCAACCCGACTTAGCCCAACGGCTGGTGGTGCTTAAGGTCACGCAACGAGTAACCTCTGAAGCGGACAAACTCGCTAGATTACAACATACCGGTATCATTCCAGTTTACTCGATTCACAAGCAGGGTGAACTGACCTGCATTTGCATGCCGTATCTCGGTGCGCTTACCTTGGCGAACTTGCTTGACGATGGCAGTCTGTTTTCGCAGCGAACTGAAATGGCCCACGGTCTGGTTTCCACGATTGTTTCCAAGCGATTGTCGACGATCGTTAGTTTCGTTGAGAATGCAAAAGAAGTTGCCCAACAAATACCACATGCATCCAATGAAAAAATGGCTCGGGATTTCGCTGGAGCTTGTTATGACCTTCCGCGATTTAATACCCAACAGTTGTCCGAGCAACTCGGCACTTCAGAGTTGGTCGAATCGCTGAACACACAGTACTTCAATCGAGGGCAAATAGTTGCTTCCGTTGACTTGATCATCAAGATTACTGAAGCGCTCGCCTATGCACATCAGCGTTCGATCGTACACCGCGACCTTAAGCCTGAAAATATCCTCATCGCCAACGATGGCCAACCCATTCTGCTTGATTTCAATTTGGCGGCATCAGTCAGCGAGAGTCGTTGCGACATCGCCGGTGGAACTTTGCCTTACATGTCTCCGCAACACTTGCGTTCTTTGAACAATAACGGGCAGGCCTTGGCCTCCGATGACGTTTTCTCTGTTGGAGTGCTGCTGTACCAACTTCTTTCAGGGAAATTGCCGTTTGAATCGGCGCCGTTTGCGGCCCAAGACCTTGAAAAGCTGGCTGCGAGTCGCGCCAGCCTGCCGAAAAATCTTCACAAGCTAAATTCAGCCATTCCAGCGAGCCTAGCGTCCATTGTGACGAAATGCCTCGCCGTAGATGCTGGCGACCGATACCCTTCGGCCACCGAGCTGGTCGAGGATCTCAAGCGTTTTCGTGCCGATCAAGTGCTTCGCTATGCGCCCGATCGCTCAGCGGGCGAACATATTCGAAAGTGGGTTCGTCGACATCCGATCATTACCTCCAGTTCCTCTTTGCTTGTTTGCTTTGCAATTATCGTAGGCGCACTAGTGAGCGCGTTGATGCTCAGTCGATCGAGGGCAGATAGATTTTTATCATCGCAGCAAGCTCAAGCACTTCCGGCGCATGTGGGTGCGGCGATCGCTCTGCTTCAATCACCGGGACGCGAGCCAGCATTGCTGCGTGAAGGGATCACCGATGGCCAAGCGATCGTTGACAAATGGTTGGTAGACGATGCTGGCGGTATGAGACTAAAGCCAATCATCAATCGACTCGACGCACCACAAGTCGAGTCTGTGAAGCGTCAGTTGCGAGATCTATTGCGAGTTATGTCCAGTGCGGCGTCACAATTGAGCCTCTCCGAGCCTAAGAGCCGTGATTCACAGCTGGCTGACGTCGCGCGCCTGAACCTGTTGACAGAGATCGTAAAGCCTGGGCTCCGTATTTCGAACGATGCCGAGGACACTCGCGAACTATTCTATCAAGCGCTCAGAGCGAAAGATGAAAAGAAGTTCGCGATTTGGGAAGACTTGTCTGAGCAGATGGTGATTCGGCAACCGACGGATCCTTCGCAGTGGTTCACACTGGGCGCGGCACGCTTGACTCTCGGCGAGTTCGAGAGTGCTCGACATGCCTTTGACGTCGCAGAAAAACTTCAACCTGGGTCCGCAATTGCCCTGTTTTGGCATGGCGTATGCGAATTGCAATTAGGTAATGCGAAGGCTGCCAAGAGCGACTTTAGTCGATGCCTCGAAAGTCGCCCCGCTTGGGTGCCGGCGATTTACAACCGAGCGCTCGCCGCGCGCATGCTTGGCGAGAACGACGCAGCCTTGAGCGATGTGAATCTATTAATTTCAACCCACCAAGGGACAACACGAGTTTATAGTTTGCAATCACAACTTTACAAAGCTGCCGGGGACGAAACTCGGGCCCTGGCTGCACAAAAATTGGCTATCGAATCTGAACCGCAAGATGCAGAGGACTGGGTCGCGCGAGGAATGTTACAGATACCGATCGACGTCGCTAGGGCACTTAGCGATTTTGAGCGCGGGCTTGCTTTGAACCCGACCAGCGTCACAGCCCTACAGAACATTGCCCATGTCCAATCAGAAATCACGCACCAATATGCAGCTGCGACTGATTCATTAACGCAGTTAATTCATTTGCGACCAAACAGTGCGACTCCGATTGCTTCGCGGGGTATTGTCCTGGGACGCGTTGGTCGATTCGAAGCTGCGTTAGCGGATGCGAAGTTTGCGGAAACACTTAGACCGAATACGATGGAGATGCTGCAAATCGCTGGCATCTATTCACTGGCCAGCGAAGGTCTGGAGGATCGAAAAATGCAAGGCATCTCCTGGCTTTCGAAGGCCATCGCCCTGAACCCTGACCTGCGTAGCATTGCTGCTACAGATCCAGATTTAAAAAACCTGCAAGAGATGGAGCAATTTCGCACACTTGCATCGCAACCGTCCAAGTGATTTACAATTTGGTTATCCGTCTGGTATTTCAAGAATTATTTTGTTTGCGATGGCGGGCGAGACCCACTCTTGGGGTTACTCTAGACGCTCGACATCGATTTTGACTAGGCCACCAACTCATGTTCGGTACCAGAAACTCACTGCCAAGCCACAAGTTGTTCCGTCCGCTGCGAATCGAGTCGCTTGCTCCGCGGTTGACGCTGGATGGGACGGCGAGCGCCTCGGCTGCGATTCCTTGGCTCAATCTCGCGGAACTCACCTACAGTTTCGCGCCCGATGGAACAACGCTGGCAGATAGTTCGAGCAGCTTATTTTCAGAATTGGCTTCGACCGGATCCACCCAGCAATGGCAAACGGCATTTGAGCAAGCGTTCAACGAATGGTTAAGCCCACTGGGAACTCATGTTACCAAAGTCGCCGATGCGGGCCAGCCATTTGGTTCCTTCGGACCGACTCAAGGCGATTTGCGGTTCGGTGATATTCGCGTCGGCGCTGTACCGCTGAGCAACAATGTGCTGGCTGAAGCGATTCCGCATAGCGTGATCTCGCAAGGGACTTGGGCGGGCGATATCCTTCTCAATTCAAATGCTGATTGGCACGACTGGCAGCAGGTGCTTTCGGTCGCCTTGCACGAAATTGGACACGTACTCGGTGTCGGACACAGCAATGATCCTGCTTCCCCGAAGTTCTTTCACGGTGAATCGAGTGCAACCAAACCCACCTCGAACGACATTAAGGAACTTCAGAGACTCTATGCCGGCGTTAGACTAAATGCGACTCCGGAAGACAGGAACGAAGACGCGAATCGCGATTGGCGTGAGCAGCCTCAATTTGTATTTGATCCAGCGATGGCAATTGCGTTACCCGCCATTGTTGGCACGACAGTGCGATATGCTGCCAGCGGTACACTGGATTTGCAATCGACTTCGGCACTCTACCGATTGGAAGGGGTAGGAGAGGTCGATCATGCGGAATTCATGAACGTAGTCGTCAGAGCGCGCGTGCAAGACGGACTGATCCCGGATGTGGCCGTGTACGATCAGGCTGGCGATCCGCTTCCGTTTCGCATTCTCAGCAACTCCAACGGTACAAAGGTGATACAGGTTCGCGATGTCGAACCGAACCAAAGCTATTTCATTGCTGTGACACCGACCGCTGGACCGGCAAGATATCAAGTTGGTTCGTTTGAGATGTTCGCCGCTTATTCACTTAAAGCCTTGATACCAACCCAAATCGGTACGATTGCACTCGACGCGGTACATCCAATTGCCGAGCAGTCCTTTTCCGTCTCCACTTCGCGGCTCGTTCATTTATTGGTCGCATCGCGATTATCTCCCTCGCAATCGATCTACGGCAATTCAACAGCCGTTTGGGCTACGTTGGTAAATTCCAAAAATGAAGTCGTGATTCAAATCGCGATGGTACCAGGCGATACTCGTTCTGCGCCCTTGGTGATGCTAGCCCCAGGTGAGTATCGGATCATTTTTGAATCAGGTTCGACAAAGGGGAAAATTGCTGTGGTTGGTTTGAACGTTTTCCTCGATGAGATCTCGATCGATGTCGGAATTGGCACCGTGGACTCAACCGTTCAGCCGATGCTGGTTTGCGGTACACCCGGCGCCGTCCCTGGTAACTGCGTCACCCCAGCACCTATTATCTATGTCGGTGGCCCGATCTATCCCGATCCGCAATCTTTGCCCCCGGCACCAACTTACCCTTCTTTGCCACCTTGGTCGAATCCTTCGTGGTACTATTGGCCAACTTTGCCTTTGATCTCCACTCCAGTTCCGGCAACGCCAGCGTACAGACAGAATCAATCCAATCAACTCGATGTGTCGGGTGATCAAATCGTCAGCCCCTTGGACGCGCTAATGATTGTCAATTTGCTGAATCGCACTACCAGCCCTGCGACGCTCGTTGATACCGCCTACTACGATACCAGCGGCGATGGAATCGCATCACCGCTGGATGCTTTGTTAGTTATCAACGCACTGAACGCCCGAATGACGAACGCCACCGCCGAAGGCGAATCGTCAATTGTTTTTACTCCGCTAGGAGTAACAGATTGTGAAAGCGATTCGTTGCGGCGAAAAGCATCGTCGCAAGCGCAATAGCGCCTCTCATTGCCGTTAGATCTACGCTGCTTCGAAAAACTCGGCGTGCATGGCCAGTATCACGTTTCAAGCTCGACGCGAGCGTCGAACGAATAGGCGTTCGGTGGCGAAAAAATGACGATTCCGCCGGACAGACACACATTATTTGGCGAGAACGGCTTGCCAGCGCACCGATTCGATCTTGTCACCGCTCTCCTCAGCTCTCCGAAGAAGCTCTTGCGCCAAACGTCGCTTTTCGGTCGCTTCAGTCGCTTCGTTGTACTCCGCCCGCAGCCAATGCAATTTGTCGTTCGCAACATAGCCGGGAAATTGAAAGTCTTTTATCGGCGGAGGGATGGCGGCTAGTTCTTGGCGTTTCTCTTCCCACTCTGATTCCTTCCATTTGACGAATTCATCTTCAGCGTTGAGTTCGCCACGGACGGCTACTTTGGTCCATTTTTCAAGCAAATCCGGAAACTGGCTCAATGGCGAATCGTAGGGAACGTTCCTAATTTCGATTGAGTGCCAACCCGTGTGCGAGATTTTCAAAAAGCCGGCACCTGAGACTTCTGTCCAAACTGAATCGCCATCACCTTCTAGGTAAATTGACTTGTTCACGTGCAAGTCGACTAGCGTATCGCCCAACGGACTGAGCACAAATCGACTATTCAGACAGAATTTCGCTAAGTCGGGATGAAATGGAGTGCTCGCAGGCGGAGGAATCCTAGTCCCGGTCAAGCCGTCAATCAAATCGACTTTTGTGTTACCCGATAAGGCATACACGCTAGCCAAAACTCGCACGGATTCACCGTCGATACGCACGCGGCAATCATAAGCATTGAACTCAGAGAGCGGCACTTCTCGCCCCACTTTTAAGATAAAGAGGGGCTGACCTCCAAAGCTGTCTCCGAACTCGGCAGCTCTCAAGTAATCGTCCGTCAAAAACTCTCCTGCTGATCGGGCCTTCGTTGCAACGGGGTGTCGCCGCCACGTTTTGGTATCCCAGAAATGCAATCGATATGCGGCGGGTTCCTCGTTGCCTGGTTCATCCGTGATCGTCTCCAGCCACTTTCCGGAGGGGCTCACCGTGACTGCTTGGCTTGTTTCAGTTCCTGGATGCTCGAGTCTAGCGACTTCTTTGCCATCGTCGGCAGAAAAAACAATGACCGTCGAACCGGCGCTCGTGGTCACCCAGCGTCCATCTCCGACGAAATTGAACGTCTCAATATTCCGATCTGTTCCATCCCACTGGGTGACAAGACGTCCATCCAAATCCCAAAGTTCAGCGCCGTTGTCCCAGTTCAATCGCCTAGTTGTGCCCGTTTTATCAAGCTTGGTGGCGACTCGACGGGTGAGCAGTCGTTGGCCCGCGATCGCGACCGATTCTCGCAAACTGCTTTGAACATCTTTGTCCGCGTTCGTTGGATTGTCTCGTCCGGTCGGCGGAACATAGCGACCCGCACGCGCATCGGTTGATGCGCGGTATTCTCCTGTAATGCCATTCCAAATCCGCGCTACACTGGCTGCATCGTCGGTGAAAACCAGCTTGCCATCGGGACTAAATCCCCAATCCACAACACGCTCATCGCCTCGTCGAAGCACTGCAATTAGCTGGGAGGTCTTTACGTTCCAAAGTCGCGCCGTGTCATCCGCGCCGAAAGTAAGTAGTCGCTGATTGTCGGAACTCAGCGAGTGAGCCAGGACAGCTTGTCCATCATGCGAGATTGGTGGCAACAGAGGCACAAACGCTTGGCCGGAAATTAGTACGGCGGCGGTAATGAATTCTCGCAGTCTTTGGTATTTAGGTAGCGTGTCCAAGTCCATACTATGCGTAATCATGCCTCCTGCGGTATTTGGCAGCTGCGTCGAACTCTTGTTGTTCTGTCGGTTGAGCGACTTCGCCAATCGAACCAAACCAAGGCGGGGGTCGGTTTTCGCTTCCATCAAATCGAGGTCCGTTTGCAGATATCGGCTCTGGATCACAGCATCCACTTGTGCCTGCGCGATGGTGAAAACGGAATTCCGATAAAGATTTGCATTGTTTTCCGCTGCTTTCGCGTTTTTCTCTGCTTCACCCCGCTTTTGTTCCGTCCTGGTTTCGGCCCGGATGGCACGCACCGCGAGCCAACTAGTTACCGCGACGGCTAAGAGCAATAACCCAACAAAGGCACCCGCAGTCGCGAGCATCACCCGGTTCTTCTGCGCAAACTTTCGCCACCGATAAGTCGCACTTGGTGGCGCCGCTTGTACTGGTTCGCCGGCTAGAAAGCGCCGGACATCGGCTGCAAAGCCGTTGGCCGTGTCATAGCGGCGATTGCGATTCTTCTCCAGCGCTTTCATTACAATCCAGTCAAGTTCGCCGCGCACGAGCTTCGTAAGCCCATTTGGTTCTAGCTGTCTTCCCGCCGCCAGTGATGGCAGCGTTGAGATGGAGCTCAACCGCGTACTAGGTAAAGGTGGATCCTCCTCGCGGATGATTCGCTTCACTTCATCCCACGCCGCTTCCTTGAATCGCTTTATTTCCAGCGGCGTTGTGCCTGTGAGGAGTTCGTAAAGAAGCACGCCGAGTGAATAAATGTCGGAGCGAGTATCGACATCGAGGTTGTTGAGCAGCGCTTGTTCGGGCGACATGTAGAGTGGTGTGCCCAGAACAATATCGTGTGCCGTGTGCAACGTGCGTTCCGTCAGCGACTGATGCATCGCTTTGGCCAGCCCAAAATCGATCACCTTTGGAACTGGCTTATCGTCATACAGCGCGACCAAAATATTTGACGGCTTAAGATCGCGATGGATGATCCCCTTTTGATGGGCATGCTGTACCGCCTGGCAAACAAGGGTGAATAGCCCAAGCCGCTCTTGAATACTGAGCCGCGCCGCGTCGCAATACTCGGTAATCGGAACGCCTTTGAAATACTCCATCACAAAAAAGGGCCGTCCCTGCTCAGTAAGTCCCCCATCGAGCACCTTTGCGATATTGGGGTGATCCATTACCGCCAGCGCCTGTCGTTCGGCCTCGAATCGGGCCAAAACGCTCTTGGAATCCATGCCTGCTTTGATCAGCTTGAGCGCGACCTTGCGTCGGACAGGCGCAGTCTGTTCGGCGACCCAAACTTCGCCCATGCCCCCTTCGCCGATCTTTTCGAGCAGCTTGTATCGCCCGGCGACGAAATACGATGATTGTTCAGTGGAGGGAACATATACAGCGGTCTTCTCATCAGCCGGTGATGCGATTTGTTCTGGAAATTCAACTGCTTTTGGGTGGGCCGCCAAAAGTTGATCAACCTTTTCCCGCAGGGCGGGATTGCCTCTGCAAACGTCATCTAGGTAGGCAGAACGTGCCTCGTCCGTTCTCTGTTCCAAAGCGACAAGAAGAATCGATTCAACTTTTGATGGATCATTCATAGCGGGATTCCTCGACCTTGAACATTCAGCCCCACGCCAATTCGAACAATGTCAGCGTTTCAAGGCGTGGTGCAGTAAATTCCAGGCCTGAGTCAGTTCGTAAGATGGTGATCTCCGCGCCGCTTTAGGGCTTCACAAACGATCGGCTTGTAGATTCTGACATGTCAGAAGGTCATCCAGAAAGAGTTACAAGTTATTGTAGAACTTTCAAATGCGGGAATTGCATTCAACTCACTCTACCCGGTTTTTTGCAGTGGAGTTGGCTATATCGCACATTGGCAATGCAAGTGTGATCGGGTTGATCGCGAACCGAACACCAAGCAAGGTACCAACCCGTTGCAGTAAGTGAGTTTTGCGCATTCCGTCAGCTTAGAGTCAATTAAAATCAATTGAACACCGATTCAATCCGGAGAAGTTGCCCCATCTCATCGCTAAACAGTTGAACAAATGCTAGCAAGTCGGATGAACCTGCATGAGAGTATTACATCGACTTCTTTAGGAGGTTATGGCTGGGCATTGGCTTTCCTCCTGCTCAATTCGCTCTTTACTGCGGGCTGCACTACTCCCCCCGCATCAACGTCTCAACGAGCTTCGGTAGTTGTTGCCAACGATGAGATCATTCCAAGCACTCAGGCCAAGCAGCCTGCAGCCCCCCTTGGTGATGTTCCCATTGCACAGCTTAATAGGTCAGGGAATGATCGCCCGCCAACGCTAGATTTCAGAGCGCAGCCAGCCGGCAATCGCGGACTTGTCGACCGTAACTTGAAATCGTCGGTGTTCGAGCAGGCTGGCTTGCCGAGCGTTCCGGGAAGCGATACTGCTGAGTGGCGATCCGACAAAATCATACTGGCTGCGTCTACCACACCACCGCCAACCCAGTTGCTCCGATCCGCAGTACCTATTCGCTTGACGGCATCACAAGCAGAAATCCCGATCGCAGATGCTGAACCTGCACCTGCACCCAGGCAGTTGTTACATCTACCTTTGGGCGCCAACGGTTCACTTGAGAATATAAGCGTATCATCCAAGCAGGATCTCATTTCTCTCACCGCGCACGATGCACCGCTGAACAAGATCCTTGGCCTGATTGCAGAACAACATGGTTTGAATTTGATCATGGGAGCCGACGTCACCGAACAAATCTCCGTCAATATCACTGCCATGCGTCTGGAAGACGCGCTCAACGCGATTTTGACAACCAACGGTTACACTTGGACTCAACAAAACAATACGGTCATCGTTTCCAAAATTGCGGCAGACAACAAGATATCAGCAGCCACGCAAGGGCGTGGTGTGCAAGTCTTTACATTGAATTATGTGACTGCAACGGATGTTGATAAGATTGTTCAAGGCTTGCTTTCTCCGGTGGGTCAGTCCTTTGTTCACCAATCCGTACCGACGGATCAGCGACGCGCCCAGGAGCAACTGGTCGTCGAGGACTTGCCCGAGTATTTACAGCGCATAAGTGACTACTTAAGCCAGGCTGACGTTCCGCCGCGGCAAGTATTAATCGAAGCACACGTATTGCAAGTGACTCTGAAAGACAACTGTCGACATGGAGTAAACCTTCAAGAAATTGCACGTATTTCCAACTCGAATGTCACCATGAGCACGACCGGACTCGCCACGAGCGGTACTCCCACATCAACGCTGAAAATTCAGGGCCACGATTTAACCGGCATCATTGAGGCAATCCAAGCAACCACGGACGCTAAAACACTGGCTTCGCCCAAAGTTGCCGTACTGAACAACCAAGAAGCTTCCATGCAAGTGGGTGCCAAAATCGGCTACTTGCTTACGACAACCACGCAAACGAGCTCTTTACAAAGTGTCAACTTTCTCGATGTCGGCGTGATTCTAAAAGTCCTGCCATCGATCACTGACGATGGCCAAGTGCTCATTCATGTAAGGCCGCAAGTTTCGACGGGCAGAATCAACCCCACTTCGCAACTGCCTGAAAGCGAGATTACTCAAGTAGAGACCAGTGTGTTATTAGGGGATGGAGAAGCCATCGTGATTGGCGGTCTCATCAAGGAAACCGACAACGATAGTCGCAACAAAGTGCCAATTCTTGGCGACCTGTGGCTTGTGGGATGGTTATTCCAGCGTCGCGAAACGACGCGCGAGCGAAATGAAATCATCATCACGCTATTGCCTCGTATCATTCCCGATGATCGTGGATGCCGCGATCTGGATCCGCAACAATCGCGAAAGTCGCTTACTCCACTTTTGTATGGACCGTTAAAACCTGTCGACCGCGCTAAGTTTGAAGCGGAGCTTCCTTGTTATTCGATTCCGCCGCGCCAACGCAATAATCAACAATGCTACATTCCAAGCAGCGCACCTTCTGGATTCATACCGCACCAAGAGTCAATGCCTTCACCGGTCATTTTTATGAACCCAATGCATATGCCGCTAACTGGTTCAGACGTTTCGCAAGACGGCCACGCCGCCTCGACGAACCCAGGACAAGCCATCGTACCATGACCTAGTGGCATACTTAATCCACGTTTGCTGTTAGGGATATTTCTCTAATTTTCATCACTCATGGCGGAGCAACGCAAGTGGCACCGATCCCTAAAGAACTCGAACACTTGTTAGAAAAACGGGCGACTGCTAATCGTCGAAGCAAGGAACGCCGGGCTGCTAAATCAACAGAAAAGGTAGCTGTCGAGCGTCGTTCGGCAAATCGTCGTAGCACCAATCGACGCAAGAAAACCTTGAGCAGACAGGAGAAGCGACCAGTTCCTATCACGCCCTGAAAAGGCGCGTAATGCGATCCCCAACTAGGGATTTGCAAGTCCCCCACTCTCTATTGGCAAGTAACGAGATCGGGAATACAGTTGCATTTGATCTCGGAACCGACTGTATTCACGTAAACTGACTTGCGCATCGCTGGCTTCAAATACTCCGCGACCGGGTATCGCGAGCCTAGCATGGAGCAGCGCCTGAGTTGCAATTCTTGGATCGAAGTCCGGATGCTGCTTGAGAAATGCAAGGTGGTAGACCGCAGGTCCATTGGCAAAATCACTGGCCCGAACCTTTTGGCTGATTTGGGCGATAGGAGCAAACTTCGGATGCGAATTGGAAATCGGTTGACCTCCATAGGCTTCTTTTTCGCTCATGAGGGTGAAATCGATCTGGCCGCTTACGGGTACTAGTCGACCATCTTTGTCCAGCGGCGATACGAAGATCTGCAAGCCATCGGACTGTGCATCTTGATCCCATTGCCCGACAAAGGCTCTGATTGCTAACGACTTTACCGATGAAGTCGGGGGCTTTGCGTTTGGCTGGACATTCATTGCGACCCGCTTGTCGACTTGCTTGAAGGTTGTGTCCAATTTGGAGGTATGCGGTATATGTCTTTCAATCGACCAGCGTCGCAATTCCTCTGCGTTCAGCCTTTCGCTTCCCACTTCGCCAGTGCTTATTTCAGCCCACAGGAATCCACTTGCAAGTTCAACATTACCTTCGGTGCGCGCAATCCACAGTCGATCTAAGTCGGTGCGTGAATCGACGTGACCAGCGATCTGCCGACCGTCAACGAGGGCAACCTTCAGCCTGTCGGAAGCAAGACATGGAATGGAACTTAGCGATAGACCAAAAACCAGAGTAGCCATTCTCGATATGCAACAATCGAAGCAATGCATAATTAGCTCGCTGATGGTGTGGACGGAGGGAACAGTCCAAACTCAAGCAAGCCGAGTGCCGCTGCGTACCAGAATCTAAAACACTGTCGCCAAACCTAATGACACCAAACACTTACGCGACGGATAGCCCTGCCAGGTGGGCACAGCGGGTGTTGATTTTTCGCAACAATGTTGCCGGCATCCTACACTGAACCCCAAAAAATGCAGGTGATTCAATGAACGCTTGGAGCAGTCGTCAGCATTGTGCCGTCGAAAGAGAGGTACGCCACCTCTGCCTGAATTTCACCGGTTCCGCAAATCGCATAGATATCCGAGCGGGCGGCGAAGAATGCGTCAATGACGCTACAATCCCATTGAGTACCGGCGCCTTGGCGCAACACGTCCTCAGCGATCGAGGTCGCCACGCCTTTTCGATAAATGCGATCACTTGTCATCGCATCATAGCTATCTGCAACTGCGATAATCCGCCCAAGCATGGGAATTTGTTCGCCGATCAAGCCATGAGGATAGCCTTGACCATTCAGGGATTCATGATGGCACAATACACCCGGCAGGGCATACGCCAGTGGCTTGAGGTGTTTAAGAATATCAAATCCAATAGTTGGATGTTTTCGCATTAAATGAAACTCATCCTCGGTCAGTTTACCTGGCTTGCCGAGCACATTGTCGGGGACGCCGATCTTACCGATATCGTGCAACAACCCGGCCATGTATACCTGTTCGCATTCGGCGTCAGAAAAACCCATTTCTCGCGCGATGCGCTTTGATACCGACGCCACACGGTCGCTATGGCCGAATGTATAAGCATCCTTGGCATCGATGGCATTTACAAGGGAACTAATTACACCTACCAGTAAGGCTTCCTTCTCCCGGTACAATTCATTGTTTCTCGCATGCGTTGCCAGCATCACCGCTAGCGTTCGCATCAATCCTGCCTCCGCAGTTCCGAATTCAAAGCTGTTTCGGTCGCAGTTATCACTATCGTGTGCGGGTAATAAATCGGGAGAAAAACTCTTGTCAATCGCGACCAGCCAGCCAAATTGTTTATTTCCATTTTGCAACGGAACCAGGATGTAATTCTGAACGGGGCATTCCATTTCGCAATTACTACTATGATCGGGGCCATTCCAAACGATCGTCTGTTCTGGATTCACTTCAAC
>JANLQO010000418.1:0-4625 GCA_031367855.1 Planctomycetia bacterium | reverse complement strand
GCCAGCACCGCTTGCAGTGGCGGGCAGGCATATTGGTAACTATTGTCTTCGAAGTACTGCATCGCTACCCGTTGTTGAGCTTCCACGATGTACTCAATGCCATCCGCGAACGCCTCAGGATCTTGAGTTTCTGGACACAGAATGCGCTCATCGAAAACCTTGTCGGGGTTGTCGAACAAGCGACCAAAGTAGCGGCGAATGAAACGTGAGGTGATACGATAGCCAAGGCGACTGGCCAGGATCGTGCGACCGTCGTAGGTGTAGTCTTCAAGTGGCTGCAACATTCCGCCAGCGATCAAGAAATCTGGTACACGCTCCTCGGGCGTTAGGCGACACCAGAGTTCCGGCACTAGCAAACTAACGTCGTGCCCAACTTCGACATAATTGCCGATGAAGCCCGCGGCAGTCGAATAGCCACCCAACCGCGTGAGAATCATGCCGACCAAAGCGGCGTTCAAATCATGCACCGGCAACACGGCATTGAAGGGACTTTTGGTAAGCGCGCCTTCGCTTCCGGCACCCGTCGTCGAGGGACTTTTGCCCGTCAGCGAGCAGACATAGTCCATGAATAACTCGGGCAATTCTTGATAGTGGATCGGGTTGTAGACGGCCAGCGATCGAATGCCAGCGGCTTTATCCGGCGGATTGTTGCGGCGACCCGACAGGACCGCTGTGACCGGTTGGTAGATGGGTGCATCGGCGGACAGGCGACGGAACAATTTCAAGCCTCGCATCGCTATATATCTCTCTTCGGGAGCGGCCAAATCCTGGCGATCTTGCAAATATCGCGGATTCTTCGACGGCTCTCCATCCACCAACCGCGGATGAGCGGAACTAACTACATAGGCAGCGCCCTTCTCAAGCGACTCTTTTAGCATGTGCTGCATGGGCTCAGTGAATTGATCAAAGTGCATCACATCTTTGATGATGGCTTGGGTATGCTCTCGGTCCAGCGGCTCGAAGTTGCAGAAAAAATTATCCGCTGCGGTCATATCCAACTCCGTCTGTTTATCTAAACCGCGATGAATAGCGTCATCGGGGCGTTGGAACAATCGATATTCGCAATTCGCAACGAACTTGTAGCTGCGACCCGCGTCGACTTGCTGGTCCAAATATTTTCCAGGGACTACCACGGACGCGGTGATGTCATCTTCCAACTGAATCTTGAATGCTGCGGCAAAATCTTGCCGCAGTTTGTAAGTCTGCCAGCGCCGTTCGCTATCGAGACCAACCCGCAAATACATTCCGACCAGCTTGCGATTGTGATATTTCAGTTCGTGGCCAGGTTCACCATTGACCACATCGACACTGAAGTGTTCGCGCCAATTTCCTTGCCATTCGGGCTTCGAAAAACGTTTGATGATGAAGGCCATCGCGTAAATCGAGCCCGGTATCGATCGCAGCCACAAGTTGTATTCATCGGTGTACTCTCGCGACGTTGTCAGCAATTTGATCACGCTACCGAGGGTGCGGTGAGGGTCGAGCACCGAGCGGCTGGGACGTTCTTCGTAGTTCGGTTTTTCGGTTGATTCGGGCTTCCATCGCAGCGAATAATCTTTCGAAAACAGTTCGTCAAGTTTTTCGAAGTCCGACTTTAGATCGCTGACGAAGATCGGACCGCTGAGCATATAGTCGCGCAAAGACTTGCTGATCTCGCTCTTGCCACCACCGCTGACGGTGCACGGCTTGTGACACACAATTCCTTCTCCGCTAGTACCGATCAATCGCCACGATGGCGCCGAAGGATGCTTTTCCATGTGGATTTTGTAACCACTGGGGGCCATGTAGACTTTGTTCGGTTCCAATGAAATACCAAATTCGCCTGCGTCGCTTAGCCAACGAATCGATTGGTCATATAAACTCGCGCGCGCATTCTCAGGGATGTAAACCAATCGCTCGCAGAATTTGTCGACGCCGTATCCTTCGGGCTTCACGTCAACAAACTCGGCATATTCCCGCGCGACGTCCACAAAAGTGCGGCCGTTATAGCGCTGACTGTTGACTTGAAACTCATCACCGAGACTGTAACTTGGAAAAGCCATCGTGCCGCCCGCATGCTCTTCTTCGACGTTGCCCATCAGGTTGGCGGCGTAGCTGATCTGTGTCTTTACTTCCTTCTTGCAGTAACCAAAGTAATTATCGGCGATCAAAGTAACGATCACGCCCGCAGCCGTTCGGCAAGTCACTTTGAATGCGCTGCCATCGTTGTACTTTTCATGGCGATCGCGATAGCACATCGAATCGCGACGCTGACGCTCGGTGGCATCGTCCCAATGCGGCAGGCCAAGATCATACTTGGTCGCTTGACTCAAATGCGGTGCCAGGATCACGCAACCCGTATGCCCGGACCAGTGCAACACGTCCAAACCCGCATCGTTCTCTGGCAACAGAGGATCGCCAGCGTTGCCAAAAATCGACTCGACGAAATCTAGATTACTGACCAAACCACCGGGCGCGAAGAAGCGAACTTCCATCGTTTTGTGTCGACAGTATCCCGGTACTGCCGGACACACTAACGGTCGAATGAGCAGTGAGACGAACATGCGTGCCGGTTGATTACTGGCACTCGAGTAAGGCAGCGTCAACGAATCTGCTGGCGGCTTGAAAGACAATTGCAAAAGTCTTGCGAACGCGCCTTTGGGCACTGCGCGTTTGTCATCGGGAATTGGCAACCCGCCTTCACAAACGTGAAAGGTGCCTTGAGTGGTGCGTCGATCGGCGCGTGGGTTGTGGACGACTCCATTGTGCGTGCGATAGCTGGCCAGCAACTCATTTTCAAAGCGATCGCCCTCGGCAGGCAAACTTAGAATGCGGGCCATGCCGTGACGGTCGAGGCACAGTGTCGGGTGCGGCAAGCGCAGCGGCTCACCGAACGGAGCGTCTCCCAAACACGAATGCAAGAAGCCCTCGATGCGCTCATCGATTGCGGCTCGGTGCTCGGAAAGCAGGCGATTCTTCTCTTGCAGGTTCGAAAGCAACGCCCCTTGCCACATGGCTTTATGCTGTCCCGAGCCGGTAGTCGTCGGCAGCGGCAATCCACTGACCGCCAACTGCATCTGCAAATAATCGATGAGATTTTGCTTGTCCTCAGGTAATTCGCCATCGCGCCAACCGAGCGCTACCTGCGGATCTTCCACCAACCATTCTTCACCCAATTGCTTCCACGAGATCGCCATACATTGCCCCTCAACGCAGCCCGAGTTCGATAAACGACCACAGCAGTATAGTGGACTTTTGCGTCGATTCGGTGGCCAGGTTATTCTAAGCTGCGACTTGAATCGTGACACGAGTGATTGTTGACTTGCGCAACGGAACCTTTTCGTTCATAGTCCGCCAGCATTGCCGGTTTAGTATCCCCAAACCTGAGAAAAAATTTGGAAGAGGTCATGAGTACTGCAGAGATTCCCGAGTTCGTGTCGGTCGAAGACTATTTGGCTTCTGAAGAGATGGCCGCTACGCGAAGCGAATACATCGATGGTTGGGTTCGAGCCATGACGGGAGCAACGAACCGTCACAATCGAGTCAAAGGCAACTGCTTCTATCAATTTAAGCGAGCGCTCAACGGCCAGCGATGCCAACCCTTTGATTCGGATACGAGGGTTCGGATTCGCAGGCTAGGACGGACACGGTTCTACTATCCCGACCTTCAAGTTGTTTGCGAAAGCAATGCTCCGACCGAGGTATACCAAGACGCACCGGTTCTCATTCTAGAAGTCCTATCTCCGTCGACTCGGCAGTATGACTTGGATGAGAAGCTCGCCGCATACCTGGAAATCCCTTCGTTGGCATGCTACATCATCCTGGAGCAACACACGCCGATTGCTATCGTGATGCGACGTACAGAAAAGGGATTTCTCCGCGAGAACTACGACGACGTCGAGGCATCGATCCGATTGCCATTCCTCGGATGCTCTTTATCTCTTCGCGACATCTACGAAGGGATTGAATTTACCCCCACCTGTATTCAGGAACCGGTGCCGGCATACGAAGTTATAGATTGAACCCCATAGAATCGATTTGACATTTCCAAATCATCGTTTTTCGACACCCAAAAGTTTCTCCGGCCAAAGAATTTCGATTGAACTCAAAAACAATCGGTTTGCTCCTGGTCCAGTATCATGTGGGAGCCAGGATCGACATTGCTGAGTAATGTATTCGTTGATCTCTGACCGTCGCGTCACCCAGTTGCCAATCCAGTAATGCAAACAGTCGAGCATGCTTTGACTGGGCATCTCACCATTCGAGCCAAGATAGAGTTGAATGCGGTGACCGTCGACGTCGATGGATTTCCCCCAGCCAACCTCTGGAATAAAGTCAAAAGTACCCAGCTCAGGATGATCGTAAAGGACATCCGGAAGTGTTGGACGTGCGAAGTATGCAAGCAATCGCTTCAGCATGATTTTGAAAGGACGAACGATACGCATCAGCGGGCCGGCGCTATGTGCGATGATTTCAAAACCGACCCGACCGCCGGCTCAGTTGCATGCGATTGTTCGGACTTGAATGGACGTGGCGGCAATGATATCGCGTTGCGTTCCCGGGACCTTGCATCCGCGACAATCTGCGTCAGATCGTTGTCGAACCTAGCCGCCAATTCGCGTTTGATTTGCAGGATTTCGTCGTTG
>JANLQO010000405.1:0-27700 GCA_031367855.1 Planctomycetia bacterium | reverse complement strand
CGTTTACATTGGGAATGACGCAGCCCATGTGTTAGCGGCGGATCAAGGTGTGTTTAATAACAGTTTGTTCAATGGGGTTCAATTGACGGGAGGTGGCTACTTTTGGGATCTAGGTCCAGGTAGTTTTGCGAGTGCGCCATCAGTTGGTATTGCATCCATCGCGCAGCCGGGAGTCAATTTCAATGCAGGAACGCAAACTGTAGGTATGAATACGACTGTAAAAATCGCCACGCTGAAGATTGACACGATCGGACTTTTTTCAGGAAACTTTGCGATTTCTTTGAATGATCCGTTTCTTGTCGGCAGCAGTGCCACCGAATTGCTTGATGCGACAGCTGCCACCATCACCGATCTATCATTTTCAAACGGATCTTACGCTATTGCCGCAGTCCCAGAACCTTCAACACTGTTTTTGGTTGGCGTGGGAGCGGGAACCATGGCATTGCGTCGCCGTCGAACGCGTGCTTAGAGCAAGTTTTTGATTTCTCATTCCTCCAACGCTTCAGCGTTCGCCGAGGCTAAAGTGCATTCGAGTTCTACTATCGTAGCACTAACCCAGAGTCAACGTTCCTTTTGGAAAGTGATGCCGCTCCTAGTGATCGGCATGCTGGTAATCGGCGCTTGTTCAAAGCAACGCGATACGCCGCCTAAGGGTGCGCATCGGGCGACGCCCATCGATCAGCCGAAAGTGGAAAGCGCGGCATGGAAGGTACCTGAACAAGTCCCTGCGCGGGGCTATCTCTCCTCGCAAGCTTGTCAAAGTTGCCACGAAAAGAGTCATGAGTCTTGGCATCGTTCGTTCCACCGCACGATGACACAAGTCGCTTCCTCTGAATCAATTCAGGCACCCTTCGATGGCAGGCAGCTAACGCGGCGTGGAACAACATGTACGGTCGAGCGACGTGGAGACGCATTTTGGGTGACCGCGCCGGATCCGGATATTGAGTACCAACGATTCCAAGAAGGGAGTTCTATCAGCGCGCCGCCACCTCAGATGGTCGAGCGTCAAGTGATGCTGGTCACTGGCTCGCACCATATGCAGATCTACTGGTTGCCAAGTCGCAATTCCAATGAGCTGCGCATTTTCCCCTGGGTCTTTTTCATCGACGAACAGCGTTGGATTCCCTACGAGGACTCTTTTGTTGCGCCACCGGCAGTGCGACAAATGCGTGCGAACTGGAATGCCAACTGCATTGCTTGCCATTCGCTGGAAGGCAAGCCGAATCATGATTTCGACACGAAGCGGTTCCAGACAGAAGTTGTGGAGTTCGGGATTTCGTGCGAAGCCTGCCACGGTCCAGGCGAAGCGCATATTCGCTGGCAGGGCGACCAACGGATCGCGGCGGAAAAGGGGACCGACCCAATCATCCATCCAGGACATGTTCCAACCAGAGTTGCATCGCAAGTTTGTGGGCAATGCCACAGCGACTTTATCCGCGACCGTGATTACTACACGGGGGGCCCGCGATATCGCGCCGGTGGCAATTTGAATGCCGCACAAAAAACCATCGACTTTGAGGCAAGGAAGGATCCACGGCACCCTTTTCATGACAGCCACTGGGAGGATGGCACTGGTCGTGTTGGCGGCCGCGAGTACTCGGGCTTAATGGCTTCTGCCTGCTTTCAGAAAGGCGAGTTAACTTGTATCACTTGCCACTCGATGCACAGCGCCGATCCGAACCAGCAACTCACCACACTGGCCCAAGGCAATGACGTTTGTTTGAAATGCCACACAGCCATTTCTCAAGATATAGCCGCACATACGCACCATGCCGCCGGTTCATCGGGCAGCGAATGCTATAACTGCCACATGCCACGGACTTCCTTTGCCTTGTTCCGCGCCATGCGCAGTCATCGCGTCGACAATCCTAGCGCTACCACAAGCTACGCGACAGGTCGCCCAAACGCTTGCAACCTTTGTCACCTAGACAAGTCTTTAGCATGGACCGCCGAGCGTTTGCACGCTTGGTACGGAACGCAGCTTCCCGAATGGATGACATCGAATGAAGCGAATGCGTCGGCGGACGTGGCCGCATCGATCGAATGGCTGCTGAAAGGAGATGCCGCACAACGGATCGTAACGGCTTGGCACTACGGTTGGCAGCCCGCCCGCGAGGCTTCCGGATCGGATTGGGAGACGCCGCTGTTGGCTCAGCTATTGAACGACCCCTATTCCGCAGTGCGGCTGGTCGCTGGACGATCCTTAAAATCCTCGACTAACCTAGCTGAATTGAAGTTTGATTTTCTTGCACCCGAGGCAGAGCGCGAGCACGCAAAGCTGCAAGCCATCGAACTTTGGAGCAACTCGCATCCCGATCAGGCTCCCAATCCTGCCGCGGTTTTGCAGCAAGCCTCTGGCCAGTTGGACGAGCCAGCGATTCGCCGCTTGTTGCAATTACAAAACCGCCGCCCAGTAACCATTACGGAATAGCCCGTGGGCTATCACGTGGCTGAGTCGCTCTGCGACTCGCATTAACCGCGATAAAATCGCGGTATCCGTCTCGGAGAGACAGACCTACGTGCCTAAAGTGAGTGCCATGTGGCTAACTAACGCGGACGGCTCACTAAGCGAAGTTCAATGGCAGTCATAGTCAGAGGTACCAACAACTGACGCAAGCTGGAAGCTTACGCCACTTTTCGAAGATTAACTATTCGAACGTCCTTCAAGTTCTGGCAAGCATGTGGGAAAACGGGGTCCACTGCGCTGCGGTCTGCTAAAGTACGGATTGCGTCTAGTGATAAACTACTGATTGGCGCAATCTCAGTCTCCATCGACTTGAGTAAGACGAGTTGGTCAGCACCAAGTGCACTGGCAAGCCAAGCAGAGATTGAGTCACTGGTGCAATCCCAGGACTCCGGAAGCGAACAGTTTCTCTGCCGCGCGATCGAGGGCGTGTAGTAAGCGATCGGCTGGACGCAGGCGATCGCTGGAATCTCAAAGGTCCGGTTGAGAAAGTCACTGAGTTCACCGGGGGTGGATAGGGGTTGTTCAAGCCCGAGCAATTCACTGGCCAGCGTGGCCATGACGCTCATAAGATCAACGCATAGCCAATGGGTAAACTTGGAGTTGAAGTGGTGAGTCGCGTCGAGTTCGCGGACGGCTTCAACGGCTTTACCGCCGCCAGTGACAATCAAATTGCGGGCCGGTGTCTGCATCCCCAGCCAGGCGTGAAATCGTTGCTGCAGGTCAGATAATTCCAGCAGACTTCCGCCCAATTTGATGACTCGTATCGGAACACGTGGTTGCATCGAGGATTAGCTGGAACTGACGAAATGGAAGTTGTGACTTGAGCGGGTACCGTAATATCAATCTGAAGCTGTACGGGTTGGGTTGAGAGCCGAATGCGCTATAATCGAGTTGATAAAAATTCTTCGAATCGCATCGTACGCATAGTGCCAACAATCTGCTGTGTTTGCTTTTCATAGTGGCTGGCAACTAGAGTAATCAATACAATGCAACGCAAGCTGGAAGCTTACGCCACTTTGTCGGTGGCGATGCCGAAGTTTTCCCAAGTGGTTTCAGCTGCGCTCCATTGCTGGACTTGATCGACAATGTAGCGTTGCATTTCGATGGCGATGCGGTCTCGAAAACGTTCAAGTTCCGCTTTCGCACCTTCTGCAATCAATTCTACGCGTCCATCGGTCAAGTTACAGACGCGGCCTGTGACTTGAAACCCTTTGGCGAGGCTCGCACAGGTCATCCGAAAACCAACGCCTTGTACGCGGCCACTGTACCAGATTGATAGTCGTTGCATTTAGAAACTCAACATACTTAGCATAATAGGCCTACTGCTCATTCGTGGGAGCTGCGAACACTTTTCCAGGATCATAATTTCCTGCGAGCAATTCGTGGACGATGCGCTCGATTACGTTAGGATTGCGAATTCCCGTCCAAGCTACCAGCCCGTTCTGGTCGATGATGTAGGCTGTGGGGATGCCGCCGGTGCCAGTTGGCTGAAACCACGTCCTATACATTTGTTTGTCAGGCGTATCGACAGCGACCCGATAGTCCATCCGATCGCCTCTCTTTTCGACAAATTGGGCCACTTTCTCGATGTACGCTGTATCCGTGGGTGACTTTTGCTGTTCCGAAATGCTTACTCCAATAACTTCTAACTTGCCCTGATGTTCTTGGGCCAGCTTCGTGAGGTGCGGAATCGCAGCGATACAGGGGCCGCACCACGTCGCCCAAAAATCAACCACATAGATTTTCCCATGCTCGAATTCCGTGAGCGGTTCACCTTTGACCCACTGGGCGACATGTAACGGAGGAGGTCGTTTTCCAACGAGTTGCTCGGGTGAATCCACCGGAGCAGCTTGCGATCCCTCTCCCGCTGAGTCGCTGGAGGATGCAGTGCTGGCGGAATCCCTTCGCTGCGTGCTATCACAGCCTGCAGTTGACAACCAACTGCACGCGACAATCGCCACGAGATAGCGAATGCGTAGGGTTCGTAACATGAAAAAGCTCACTTTTTTTCGGTCTGTTGGGGTGCAGGCTTTAAAGTATAGAATTGGAATCATTATGTCCCACTAGGGAGGCGCGACAATAGCCCACCGCAAGCGCTACCGTCGCTAACGCGACACCGATGGTTACACTTGCAAATGGGTGGCGGCTTCCATGATACGCTGTTCAGTAGCTTCTGCGCGGGTAAATTCGCCGGTGATAATGCCTTCGCAGAGGACGAGAATGCGGTCGCTGACGGTTAACAATTCAGGCAGTTCCGAAGAGGTGACGATGATGGACACGCCCTCGGCTGCGAGCTGCTCCATCAGTTGATACAGTTCAGCTTTGGCACCGATGTCGACTCCGCGGGTTGGGTCGTCGAGCAATAGGATGCTGGGCTTGGTCAACATACAGCGACCGATGATACACTTTTGTTGATTACCGCCGCTAAGACTGGTGATGGGCGCTTCGGAGCCGTTGGTTTTGATCGAAAGCGACTTGATTTGGCTGCCAGTGGCAATAGTTTCGCGGTTGCGACTGACGACACCGGCAGTAGCGCAATCTTGTAAAGCACAAAGAGTAGTGTTTTCGCGAACCGTCATGTGCGAAAACAGGCCCAAGCGTTTACGGTCCTCCGTGACCATGGCGATACCCGCGTGCATGGCTTCGGCGGGATGGGCGAAAGATCGCTCACGGCCTTGAACAATAAGTTGCCCCTGGGGCGGCGGATTGCTGGCACCGAATAGGCACTCGAGCAATTCGGTGCGGCCGGCGCCCATCAGACCGGCGAAACCGAGAATCTCACCGCGATGCAACTGGAAATTGATATCCTTCAATCGCAGGCCGCGCACATGTCCGGGCCAGGCAAGCGAAAGTTGTATCGCTTCGAGGACGACAGGTGAGCCTTCGGTGACTGCGCGTTGACGAGCAGGTTCGAGGTTGCGTCCGACCATCAAATGAGCGATCGAGCGAGGAGTCGCCTCGGCGCGATCGAGCGTCTGTACAAACTGGCCATCGCGTAGCACCGTGATGCGATCCGCGAGTCGAAAGACTTCGTCCATCTTGTGCGAGATGTACAGTATCGTGACGCCGCGCTTGCGCAACTGTTCAATCACACTGTATAGCCTGGCCACTTCGGATTCTGTCAGAGCACTGGTGGGTTCGTCCATGATCAGAATCTCAGCGTTGAGCGAGATCGCTTTGGCAATTTCGACCAGTTGCTGGTCGCCGATGCGCAGCGTGCTAACCAGTGCTCGCGGCGAGATGTTCGAATCCAATTGACGCAGCAACTCAGCGGCTTGGCGATCCATGGCAGATTGATTGAGGATACCGAGAGCGAATTTTAATTCGCGGCCGAGGAAGATATTGGCTGCGACACTGAGTTGTTCGACAAGATTCAGTTCTTGATGAATGATGCTGACGCCAGCGTCTTCAGCGTCGCCTGTGCTCTGGAAGCGGACCGCATGGCCGTGCAACGCGATCTCGCCTTCATACTCGCTGTACACGCCGGACAGGATTTTCATCAGCGTGCTTTTGCCAGCTCCGTTTTCGCCCATCACGGCGTGCAATTCGCCTGGCCGGACGTCGAAGCTGACATTGTGAAGTGCACGAACGGCGTTAAATTGTTTGCCGATGCCTCGGATGGAGATTACCGGTTCAGCGGGTTGTTCTAAAGTTTGGGTCATGGCGCGTTCGTCCAGAAGCAGGACATCGGAGCGGGTTGCGTTAATCGAGGCTTTGGATGTTGCGCTGTTTCAGATGGTGTGTACCACTGGCCCTGCCAGTGAACCGAAGTAGGTGAATATACAAGTCATTAAACGTTCCAATACCGTCTCGCGATATTTATCACTTCGACGAAACTTTCGCCAGACTTAATTAAGCATTTAAAAGCACTGTTTGTTTGAACTCGAGCTCTCTGGTTCACTGGCGGCGCCAGTGGCACACGAAAATAGCGGCAACATCAAAAATCGAGGCTAGGACCGCTTCGCAGCTGGTTTCGAGCGCAACTCCATAACGCCACGCGTAATTAAGATCACGCCAACGATCAAACCGAATGCGACCGCGTGAACGGATCCGAACCAAGGTTTGTCACGGAAAAAGAGCATGAACGAAATGCCAGTCAGGACGCTCAGCACAGGGATACTGGCCCAGCCAACGGGCGTAGCGAAAAATTTTTGGCTGCGCGCGGTACCCGCACGTTGACTGAACGTGACCGCCATCACGACTACGATGCCGACAATCATGCCTTCGTAAACGTCCGCGCCAGAGCCGACGATTTTATTGACTGCGTCGATGACAGTTCGCAGAAACAAACAACCGAGAATCGTGCCTGGAATCGTGCCAACTCCTCCTTGCAAAGAGCAGCCACCGATAACCGAAGCGGCGATAGCGTTCAGTTCATAACCGCGAGCCAAAATGTCGGGCTTGGCCGAGCCGGTGTCAGCAAAGTAGACGATACCAACCATCGAAGCGGAGACTGAGCCAATCACGTACGCAAGCCACTTCAAGCGATCTGTACGTATGCCGCTAAGTCGCGCCGCTTGTTCGTTACCGCCCATCGCGTGTAGGTGACGTCCGATGACCGTCCAACTCATCAAAAACCAAATTGCAAATGCCAAAACCAGAAATACCAACGAGACACTGGTCACATCCTTTAACGCATCGCGCAGTGCCAAGTCAGGAAAGTCGATTTGCGACTTATTGTTGGTCATCGCGAGCGTGAGTCCGCGACTGAAACTGCGCAGGCCGACCAAGGTGGCGAGGGTCGCGATGAACGGTGGCAGGCCAACGCAGGTAATCAACCACGCGTGCAAGGTTCCCACCATTGCGCCGGAAAGCAGAGTGCCGATAAAAGCCATGACGACTGCCCAGGTGGCGAGTTCACCTGCTCGGAAACCCGCTGGGTCGAGCACAATCAGGAGTGAACCAAACACGGTCGCACTCATAGCGATCACAGAGCCGCTCGACAGGTCGATACCGCCCGAAATGATGATGACTGCAGCACCGAGCGCAAAGAACCCTAGCAAAACTGAATTCCGAATAATCAGCTCGGCCGAGTTGGTAGGATTGTTAAAATAGGTATGCCCTGGGTCTGCGATTACGGTAACGATGACGACCAATAACCAGGCTACGATGAGCTTGAATTCGACTGAAGCGAGAAGTTTTCGGAGTGTGCTTTGGGTCGATGTCATGGGGTTATCGAACCGAAAAAGGGAATGTAGGGTGGGTCGAGGTACGAAACCTACCAGTTACCAACAAAGGTACTGTTCCGCTGAAGCGAGCCTCATTTCGTAAATCACGGTGGGTTTCGTTCCTCGACCCCCTACATGCCATTTCGCCGCTCAGCAGACCAAACATTAGGAACTGGTTAGCTTGTATCTCTTTAGCCACTCTTGGAATTCCGTTAGTGACAGGAATTCAACGCCAGCGCCGAATGAACTAAACATATCAGCTTTGAGCGGTGAGCCTTTATCCGGGACTACGACTTTCAGACCGGTATCGAGGATGTCTCCGCCAGGTTCGCCCAATTTGGGGAACATTTCTTTACTGGTCTGCTCGTCTTTGGTCAGTTTTGCAAAACAATAGCGGACTGATTCATATCCCATGCCGAAAGGGTTTTGAACGACCATGGCATCGATCATGCCATCGGCCATCTGTGTAATCGCCAATTGTTCGGCGTCGAAGGTGACAATCGTGAATTTCTTGCGAGCATCACGCTCCTTGACCACGTCGACAATCGCCGGCGCGTTGTAGGACCAGATACCCACTAGTACGGAAAGATTTTTGTTTTGATCGATGCTCTGCCGGACATTATCGCGAGCACGCGCGCGGTCAACGTCATCGGTACGGCGGGCGATTTGTGTGAACTTATCGCCAACAGCCGAGGTAAAACCGTCCATGCGTTGGATTGCATTCAGTTGGCTGTCGAGCCCAACGAACTGCACATATTCACCGCCTTCTGGTTTAATATTCTTGGCGGCCGTTCCAAGTACTTCCCCACCTTTGACGTTGTCCGTACCAACGTAGAATTCGCGGATCGAGCGAAATTTTTCGTCCAGGTCGCTGTCAAAGCAACCAATAATGATGCCTTTGGATTTCAGGTTCTTAAGTTCGTCAGCAACCGCTGGATTCGAGGCAGAGGTCGGAGAAATGATGACTGCCGCGATATCGCTTTGGGTGCCATACTGACGCAACTTTTCGATTTGTCCTTGATCGGTTCCGTCGTTGGTATCCATGCTGGCGGTGTAGCCAGCGTCGGCGAGCTTTAGATCAATGACCGCTTTTTCGATGCCGGCGCGGGCAGCGTCCCAGAACGGGGAGTCGGTATTGTTGAGCAAAACAATACGCTTGGTGGCGGTTGAACTCGCGTTACCGACAGTTGCAGTTCCGCTTTTTTTTTCCGGTTGGCAACCGGCGAAAGTAAGCGTCGCGAGGATCATGCAGAGTAAAGCGAATGGCTTTCGTGACATGGGCATACCCCAGATTATGCAGAGAGGATTGAATAGTGATTTTCAGGTAGGTCGCAATGCGTTTAGCTCGCCCAACGAATTCGTGACCGCCATATATTAATCCACAGCATAGCCGTTGCTGCGACACGCGGGGTGCGCGACGCAGAATTTCAGATTGTCTCCAGCACAAATGCAACCGGCGAATTCTATTGTTCGTCGAGCTCGTTCGGGGAGATTTGCCATTTCACATTCAGACGATCTTCAATTGTCTCATAAAGTCCAGTGTAGATCTGCTGGCCGGTCATCAAGCCGACGCGGCGTGCCGCCATCTTGTTGGGATCCGCAGCGAAGCGCGATTCCAACTCGGAAATGGGTGGGGTCATTTCGACCACTCGGTAAACGTAGTAGATGTTTTGGCCTTGGTTCGGCGCGACTCCGGCAGTTCCCGACTGCGAGGAAAAAACTTTTTGCATGAATTCTTGGCCGACAGTATCCAACGTTGGAACGTTGGAGATTCGCGGGGTTTCACCAAAACCCGACAACCATGTAAATGGATCGGTCGTGACAATCAACGATTGCTGAGCGACGTTTAAGGCATCCTTCCAAGGTTCTTCCTGGCCGCTCACTTTCTTGGCGATTTTGGCTGCCTCGTCGGCAGCCAATTGACGCGCCTTTTGGGTCTTCCAAGCGGCGATGACTTCCTCACGAACCTCAGCCAAAGCTGGTACGTACGCTTGTTGCTCGTCGATTTTCCAGAAAATGTACTGACGGAAGTCGGGTGTGCGCTGCTCAAGCATCGCCATTTGATCGAAAAACAAACTTTGAGCCGGGGTAAACAGTGGGTAGTTCGGATTCATGGCATAATTTGGCATCGGCACCTGCCCCATCCCCTGCTCCGTCGAACTCATGGTGCTCTTACCGAGGGCAGTTGCGAATAGCTTCGAACGATCGACCATTCCAGACTCGCCGTACTTGAGTCCTCCTTCCGCAACTTTGCGCAGGTCAGGTCGAGTGACTTTGATGTCCGGTTGATGGCCTTCCTTCAGCAACAAAGCTTGTTGTCGATGCGCGCTGGCGTATTTCACCATTTGTTCGTTCGCGCTGGTAAGTTCTTTTTGGAGCGCATCGATGACTGCGGTGCGTGCAAGACTATCAAGCAACTCTTCTTTGGCTTCTTCGAACGTCTTGTTGCGCTGTATCGGCTTGGTTTCAGCAGCCGGTACTGTTGCAGCCTCGGCTCCTGGCGTGGCGGGTTGAACGACCACAGGTGGTAAGCCGGCATCGGGTGCATTCTTCTGTTCTGTTGCCGGCGCCGTTGGCGTTTGAGACGGAACGACTACCGGTTCGACTGCAGGTTGCGGTTCGATTGCCTTCGGTTCATCTTGTGCCGAAACCAAACGGATTTGGCTGGAAGAGCGATTCGAGCTTTGGAGCTTCGGGGGCGGAACCTCTGGGGTTTCGGGGGCCGAAGCAGCCGGAGTTTGAGGGGCTGCTCCATCGGGAGCTGCGGACTGAGGAACAGTGGCGGCAGGATCCGTCGTAGCCGGTGCTGGTGTTTCTGGTGCAGGTGTTTCTGGGGTAGCGGGTGCCGCTTGGGTCGGAGTAGCTTCAGGCGAAGTCGCTGGGTCTTCGGCGGTGCCGGGTTCACTCGGCTTCCTAGCTTTGTCAAGCAGCGGATCATATTTGAGCTGTCCTAAACCAATCAGTTTTTCGTACTCAGCCTTCAATTTTTCTTCCGTAACTTTGGCTTTTTCCTTTTCGATCCACTCGCTGAAGTTGCCCTCTACGTATTCGAAATTTGCCTTGTAATCACGCATGAAACCGGGTTCGGGGAACACGGGCGAAGCAATGCGATTCTTCCCTTTTTCGTAAATTGCAAGAATCTCGGCTTCCGATGGCGAGCCGGTGACTGTCTTGACAAAATCACTGACCAAGACCGGAAACGCTTCAATCTTAGCGCTCTGGTTTAACTTGAGAAAATCGTTCCACATGTCGCCGGGGGTTTGTGTCAGCCGAACTCGTTCATAATCATCCGGCTTGAAGTCGTTACTCCAGCCTCGGAGCGCCATTTGACGCGCCACTATGGCACCCAATTCCAATTTGATCATCTCGCGGAGGTCAAATTCGGTGACTTGGTTATCTGTACTTTCTCGCAGAACCTGTGCCAAACGCGCTGCCGAAACACACTTATCGCAAAACGCAATCAAGAACTGATCTGCCGCGTCGTCATCGAATTCGATTCCGTTTAACTTGGCAAAATCGGCAAGCATGCGAGTCTCAATCACTGCCAAGCTGCTCGATTGGACGTTTACGCCGAGATCGATAATCTGCTTTGATTCAGGTGAGAAAGCGAACTCCGGGATTCCCGGCTGGCCACCCGCTTCGAGCACTTCGCGGGACAGCGTCGACAGAAATCGGACAAATTTGTAGTGTTGCTGCCTGGCGCGTTCAAGTTCGCGGGTCGTCAGACGGCCGCCGTTCCAACGCACGACAACTTGATCGCCACTGTCGGAATTCTGTATTCGTCCCTGCATATAGTCGAAGAGCGGTGCGACCACAAACGCCATGATGGCGAGAAGAACGAGACCCGCCATCCAGTAGGTGCGGTGTTTTCGAAAGGTTGCTAAAGGGCTCGACATCCTGCTTTTCCTAAAGTCTATGCGCTTTTATTTTCTGAAGCCGATTACCGTGATCGCATCCACAAACCGGCGATTTTAGGGGGTAATTTGCTATGCACAAGAACACGTGCGGACAAGATACCATGCTTGACCGTTCTTGCGGAGTCTAATTCTGCTTCGTATGGTTATTCGCAACCGAGATTGGAAATTATCCGCCTCACAGTTGTCAGTCTCGCGTTCAATTGGCTCCGAACAGTCGTCAACGCATCGCTTCAATAGGTCGATTCATGAGCAAAGACAAGTCACTGGTGATCGTCGAATCTCCTGCCAAAGCCAGGACGATTTCGAAGCTTTTGGGGAAAGACTTCACCGTTGAGGCTAGTATTGGGCACATCCGCGATCTGCCCCAAGGGGCCAAAGAGCTGCCGGAAAAATATAAATCGGAAAAATGGGCTTACCTGGGAGTAAATGTTGAAGAAGATTTCCAACCAATCTATGTAGTGCCAGCGGACAAGAAAAAGCAAGTTACCAAGCTGAAAGCTCTGCTGAAGGACGCAAAAGACCTTTATCTGGCGACGGACGAAGACCGCGAAGGAGAAGCTATTTCGTGGCATTTGCACGAAGTTCTCGCCCCAAAAGTCCCCGTCCACCGCTTGGTTTTTCACGAAATAACTAAAGAAGCCATCCAAAAGGCGCTCAAAAACACGCGCCAAATCGACCAAGGGCTCGTCAAAGCTCAGGAAACTCGACGTGTTCTCGATCGGCTTTTCGGATTCGACGTGTCGCAGTTGCTGTGGAAAAAAGTTGGCCCCAAATTGTCGGCCGGTCGTGTGCAGAGCGTTGCCGTACGCTTGATCGTCGACCGCGAACACGAACGGATGGCGTTTCACTCTGCCACATATGCCGATTTGCTAGCGACGCTGGCGACCGATTCGAAACAGGCGTTTAACGCCACCATGGTCAGCTACCAGGGCAAACGCCTGCCATCGGGCAAAGACTTTGACGCTGCGACTGGGAAGATCAAAGACAATTCGCTGCTGCTGATGGATGAAAAAGCTGCGAAAGAACTGGCCGATCGACTGCGGACAGCCAAATTCAAAGTCAAATCGTTAGAGGTCAAACCGTTTACCGAGAAGCCCAAGCCGCCATTTACGACGAGCACGTTGCAACAAGAGGCTAACCGAAAACTCGGTTTCACCGCTAAACGCACTATGCAAATCGCCCAGAATCTTTACGAAAACGGTCACATTACTTATATGCGTACCGATTCGACGACCTTGTCGAATGAAGCCATCACAGCGGCTCGAAATCTGGTCGAATTGCAGTATGGTCGCGAATTCCTGCACCCTACCGAGCGAACCTACGCGACTAAAGTGAAGAACGCTCAGGAGGCTCACGAAGCGATACGCCCGGCAGGCAACACATTCGAATTACCCGAAAAACTCAAAGGGACGCTGACCGACGAGCAGTTCCGTTTGTTCGACCTGATTTGGAAACGCACCGTCGCTTGCCAAATGGCCGACGCCAGGAAAAAACGTGCAACAGTAACGGTAGAGGCTGATGGCGCAGTCTTCCAAGCCTCAGGTACTTCGATTGAATTCGAAGGTTTTCTGCGAGCATACGTTGAGGGCAGCGACGACTGGGAAGCCGAATTGGCGGAACAAGAAGTTCTGCTGCCGGAGATGAAGGTCGACCAATTGCTGGACTGCAAAGCGCTCGACGCGAAATCTCATACAACGCAGCCACCGGCGCGTTACACCGAAGCATCTTTGACGCGCACACTGGAAGAGCGCGGCATCGGTCGCCCGAGTACGTTTGCATCCATCATCGATACGATTCAAAACCGAGACTACGTTTTTAAGAAAGGACAAGCGCTCGTCCCAAGCTGGACGGCATTTTCAGTGATTCGGTTGCTGGTTGATCACCTCGGAGCGCTGGTCGATTACGACTTCACGGCTCAGATGGAGGATTTTCTTGACCAGATCAGCCGCAACGAGCAGGGATTTAAGGAATACTTGCACGAGTTCTACTACGGCGACACGAATCTCGACGTTGATGAAGGTCTACCCGGAAAACGCCTGGGACTCAAACCGCTGCTCGAAGCCAAAGTAGCCGAAATCGACCCGCGGTTAGCAGGGCGTTTTTCGTTGGGGTTCCCTGATGATGGCGACTTTCGGGAAGAAGCATTCGTGCGAGTCGGCCGTTTCGGACCGTTCATTGAGCAAGGTGATCGTCGCGCGAGCATCCCCGATATGATGTGTCCCGATGAAATCAACTTGGCTAAAGCCATGGAATTGCTCGAGGGAGCCGCGGTCGGCGACGAACCGCTGGGTCACTGCCCTGACACCGGCAAGCCAATATACTTGAAGACCGGTCGCTTTGGTTCATACGTTCAAATGGGCCACAAAGACGACGAGGAAAAGCCGAAAAATGCTTCTCTGATGAAAGGCATGGAACTGGCCGACGTGACGCTCGACGTGGCTCTTAAACTCCTTTCGCTGCCCCGCACACTGGGTGAGCACATTGAGTTGAAAGAGTCGATCGTGGCCAGCAACGGTCGTTTTGGTCCCTACATTAAATGCGGCAGCGAAACACGTTCTCTGCCGGCTGGTTTGTCTCCGATGGACGTTACCTTCGATGAAGCCGTAGCACTCTTGGCTCAACCCAAAACCGGTGGTCGTGGGCGCGGCGCAAAGAAGGAACCGCTTAAAGTCTTTGACGTCTCGCCTGTTACCCAAAACCCCGTACAATTGCTGCAAGGCAGCTACGGTCCCTACGTCAGCGATGGCGAGACCAACGCCAGCCTGCCACGCGACGCCAAGCCCGAGGAGCTAACGTTCGAAGCAGCGCTCGATCTGCTGGCCGTCCGCGCCGCCATGGGCGGCAGCAAGAAAAAGAAAAAGGCACCGCGTAATGCTGCTGCAGGAAAGAAAGCTCCCGCCAAGAAAGCTCCAAGCACTAAAAAGGCTGCCACAAAAAAGACGGCCACCAAGAAGAGGGCTACAAAAAAATCCGCCTCAAAGCCAGCCTCCCAAGAATCGCCTGAATGATGGTAAGCAAGTAAGTCTGACTCGTTCCACCTGTTTTCCTGGTGCAGTCGGTGAAACTTTCGTAACTAACTCTCGCGATTGAGAGTCGCAGTACGCAAAATGGTCTTGCCTAAGAACACGGACGAAGCCTGATAACCATTCCCGTTCAAAGGAACTGAAACTGTAATGGATACAGAGGAAGTGGTCTCGGTAATAGTCGTGGGTGAGACAGTAATCGTCGAGGATCGAATTCTGCCGATGTCGAGCACGTCCTGAGCCGCTTGACGGCATTGTTCTGCCGTAGCACCCGGTATGATGCCGCGTCGGGCGCCTTGCAGCAAAGCTGATTCCACGGTGTGAATCAGCATATTGACACGACTGAGTTCGATTCCACCAAAGACAAGAAAGAAGAACACTGGGGCGCATAATGCAAACTCTACGCTGGTGGCCCCCCAGCGGTCACGCATAGATTTTTTTTTCCGAGCGATGCAGCGCATGTGCATGATCAATTCCTAAGGGCTATTGGATTAAGATCGTTGCTTTTGCGGCAAAACGTTTGAAAATATCTTTCAACTCTTGTTCAGTTGCCGCGTGAGCATGTTCTCCATGGCCAGCGGCGGCAACTTGCTTCATGTAGCTCTGGTCGCCGTCTGGGCCAAAAGTAATGGCATACACCGTAACTCTCTGCGCGGCTGCGTCGTTAGCGACGGCAATGGCATCTCCCGCAGTCGGAAAACCGTCCGTCAGCACGATCATCACTCGGTCAGCGAATCGTCGGCTTCGAACACTTGCAAGTTCTGTTAGCGCGATCTGCATTCCTGCGGCGATTTCCGTATTGCCGTTCCAAACACTGTTGCTGAGCGTATTCATGGTGCCGTCAGCCGCGTCAATGTTTGTTGAAAATTGCATATCCAGGGTGGCAGCGGGTTGACGTCCGCACAGTCCAGGCTGGACACTATCCAAGTCGCTGCCAAAGGTAATGATACTGATCTGTTCTTCCGCTGAATTGTTGCGGAGAACGTCATTGAAGACTTTGACCGCCTTATCCAAGGCCGCCCAGCGAGAATTTGAACCGGGTGCTCTACAAAACCGACGATCATTGACCCCCATGCCCGTCTCATTCGAGTTTACGTTGAACTTCATACTGGTTGATCGATCGAGCACTAAGCAGATATCCACGTTGATAAAAGACGCCGTTGAAGTGACCTGGGGAGCGTATTCTTGATTGCCGATTAAGCGGCTAAAAAATAGGGGAACGGTACCATCCAAACTATTTGTATCGCGAATTGAGTTGACTCGTACAGCATTCACGGGCGATCCGTTCGTATCGAAGATGAATGAACCATTCTCATCAGCGGTCGCACGACCAAAATCGAAATCGCCTGACTGCAATCTCAATGGCCGACCGGCCACGGTGAATTGCTCAGCGATTTTAACTCCGGCATGACTCGCTCTATCTTCATTCTCGTAGCGTGACAGATTGTCGGCTGCAACGCGGGCCGCATTGTCTGAGGCCAAACGCATTTCCGATTGTACGAGATGCATGTAAGCCAAGTCGACTGAAAAGCCGAGCGTGATCAACAGTAGCGGGAGCACGAGCATGAACAACGTTAGAATTGCCGCTTTGCGAGTCGGGGCAACTTTCTTCGCAAAGTATGTCATGGTACAGCCTCTTGAGGGTAAGGTATCAACGTATCGCAATAGCTTGCACGACTATGGAGTTTGCGGAAGTCGGAATGAATCGACCAATTCGCAAGTTGCTTGCCGAATCGGCGGCGACTTGTATCTTGATCAGGTCGCCTTTGACGGAACTGACAAAGGAACCGCCACCGGATTTTGTGATTGTTATGGTAAAGTTTTTGATCTGCCCGGCAGTCAAAACTTGGCTTATCTGATTGGTGATCGATGTTTGTGTACAGCCCGCGCGGCTGACTTCAAGCGTCCCTGAATAGCTGGCCGTCACTAACGTGTTACGCAGGAAAATGAGATCGCACGCTTCAACGGTTGCACCCACCAGAAAGACGATCAGAGGCAAGCAAATTGCCAACTCGACCAGTGCAGCTGCGGTCCTTTTGGGTCCACGATTTTTGCGAGTTTTTGGCGGCTGATACATGGCATTGAGATTGCGAATTCGGGCAAATACTTGCCACGCTCTGTGTGAGGGCAAGTCACAACTGAAGCCTAGGTCACAAAAGCCTTCGGCGTTGCACTAAAAAGCAGATTTTTTTGACACTTTTCGCCGAACGCCACCCTCTCGGTTCAAAAAACTGGGAAAAAACGTCGTTTATCCGCATGGGCATCACCCCGCGAGATCGACCATCAATAGACAGTCGGGCGGCCCGATGGGCACGCGCTTAACCGAAAGCAAGGCCGAGGCTACTAGGGGGCTGCTTCTCCACTATAATGGCGCGGACTTCTTCAAGCCTACGGGAAATTGCATGTCCGATCTCAAACTCGCAGACACCTTCTTGCCCGGTCCCACGACCACCCGTTATTTGGTCGACTTCCACCCCAAACAATTATCGCATCACTTTACGGATGTACTGATTATCGGAGGTGGGTTGGCTGGACTACGAGCTGCGAACGCTGTCGATCCCGCGCTCCGCGCGGTAGTCGTTACCAAAGACAAACTCCAGGAAAGCAACAGCAATTATGCTCAAGGGGGCATCGCCAGCGTTTGGGATCCGGAAGATCGTTTTGAGGATCATGTCCAAGATACGCTGACCGCAGGTGGATCATTGTGCGATAAATCGGTCGTCGATTTAGTCGTTCATGAAGCGCCTCAACGTGTCGCAGAACTAATCGAATGGGGTACGCGGTTCGATCGACGCGAAGGCCAAATCATGCTCGGCCGCGAAGGTGGGCACAGCCACCAACGCATCATTCACGCGCTCGGAGACGCGACCGGTCGCGAGGTCATGCGCGCCGTCATCGAGCGGACCCGAGCCCGTGAAAATGTTCAAATCTGGGAGAGCACTTTTACGATCGATTTGCTCACGCATGACGGCCGCTGCCACGGTGCAATTGTGTCGACGAACAATCAACCACCCCTGTTGCTGTGGGCGAAACAAACGATTTTATGTACCGGAGGTTGTGGCCAGGTTTACCGCGAATCGACCAATCCACGCGTGGCAACCGGTGATGGTCATGCACTCGCGTATCGCGCAGGTGCTCGTCTGCGCGACATGGAATTCATGCAGTTTCATCCCACTGTGCTTTACATTGCGGGTAGTTCTCGCATCCTAGTGACCGAAGCGGTTCGCGGTGCGGGTGCACACTTGATCGATTGCAATGGCGAACGATTTATGGAAAAGTACGATGCGAGATTGGAACTGGCACCACGCGACGTAGTCAGTCAAGCGATCGTCGCGCAGATGGAGAAAACCCAGCATTCCTGCGTCTATTTATCGCTGCGTCACCTCAACCCGCACCAGGTTGTCGAAGAATTTCCGACCTTCAACACAGCCTGTAACAAATTTGGACTCGACGCCGCCAGAGATCCGATCCCAGTCCGACCTGGCGCTCACTACATGATCGGCGGAGTCCAAATAGATCACGATGGCCGGACAGAATTGCCCGGACTGTGGGCTGCTGGCGAAGTCACGAGTTCTGGTTTACACGGCGCCAATCGGCTTGCCTCAAACAGCTTGCTCGAGGGACTTGTTTATGGTGCGCGCACTGGCGAGCAAGCGAGTTTGGCGGCGAAGCAGCAGCACGATGATTACCGAGTTCTTCCCATCAGCAGCCTCAGCAATCACAAGTCGTCCGAACAGTTCGACATCGCTGACATCCGCAATTCCGTACAAAGCGTGATGTGGCGTTTGGTGGGAGTGCAACGCAGGCGCGACCGACTTGAAGAAGCGCTGCACTCGATTCGCGCCTATTCTCGCTACGTTCAAGTTCACCGCTTCAGCTCCGAAGAAGGTTGGGAGTTGCAGAATTTACTGACCGTTTCCCATTTGATGGCCGAAGCCGCAATTGCTCGAACCGAGTCGCGCGGCGTGCACTTAAGAACGGATTTCCCCACGCTGGATGAAATCCACTGGCGAAAACACCTTTGTTTCCTGCGCAAGCCCTCATAATCGATCCCATCGGCACAGCCTTGGATTTCTTCTTCACCCGCCACATTTCCTACCCAAATGCGGGGTCCTCCTCCATTCTGCGTTTGCTTGCAGTCTTGCTGTGGCCTAGGTTTCGATGGCTGTTTCTAGCAATCCGTCTCTGCGTTCGTGAACTTGCGTAAGTTCCACAATCTCACACTTGAACTCCGATGAACACCTCTGCGACCACCGAAGCCAGTCAACTTGACGCCCTCATCCAGCGAATCAATCAACTTTCAACGGGTGGGGCTCAGTCGTTTCAACCGGCAGAGTCCGCAACTCGAGTTCGTGAAAGTGTACAGCCGACAATGGAAGCGGCTTCCTCGGTTCCGCAAGCGACCTGCAGCCCCGAGAAAACAGCAGCGGTGGATCGCGACGAGCCATTCATTCCAGCCGCGCCCGCATCGCTTTTAGGAGCCGGTCTAAGCGAGGCCTTGGTTGAAGAACTCATGATGCGATTCCTGTTGGCTCGCGGCGAAGCGATGGGACGTATGATCGCTGACCAATTGCAACTGCCATTCCGCTTGATCGAACCAATCCTCAACCGACTAAAACTCGAACAACTCACTGCCTATCGCGGCGCTAACTCCGTCAACGACTACACACACACACTGACCGACCAAGGTCGAGATCGCGCGCGACGCTACACCCAAGTCACTACCTATTTCGGTGCTGCGCCGGTTCGCCTCGAGGATTATTGCAAGAGCGTAAAACTACAGTCAGTTGAAGGTCAGCACCCACGTCGCGAGGAACTGACCGAAGCCTTCAAAGATCTGCTTATTGATAAACGCATGCTCTCGAAGCTCGGACCGGCAGTCAACAGTGGCCGCGGCATGTTTCTTTACGGTTATCCTGGCAACGGCAAAACCAGTATCGCCGAGCGAGTCACAGCCGCCTTTGGTAAGTACATTTGGATCCCCCGAGCTCTCTTAATCGACGGCGAAATCATGCGTCTATACGACCCCATGATGCATGAGCCAGCACCCAAGCCGAAACACGAAGGCTTGCTCGACCATTGCGAGGTCGACAAACGCTGGGTTCGAATTCGTCGACCCACGATCGTCGCCGGTGGCGAGTTGACCATGGAAATGCTGTAAGTTCAACGCGACCGTGAAACAAATATCAACGAAGCGCCGCTGCAACTAAAGAGCAACTGTGGAGTCTTGCTAATTGATGACTTTGGTCGTCAGAAAATGCGCGTTGACGAGTTACTGAACCGCTGGATCGTACCGCTCGAAAAACGCTATGACTACCTGAACATGTGCAGTGGTAAGAAGTCTCAAGTTCCCTTCGACCAATTGGTGATATTCTCCACCAACCTGCAGCCCAAAGACTTGGTCGATGACGCATTCTTGAGGCGCATACCCTACAAAATCGAAGTTCCCAACCCCAGCGAAGAGGCCTTCCGAAAGCTCTTCGAAATTATGTGTCCGAAAGTTGGCATTCCGCATATTCCGGAAGCGATCAACTACTTGATCGAAAAACACTATCGACCAACCGGCCGCCAATTCCGCAACTGCCATCCGCGAGATTTGCTGCTGCAGGTCAGAAATTACTGCTTGTACCATGCGTACAAACTGGAACTACGACCCGATTACATCGACTTCGCAGTTGAGAACTACTTCTCGATCATGTAGTTAGGTTACCAGTCCCTTGGTAACTAACATAAATACATCTTCCAAAGTCGGTTCTTTGTCATTGAAGCTCCACATCGGGATGCCTTCGTTCACCAAATGCGCCATGATCTCAGCCAGCCGCGCATCATCGGCCTCAAACTCCGCCGTAATGCGGTTGCCGTCGTACTCAATATCCCGCAGCTCGGGGCAAGATCGCAATATCGATATGCCAGCTTCGGCTTTGTCGACGAAACGGATATCAACGATGCGATTGCGACGAATCTTACGATAAACGCTATCAATTGGACCATGCATCAACAATTGCCCGCGTTCGATAATCCCAATCGATGTGCAGCAATCCGCCAACTCCGAAAGGATGTGGCTGCTGATCAAGATCGTCTTACCCATGCGTCGAAGTTCTTTCAGCAATGCCTTCACCTCGATGCGCGCACGCGGATCGAGTCCGCTCGTCGGTTCGTCGAGAATCAGTACAGGAGGATCATGCACCAAAGTCTTAGCGAGACACAATCGCTGCTTCATCCCGCGCGATAGACCGTTAACATAGTCGTCGCGTTTGTGCGAAAGGTCCAGCAACTCCAGCACGTCAACGATCACCTGCTTGCGCTGCGTTCGACCGATCTTGTATGCGACCGCGAAAAAGTCGAGAAACTCCCACACCTTCATGCCATCATAAACACCAAAGTCGTCGGGCATATAGCCAATACTGCGCCGCACCGCCATCGGATCTTTGTTAACGCTGTGACCATTAACGATCCCATCACCTCGCGATGCCTTGAGCAACGTGGCGAGATAACGAATCGAAGTACTCTTACCGGCACCGTTGGGGCCAATAAAGCCAAACATCTCACCCGCCTCGATCTTCAGTGAGACCGATTGTACGGCAGTGAAGTCACCGTAGTCCTTACCAAACTCGAAGAGCTCGATCATGCTGTCGTCCACTCGCTACGTTGAATTTCGAAAAGACCAATTTGAAAAGTTCCGTGAAGTGCTGGAGGAGCCCCAATGTAGCAAATTTGAACGGGTGCAAAATCCAATTCGATACCAGAAGAGCGGACTTGGGCAGGAATTCTCGCCCAAGTTTACTTGATGGGAGTGGGCCCTCACAGGACTTGAAAGGCCTGCGTGGCCAAGTTGCTCCGCAACTCGGTTCCATTGTCGGAATAACCGCTTTCGTTTTCAACAGCGTCGTCGAGTCGCGGAGCGACTCGCCCACATTTATTCACCCTTCGACGACTTGTGGATCGCAACGGAATCGAAAGAATGAACACCCTGAGGTTTCTGCACACTGAAGCGGGGTGTGCCTATTGACCTAAGTAACAATAAAGCTGCTGGAGTTATGAGAGTATGTTAAAGCCCGCTGAATACGACGTAATTGTGATTGGTACCGGACCTGGCGGAGAAGGCGCAGCGATGCAGGCCGCCAAAGAAGATAAACGTGTCGCAGTTTTCGAGCAATACAGTCGGATAGGTGGTGGATGTACTCATTGGGGAACCATCCCGAGTAAAGCCTTGCGCTACTCGATTTACTCCGTCATGGAAGCGATGAACAATCCCATCCTCAAAGATATGGGAATTCGTTTAAATCCCACGCTTGATCAACTGCGCGCGAGCAGTCGCTCGATCATCGCCAAGCAAGTCTCTATGCGTCAAACTTTCTACGACCGCAACCAAGTTCCGGTGATCTACGGACACACGAAGTTCGTCGATAAAAACACCGTTGAAGTTGACGACGGCACCCAGTTTTGTGCAGAAAATATCGTAATCGCCACCGGCTCGCGACCGTTTCGGCCACCGAATGTCGATTTTAGCCACCCCTGTATTTTCGACAGCGATACGATTCTCGAGTTGCGAACTCGGCCGCAGTCGATCACCGTCTATGGAGCTGGCGTGATCGGTTGCGAATACGCATCTATGTTCCGCAATCTTGGAATCAAAGTCAACTTGGTCAACACACGCGAGAAACTGCTCGAATTTCTCGACGACGAAATCATCGACGCACTCTCGTATCACCTCCGCGACTCGGGCATCCTCATTCGTCACAATGAGACCTACGAACGCTTAGAGGGGCATGATGATGGTGCTGTCCTGTACCTTGAGAGCGGCAAGCAGATCAAAACCGATATCGTACTGTGGGCCAACGGTCGCTCCGGAAATACCGAGAACATGGGCCTCGAGAACATCGGCATCACGCCATCAACTCGCGGCCACCTGAAAGTAAACGATAACTTCCAAACCGAATGCCCCAACGTCTATGCAGTAGGTGACGTCATCGGCTTTCCATCCCTCGCTAGTGCAGCTTACATGCAAGGCCGCGCCGCTACGCAACATATTACCGGCTGCGCCAGCAGTTGCCTTACGCTAACGGATGTACCTACAGGTATCTATACCAGCCCAGAAATCAGTAGCATCGGCAAATCCGAACGCGAACTGACGGCAGCAAAGATCCCATACGAAGTCGGCCATTCGCAATTCAAGAGCCTCGCACGAGCTCAAATTACTGGCCGCGGAATAGGCATGCTTAAATTGCTCTTCCATCGTGAAACGCTCGAAATCCTCGGCGTCCATTGCTTTGGTCCAAACGCTTCCGAAATCGTACATATCGGCCAAGCTATTATGAAGCAGCCTGCGCCCTACAACACGCTTGAGTACTTCATTAATACCACGTTCAACTACCCCACTATGGCTGAAGCCTACCGCGTCGCAGCACTGAACGGATACAATCGCCTGTTTTAGCAAGGTGGCGGGTTTCGTGCCTCAACCCACCCTACACCTTACTCAACGAAAACGCGACATGTATCAAACACGTCGCGTGAGTAGGTTGCCTTTGCAATACAACAAGCTTCTACCTGCGTTGACCGCGAAACTCCAGTCGCCGAATCGTATTGCCATAAATATGCAATGGACGATTTGGGCGTTGTTCTATCGGCATTGATTTTACCACGGCGCGTTCCTGTCCACGTAGAATAATCGTGCTATCCCAACCCGTCGGCGGTGCTGCCTGAGTTTTACTGACAACACCAAATGCAATCGCTACTACCAACGCCACAAGTAACGGTCGAACACTGTTCATATCGAAATCCCCAAGAGTTTGCGTATCGAAAGTCGGAGCAAGTCACTCCGGCTCAACGACTCCGTTCAATATCCTCTTGCGTCAGCACTCCGTCACCGTCCGCATCCAGTTCCTCGAAACGATCGCTGTACTCTGCGGGCACTTCCGATCGTTCAATCTTTTTATCGTTATTCAAGTCCAATCGCTGAAACAATCCTTGCTTGATTACCTGTTCAGCCAGCTTTTTTCTGCGGCTAACCGCAGTTGTATCAGCCAAATCGCCTGCACCGACCGGAACGACTATATCGAAGTAGCCGATCATCATTTCATCGTCCGTCTGATCGCCCCAGCGCACGGTCTTGGTGGGATCCGGGTTGTTCAAATTGGCCGCTGAGTTATCAAAGGTAGCTTCACATTCGATTTTCGAACCCGCCGGAATGTTGACCGGTTCGGATGCCCGATAACCTGTCTGCCAATTGAAGTCGTAAGCTGGTACGTCCAGCAAAATCTCTTTCTTACCATCTGGAAAAACCGCCGTGTAACGAAACGCTTTGCCACGCAGATGCATATGGGGTGCCATGGTAATCAAGCGACATTCAGGCAACTTTTCCGGCAGTAATGCGGTAACTTTGTAGTTCGCTTCGCCAGGCGGAATTCGCAACCGCGGTTGTACCGCACTCGTCGTTTTCACTTCCAGCTTTACATCCTCTGGATCAGCAAACACGATGCCAAGTTGACTGAGATCGGTCTGCGCGGTGCCGATTGGCGTATAATGGACCTGAAAAATTAGCTCGCTGTTCGCTGGAATCCGCTTTGCCATCCCTTCTGGGAACTGCTCCGCTTGCGACCCAGGTACGTAACCGACCAGGAATCCTCGCGCGCCCTCAATACCCTCACGCGTTCCCTTCAGCCTCGCGAACGCCAGGATGTGATGCACTACGGCGCGGTTGCCTGGTAGCAACTGAGCGCATTTGATCCACTTATCTTCAGTGAACTTTGGATCGACACGAAAATACTGATACTTCACTTCCCCCTCAGCCGGAACTGCGTAAGGCTTTTGGTGGATCGGAAATACAACATCCGGCTCGCGAGGCAACTGCCATCCGGTCAAATACTGCTTCAGCTCAGGCAATTGATTGCGATCACCCTCGGGTGCTCCTTCGGATACCCATCGCTCGATCAGTTGGCACTGCTCTTTCGAAAGCGAACAATCGTTGGCAAACTTTCCGTACTCTGGATTTGCATGCCAAGGTGGCATCCGTTTTTCGGCAACCACTTCTTGAATCATTTCCGCCCAACCTGCCACCTCATCATACGATGACATCGCGAACGGCCCGATTTCGCCCTCACGATGACAGCGCACACAGTGATCGGCAAAGATCCTCGCAATCTGATTACTATAAGTAACCGTGGCGTCGGACTTGGGTTGCTTGATTCGACCAATCAAGCAACCCGGTGCGGCCTGGTGTGTGCTCGCAATCGCATTACCCTTCAGCAGACTTTCAATAGCATCCACCAAATCGTTCGTCGTTGGCTGTTCGCGCACAAAGCCAACTCCATATTGATCATCGACACGCCCGTGGTAACGCACCGATCGTTGCTCGTCCAGCAAAAAGACTTCAGGCGTCCGCGTTGCTCCCAACGATGCGACCAACGCCTGCTGATTGTCTTTCGCAAACGCATAAGACATCGCATGGCGCCGCGCATGGGCCGCCATTTCCGACAAAGAATCTTGTTGATTCGCATCGACACCGATGACCGTCACACCTTGTGAGGCGTACGCTTCTTGGATTTTCTGGAGCCGCTCGGAGTACAACTTGGCCAGTGGACACTCGACACCGAGAAACGCAACGACCAGAAGCATTGATTCGGCAAAGTCCTTTTCTGTCAGATCACGACCTCGGAAGTCCGTCAACTGAAAACTCTCCAGCTTCCGTCCCACGCTATTCGCGCCGGATTTTCCAGAGTCAGACGCCTCCAATCGCGGCAAGGCAATACTTACGATCCCAAAAATCACCGCCAACACCCGAACCGGTCGTCGATCCCGCAACATAATTCACCCTAACAAGAGTTTTCAGCTATTTTACACATCGCCGATTTCCAACCCTACCGTCTCAAAAGGGATCGGCCCCTCTCAAGGCACAGCCCCTTTTTGCATCAAATCCTAGGATTCCGAGGATTAGGAAGCTGCATCCGTTTGGTGCTTATACGCCCCAGCGATGAAAAGCGTTACACGAACCAAAAGTATAGTGTGCAACCCGCATGTTCCGATGATGTTCTGTTCGTGGCATTCTCGCAATGCCGACTGGAAAAAATCCAGGGGTCAACGAACTGCTGCCCGTAAATGCTAAACTCGCTAGCAGCGAACACGGACAGGCTCTTAGGGCATCATTTGCCACTTTACCGTGATGCCACGTGTTTTTGCCTTCCTTCCTTGTTAATATAGGAGCCCGTAGTTTCCTTCCTTTACTCCCTCCCGAGGTAAGTGTATGCAACTTAGAAGATTACTTGGACGAGTGCTGCTCGCCGCCGGTTTTAGCCTGACACCGACTTGCGTGCTAGTCGCGGAAGTCAGCGTTCCGAATATCTTTAGCGAACACATGGTACTCCAACGCGACCAAAAAAATCGCGTGTGGGGCAAAGCTGCAGCCAGCGAAAAAGTGACACTCACCATCGCTGGCCAAACCAAAAATGCAACTGCGGACGCAAGTGGCATGTGGCAAGTTGAAGTGGATCCGCTACCAGCCGGCGGTCCGCACGAACTGGTCATCAAAGGTTCCAACGAAATCAAAATCGGCGATATTCTCGTCGGCGAAGTTTGGATCTGCTCCGGCCAATCCAATATGCAGTGGAACGTCAACAGTTCAACCAATGCAGACCTCGAAAAACTCGCTGCCAACAACCCCAAACTGCGCATGATCAATTTCCCGCAAGTTGGCGGGCAAGAGCCGGTTTGGGAGCACAAGTCGGCGCAATGGAAACTCACGACACCCGAAAACGTTGGCGGCTTTTCCGCAGTCGGCTATTTCTTTGGTCGTCAAATTCAAGAAACGACCAATGTTCCAGTCGGCTTGATCAACAACGCTTGGGGCGGTTCCGCTTGCGAAGCTTGGATCAACCGAGACGTCCTGTCTGCTGACGCTAAATACCAGCCCCTCATGGATCGCTGGAAGGCCAATGAAGCTGAGTTCCAAACGCTTTCTGCAAAAACCGATTTGACCGACGACGAGAAGAAAAAACTCGAAGGTCTCAAAAATCAAATGAAAGGCAACCAACGTCCAGCCAATATCTACAACGGCGTGCTCAAATCGCACCTCGGTTACGGCATTCGCGGTGCCATCTGGTATCAAGGCGAATCGAATGCTGGCCGCGCTTACCAGTATCGCGATCTGTTCCCGCTGATGATCGACAACTGGCGCAACGAATGGAAGCAAGGCGACTTTCCATTTTATTGGGTCCAGTTGGCTGACTTCAAAGAGGAAAAACCGGAACCAGCAGAAAGCGATTGGGCAGAACTGCGTGAAGCTCAAACGATGACGATGTCTAAACTGCCTCACACCGGTGAAGCAGTGATTATCGACATCGGCGAAGGCAAAGATATTCACCCGATGAACAAGTATGAGGTCGGCCTGCGTCTCGCGCGCTGGGCACTTGCCAACGAATACAAGATCGAAGTCCCTTTTCACAGCCCGCAATACAAAGCGATGGAAAAAGTGGACAAGTCTATTGTGCTGAGCTTCGATCACGTCGCAAGTGGTTGGCGTCCCTTTGATGTCAACGATCCGCGAGGATTCGCGATCGCTGGTGAAGACAAAAAATTCGTCTGGGCCAAAGCGACCATTCAGAAAGATGGTCGGGTCGAAGTTTCCAGCCCATCCGTCGAAAATCCCGTTGCAGTCCGCTATGCCTGGGCCGACAACCCCGTTTGCAACATGTTTTCCAAAGCCGGTTTGCCTTTAACACCTTTTCGCACCGACGACTGGCCCGGCGTGACCATCAATAACAAGTAGCGTCGCGACTGCTGAATCAAGGTTCCGCTCGGAGCTTTTTTCCGAGCGGAACATTCAGCATCCCCAAGGGATCATAGAAACGATCCTACGTACCCCTCAAAAATCAAATTGGTCGATGTTGTCCTTCGTGAAAACTAGAATGTCGCCCAGCATGACGTTGTCGCCGACGATTGGCTTCTCACCAAGTCGCCCAGCTTGGATCATGGCTGCGCCCTTTTCAAGTTTGCCGCGTGCTAAAGCATCGCCGACGTAGACTGTCAGATAACCCAAATCGATCGTGTTCCACAATACTACTGATTTGACCGAGCCATTGTTGACGTATTTCTTCATATCGTTGGGCGTGGAAAGTCCCGTGACTAGAATCT
>JANLQO010000389.1:0-13061 GCA_031367855.1 Planctomycetia bacterium | reverse complement strand
AAGTAACGAATTGCAGTCGAGTCGCTCCGGGACTCGACTACGTGACTCGACTACGTGACTCGACTACGTGACTCGACTGCGCTCACGAATGCCGATAAGCCGACAAACTGCTCCGAGTTGCAGAGCAGCTCGGCCACGATTCGAAAGATCACAGCCTCAACGGGAATTGCAAACAGGCTTACTTTAACGCAATCGTTTGCTGGAGCGGACGCAGGACGTTTTCCACGAGATATTCGTCGACCATTTTTTCGCAGATACCCGCCAATCGCGAAAGCTCGTCGGCAAAGTCCTCATGCGCGCCGAGGCTATCGTAACGACGCAGCGTAAGGTAGACGCTCAATTGCTCTTCACCGTACTCGCCGCTGCGAACTTGATAAGCCGTGGTGCGCGTTTCAAACGCCAGCCTACACTGAGTCTGGCATTCGTCGTCGAGTGCCAATTGTATCGCAGGCTCGAATCCGAGAATCGAAGTGCCGCTGATCTCGGCAAGCCGCTCCATAGCGGGCATCATGCCGAGCGCTTCGGCGAGCAATTCGTTTTGGTTGCCGCGATAGTTGTAATCAAAACCCATCGTATAGTTCAGCGACTCGCAATCGAGGTGGCTGATCGACAGCGAGAAGGGAATCAATTCGAGCACTGAACGATGCTGCGCGACGGCATCTTCCATGGTAGGCGCATTCACGACACCGCTGCTGAGACGTTTGGGCTCGATCGAAACCCATCGATAATGACCCGATTCTTTGTCTTCTTCCAGCGTAAACTCGCCGCGTTCACGAGCCGAGAAGTTTGACATGGCCGGGAACCGCCGCTGCACTTGCTCAAAGAAATTTAGGACTGATTCTCGATTCGTGGGTAAATCCATTTCTGTACTGAGGTGCATGTTTACGTAGGTTTCATCACACAATGCACCATATTTATTCATTCAACAGTCCTTTCAGACCAGAAGTGTTAGCTGGGACCTCGCGCGCCATGCAAAGTATAGGTGGCATAGCGGCAAAGTGTCAAAGAGGCACAGCGATGCTTGACTGGTAGGGTTACCGTGAACGCAAAAAAGCAATCAAAGCAGCCAATTTTTCCGGCGTAAGCTTCGTTTCCAATCCTTCTGGCATCAGAGAAACGCCCGTATCCCGAATTTCCTCAATGTCAGCCAAGGCCACTTCTCGCTCGCTTCCATCTACGGCTGCGAGTCGGACACTTTGGGCAGTCCGCTGTTGTATCACTCCAGCTAATACTTGCCCGTCGGCGGTCAATAGGGTGTATTGATGAAACTTTGGTTCTATCGCCCGGTTGGGATCCAAGATCGCTGTCACCCATTGCTCAACCGACCAGTGTCCCAAGTTATCGATCGACGGACCGACCAGCGGCTTGCCTTCCGCTGGTCGATGGCACACGGCACAATTTTCGGCGAAAAATTGTTTGCCGTCTTCCGGCTTGGCATTCTTCGGCATTTCGGTCATGAATTGTGTCACCACCGTCGCCCGAGCCGTCGGTTTGCCAAACACGAGCTCGCAACGTGTTCGAATTTTGCGATCTCCGTAGCTCTTCAGTTGTTGGCCGGTGGCGACATCTAGGTCGGTGGGTTTAATGTCACCCTTCTCTAGCGCTGCAACCAATTGTTCAACCCACGGCTTGCGAGTCAACAAGCTGGTCGCAGCGACCGAGCGGGCTTCAGCGGTCAAGCGCGGCCATAGCCGGATAAGCATCGCACCGACCTGCGCGGAGTTGATTCGACGCGCGGCAAGCAACGCAGCTTCTTGCACCGCAGGCAGCTGCCGAGCATCAACCAGTTTCCCGACCGCCTGCAACGATTGCTCTTCAGTCACCAGTCCGCAGCCCAGCAAGTTGATCAGCACTAATCGTTCGGCCTCGGGGGCTTCGTCGTTCATCATTCGCACAAGCGAATTCTCCGTAATTTTCCGCAACACCAAATCTACAGCTTGCCTTGACTTATCTGGCTTTGCGTCCCCTTTCGATTCACTGTAAGCGGTCAGGAGTAACAACTGCGGCGGAGTCAAAGCGCTATTCGAGTTGGCTGGCAATACACCGAAATGCTCGTTCAACAAACTCGATTGCGCGTCCGGTCCCAAGCGCGACCATAGTCGACTCGTGCATTGCTGTATGTCCGCGAAGACACTATTTGGTAAGCCACTGGGTCGACTGGCAGCACTCAGCAAGCCTGCACAGAGTTGTTTGGCCTGTGCCGGATCTTGGCACAGCGAAAGGCTGCGAATGATCCAAGAGTTTTCGATAGAGCGGGCTGCCACGGTGGCAAGCTTACCTTCGGTCTCCGACGGCGTTAGAGCCAAAATCGTTAACAACCATTGCAGGTCAACTTGAGGCCCACGGTCTTTCTCGGCTGATGCAACGATTTGTTTTCGCAGCTCCGCTGTGCTTGGATTTGAGCTGCCCAGTAGCGGCTCGGAGAGCTCTAGCGCTACGCGCACCACGCGCGGATCGCGATCATCCAACGCCGCGATGAGATCGGAGGCTGCAAGTGCGCCGGTTGACGTTAGACAACCGAGCGCCCCAGCGCGGACCGCTGGATTGGGATGTTCAAAGGCCATCCGGTGCAACCCAGTAGCGATAGCAACTGTGTCGGGAGACTCTGCTTTCTTATCGCACCACATCAGCGTCAACTGGGCCAATTCGCGTATCGCACCGTTATCGCTCGCCAATTTGGGCAGCACCTCCGTCGACTTCAGGTCATTCGGCCTCGAGACGACGGGTGCAAGAGGTTTCGGTGAGAAACCCTCGTGATAAACACGATAAATACGACCCAATTTCTCACCGCTACGAACATTCAAACGCTCTTGCCATGCGGTCGGAATCCATTCGGGATGCTCGATCACTTGCCGCGACATGTCGACAATCCACACGGTTCCATCGGGAGCATTGACGGCGCGAACTGGTCGACAAAAGGGGTCTGTCGACGTAAAGAAGTCAAAACTCTTATCGGCTTCAAAGCGTTCACCCGCGAAGCTGCTACCCGCAGGTTTAACTCGAAATCGTGCAACAAGGTTATGGACAGGTTCGCACACCAGCGCAGCGCCCAGCATTTCTTGGCCAAGTCCCGGCGTGCGCACAATCATGCTGCTACAAGCACTGGTGAATCGATTGAAAGCGAATAGATCATTAAAGCGATCGACGGTGCGACTGCGCGGGAAGACGGGCGGTGCCACCGCAGGCGTCAAAAGATGCTGTTTCGAATCGCCAGCGATCGATGCTTCCGTCTGATAGCGACTGTCCACGACAAACTGATAGATCGGGTAACTATTCGAATTACCGAACCAGTTGCCAAAGTCGTCGCGAGCGCGCATGAATTGCGTATCGCCAGCTGTCGCACGCAGTTCGCCCGTGTCAGGGTTCCATGCGATGTCGTGATGTTGCACGGAGTACGTTTTATTCGCTCGATGACTAACCAACTCCTTCGTCGATTCACCCGAAGTGAAATTCAGCCAACCGTCCAGTCCGACCGCAAAACCGCTAGCGCGGTGTTGCGGATTCGATTCCGCGATGCCTGTCAAAAGCACTTCGCGTTCATCGGCAACTCCATCCCCGTTGGTGTCGCGCGCGAATAGAACGTCCGGGGCTGCGATGACAATCGCACCATCACGCCACGGCATCACGCTGGTCGGATAGGATAAACCTGTGAGGAACAACTCAACGGAATCCAACGTTCCGTTGCCATCGGTATCCCGCAAGCGCTTGATCCGGCCACCTTCGTCGCTGCCCAACGGGTAATCTGCCATCTCCACGACCCAAGCGCTGCCGTCAGGAGAAAACGCCACATTGATTGGATCTTTCACCATCGGCTCGGACGCAATTAATTCAACACGAAAACCATCGGGAACTCGAATCGATTGCAATGCCTCAGCGGCGTTCAGCGGTTCTCCTTCGGCTTGTGTTTCGTGCAGTAATTCTTCAATTCGGCGTTCGATCAGCTCTTGCGTTCCGGCTTGCCATCGACCAGGTTGCAGATAATAAATCATCGAATCATCTACTTCGTAGCCACCTTCGGCTCGCATGCGTTCACTAGCCACATAAGCGAACACATCGTCAACGTAGGCAGCGACCCAAGTCTGGTTTCCTGCCAACCGTTTTTCGATGGACATTTGATATTCAGAAACCACCTCACCGCCCAGGAAGATCCACGTAAGTTGTTCACCGAATTGCCACGCATGAATCGGCATAGGTACAGTCTCGGGTAAACGTCCCATCGCTGCCCGAGTGGCCGTCATGTGTTCAGCCCAGCGTCGCTGATTTGGGTTGTCACTCTTCGCCCGGGCCTCGATGTCTTCCGGGCTGGGCAACTCTGGCGCGAGTCCGGCGTATCCGAAGTGGGTCTGCGGTGCGACGGTCAGCGGTGTGCGTTCACCGTGCAACGCCTTCTGCACGCTGTCGACCAATTCAGAGGCGTGTTGTTCAGCGAACTGATATCCCGTTCGAGGTCTTGGATTTGCATCCGCCCCGCAGCCGATCACTGGTAGAAAGGTGGCATGGGAATAGATCGCTTCCAGTCTGCTAGCCGACAAACCTGCCCAGTCGCCACTGACCTGATTGAAATCACCCCCCAGCGTAGTGCAGTGACAAGCGTACATGTAGGCTCCACCGAGCACTTCATCGTCCATCGATCTACATTCCAGCACGCGCACGCGCCGATCACAGGCTCCTTCAGGTGTTTCCCCGAATCCAGCCCATTTGCCTTCGCGAATCGTGCGACGTTGCACTGCGAAGTTTGCAGTTGTCGTGGCGATGCTCAACTTTGCGGGCTTGGCAACGTTGAAAGCGGCTTCGATGGTTTGTTTTAGTTTTGCAATCAACTGGTCCGTATAGTTTTGTATGCGTTGTGTCTCTTCATCAGTCAAGGGCGTCGAGTAAAGGTTGTTCAATCCGTTGGCGAGATGTGGTGCAGCGTGCGAATGCGTGCTGCACAGGACCAAGCGGCTACGCTCGATCCCAAATTTCTCAGCAGCCCAATTCGCCACGTTGAGGGTCATGGGAGCGGTCACCGCGATACTATCGATCGAGACGATAACCACTGCGGAAGATTGGAGTTGTCCATCCTGCACCATCGTCATAGCTCGAGCGTGGAGCGGATCCGCCACCGAATCAAACGCCTGTCCGCGACTCGCATAGCCGCTCAACCGGATGGGCTCCCCAGGCGTAACATCGGTCTTTGCGAAGCCAACTTGCCACTGGAAAGCATGTGCCGCGTTGGGGGAGACACAGCCCATGGTTACAATGAGAATCGTCAGCAGCGACTTGGCTTGCATAGGTGCATTCCATTCTGGTGGGATAACTGGTTGGCACGAACAATTCGACACTTCTCGGCCAACACCACCAGGTTAGTCCTGTTCCGCGAGGTCGCGCCTTCGTTTAACCGCGTGCCCATCGGGCCGAAGAGTGTCAACAATCGCTCCATTTTAGCTTATTCCCGAGCCTCGTGCTGTCGCCGTCCTCGGAGCCGTTGAGACAATTGCTCACCGCGCAATGCGGATCTTCTCCTCAGTCACAATGAGAATTGTGCTGGTTAATGGATGAGATTGTGAGGCGGTGTCAACGCGTACTTGGTTTTTAATATGTTCATGAAACGACGAGTCCTCAGATTGAGACCACATGATGAGGAAGTCGCGGTTAGGAATCGCGGCAAAAAAGGGCGTTCCCAGCCGCTCTGCGGCAAAATGTCGGAATTCGGGGAGTAGCACGCGGGCAGCGTCGTAACCATCCTGCGTCTGCAAAACAATCATTGAAGGCGGGCCATCGATGAACGAGATTTCAATCCCCTCCGACGCCTGCTTGAGGTTCTCGCATGCGATTTCGTACAAATCGAAAAGCGACATGCTCCACTTCGCAAGATCCTCATGGCGGACATAGGCGTATCCGTGCGGTGAATCGATCACCACGCTGACGACGACTTCATCGAGCAACGGATAGGTAATGCTGATCCCCTCGCGAATCAAATTGGCAGGCATTAGTTGTAAACGCACGCGTTCACGCGCCACCTCCCAGTCCGATGGCACGACCAGCTTTCCAAGTTCTGCCATCTTTATCACTTTGTCGAAATGCGTCACCACAGCGTCGCGAAGCTGTTCGTCGGTCACGCCCAATCGAACAGCGTCAGCGTGCAGTGAATGCAGTCCGAACTCTGCTTCTTTCCAGGCAATCACTCCCTCTCGATCATCTGCCGCGAACTCTTCGTTTGGAAATTCCCTACGCAGAATCTCGAGCACACGATCTCGGAATTCCTTCGCACCCACCGCTGATCTCCGCTAAGTTTCAGTTGTCCCGCACTTGGTCGCTGGTCATCACGTTAATTACCACTAGGCATTGTCTCAAAAGGGGGGCTGTGTCTCATAAGGGGTCTGACCCTTTGGAGGGCATGCAAAATTATTGACAAAAGAACATGCCCGGAGAGGGTCAGACCCCAATTGAGACACAGCCTAGTTTCGCTCGATCAACGTTTGGGAGCAACAGTATAAAGCTGATCGAGTAACCTCGTTCGCGAGTAACCCAAATCGGCGAAGCGCCTAGTCCACTGATCATATTCAGCTTGCGTGGGTGGGTGGCCTACAATGGTTGTGAAGACAGTTTGCATCCAAACTTGGTTATTGTTTCCAGTTCGATCATAAAACTCTTGCTGGGCCATCAACTCGACCGGCAACTTGCTCAACTTGGTCTGCATGTTCGGTGCGAACTGCAAGGCCGCCAATTCTCCGTTCGTTGGATTGCGTCCCAAATAATCGCGATAGATCTTGGTGATTTGGTCGGTAGCGGTGTTGTAATTGGGATAGCCTGCCGTGACCACCGATGAACCTGGATTGGCAGCCAGCGGGGGCGCGCTGGAAGCCATTATCAAACGCACCTGTGTCGGATTGCCGCGTGTAATTACAGGTTGCGATTGTACGGATTGCAGAATCTCGCGGCCACCTGATACGATACTGGCTCGGACTTCATAAGTGTCGTCCGGCATGATGTAATTCGCATCATAGGCAATTTCAAAGGGAATTGAATTGGCGTTGGTCGGACGGAAACTGACTTCGCCGTTGCGCACTGCGGCATAGGGTCGAGTGACGTTCACGATCCTCACGGTCACGATGGAATCACTTGGCAAGGGCAAGCGTTCCCGATAAACCAACTCACCGTTCAGCGACGTGGTATTGCCGTCGAGTTGCACGCGAACGTTTGCGATTCTGCCATTGGTGTGATCTTGCACGAGCATCGACACCGCACCCGTCGCATCGGCGCGTCGACGCAATTCATCGCCCAAGTCATAAAGCAGTCCGTCGATCATTCCGACTTGATAGCCGCCTACTGCAATAATCAAATCCTCCCGCTCCAGTCGAGCTCGCGCGCCTGCAGATCCGGGTGTCACGTCGGTCACCAATACGCCTGTCTCAGTGTTGTTAACTCGAATTCCCAATCGCCAGTCTGCGGGCTGGTTCATTGTCGAGTTCAACCACTGTCCGCTTTGCCAACTGCTGGCAGGCGAGTTGCCACCGAACAGCGGAGTCATCGTACGATCACGCGTCGAACCTTGATCGAATCGGCTTTGCGAATACGCCTGTTGGCCTAAACCCACGCAACCCATACCCAGAATGGCCAGTTTCCCTACCGAGAAGAAGGCTATCTTACACGACTGAAAAGCTCGCAATAATACATTGGCCATGGCTCGAAATCCTCCTGATGCATCAATTCAGCTAAGGGGCTTCACCGCTGTTACCTGTCTGGCGAAACTGACTGTAGTTAAGTTGGAAAGCAACATCGCTGAAATTCATGTGTTTGCAAAACGAACAATTGCCCAAGTTACCCAAGCGCAGCTTGGGTGGCTACAGCAACTTGCGCAATTTGTGGGCGGCAGTGATCAGCAATTCCGTGGCGGTATCGATTTCTTGTTCCGTGTTGAAGCGACCAAAGCCGAACCGCAAACTGCTTCGCGACTCCTCAACGCTTAACCCAATCGCCTCCAGCACATGGCTGGGCTGCGGGTCGGCTGACGTACATGCACTCCCGCTACTCATCGCCACGCTCGGAATTTCCAACATCAAACTCTGACCTTCGATCGGATAAAAACACAAATTCAAATTGCCGGCCAATCGCGTTAAATCGCTTGAACCCTCAGGCATTTGCAAGCCAGGCATTTGCAAGCATGGACCATTCAGCTGTATAGCCTCCAATGCAGTTTTAAGTCCGACGAACATCCGCTCACGCAGGCCTGCAATACGCTTTTCCTCGACTCCCATTTCTCCAGGCCGCGCGTGCCAATCGTTCAATTGATAGCATTTTTGCAGCGCAGCCGTCATGCCCACCAAGCCCGCTGAGTTCAATGTGCCCGATCGCAAATTCTGCTGCTGACCACCGCCTACAATTTGCGCTTGAAGCCTAACGCGTCGACCTCGCGAGCGAACATATAATCCGCCGACACCCTTGGGGCCATAGAATTTGTGCGCTGAGAAGCTCATCAGATCTACATTCAGGTCATCGACTTTGAGCGGCATACGACCAACGGCTTGTGTTGCATCTGAATGCAAGAGGCTGCCGCGCGCATGGCATAGTTCCGCAATAGCCCTCAACGGTTGAATCGTACCGATCTCATTGTTGGCGAGCATGACCGAAACCAGCGCCGTATTGTCATCGATGGTGGAACGCAATCGGTCCAGGAGGACTTGTCCCGGCACTTCGCAATAGCGATCGCACACCGGCAGCAAGACAATTTCGAAACCCATCGACTCCAATCGTCGCAAGGGGTCCAGCACCGCTCTGTGTTCGCTGACTAGGCTAACGATTTTGCGGCGTTTCTGCCGTGGGTGCAAGCAGGCTCCGAACAACGCTAAGTTATTGCTTTCCGTCGCACCACTGGTTATCACCAGCTCGTCGGAGGACCCGCCTAACAGCAACGCCAGCTCATGCTGCGCACGTTCTAAGAGTTCTGCCACGGCGCGACCTGCCTCGTGCGTTACGCTTCCTGAGTTCGCGAAGTGCTCGGTCAGCATCGGCAGCATTGCCGACAGCACCTCCGGATCAAGTGGCGTGGTTGCATGATGATCGAGATAAATCAAGGTGAAATCCTTGGCAGGGCGACGCACAAGTTATGCGGGTTGTGCATAAAGTGAGTCTTAATGTAGCTGGGTTGTTAAGAATTCAGAATATGCCAGCCCGGCTCGGCCAGCAGTGGCCACCTAAATTTTGGGTTGGCAGGCTCGGTGGCTTGGCGGAGGGTGTGCCCCAGGAACCCAACCCGGAAAAAACAAGTAAAATGGGTGGCTGCGGGAATAAAGCCGCGTTGCATGACATCTCTAACCGTGAAAGCATGTCGATTGGCTGAGAATCTTGTGAGCGATGATGCCGGAGATGGTCATCTTATGGCGACAGCGGATGCCACCCAAGTGGATAACGTTGCAAAATGGACGGCGCAGCAACGTCACGCGCGTACAAACCAACTCTTGGCTGATAACCATGAATTGGTTTTTCGCTATGCGTTTCGCTTGACTGGTTGCCGTTCGTCGGCGGAGGATATAACGCAAGAAGTATTTCTGCGGGCGTTCAAGTCGATTGAGCAACTGCGCGATCCCCTAGCGGAACGCGGTTGGCTGCTGGCGATTACTCGCAACGAGTTCGCGCGATGGTGTCGCTTGGCAGTTGCGCACAGGGCCACGTCGACGGACGAAGATGTTGCGGATCAGGTTGAAAGTGGTGAACGTGATTTGGAACGGCGTGATTGGGTCCAGGCGGCGTTGGAACAGTTGCCGCCCGAGTTCCGATCGGTCGTGCTGATGTATTATTTTGAACAACTGAGTTATACGGAGATTGCTGAGTCGCTTGTGATACCGATCGGGACAGTGATGAGTCGGCTGAGCCGTGCGAAAAGCCACCTTAAACGTTGTCTCGATGATATTGCCCTGCCTCAGTGACTCGTGGGGTAAGCTTCCAGCTTGCCAACCGATAGTAATCACCGTATCCAAAAAATGATTGCCGCCAAATAATGAGCGTGAACTTTTACGAAACCTTGAGTGCAAATTGTGTCCCAGCCGAATTATGATGACACTGATCGCCGCTTAATGGGCGCTCTGCAGGCCGTTGATGTGCCTGCCGACCTGCAATCTCGGCTTGAGCGTTCGTTGCAAGTCGCACAGCAGCAAGAACTGCTTGAGTCGCCTTTCGTGGCGCAGAAATCGCCTGCGGCTTGCCGCGCTGTCTCACCGCTGTGGAATCGCCGCAACGCGATCGTAGCCGCAGTGGCCGCTGGGTTGGGTGGCATCGTCTTGGGCTATCGGCAACTGACCCAGCCGCTCAGCCAAGCGGGACTTGCCCAAAGCACTCAGAGTTTGCTGGATCAATTGAAACGAACCGAATGGCAAAAGCTCACTGCAGCAGAAGCTGTAGCAATTAAGCGGTCCTTGCAGGATATCGGTTTCTTGTCGCAAGTACGTGGTGTATCGTTGATGGGTTTCAGCCAGCTGCAACCGCCGCGCAATATCCAAGACGCTACGGCCTACGATTTTGGGAGCGAAATGGTGCTTTTCGATCTGACCATTGAGCGCGGTGTGCAACGTGTTTCGCACTCGCTTTGCGAACTCGCATGGTCGCGCAGCGATACCATTGCCTATGCGATGTGCAGTGGACAACGCACGCTCGTCTTCGCGGGCCCTGCCAGCATTCGGCAGAAGAACATCTTGCCTGCTCAAACCACTTGATACAACAGCCGTACACGCTTTAATGTGAAGGGTTTTCCCTCCAGTTGCTTGCGACATGGGGCACAACGATTCTTTGAGTTGCGTTGTGTTTTCAATCAGCTTCGAGAGGGTTCGTGTTCGATGCACTCAAAGATCGAACGCGCTGCGACACTTGTCCGATGACTCCGCTCCAAACTCAGTCATTTGACCTCTCTTCTCAGGTGCCGCAGGATGCTCATGTCAAAAGTGCATGCGCGTCCCATAGAGTGTGCGTTCTTCCATACCTTCCGTGGAGAAATTCGATGCACAGACAGAACAAACTGTTTTTGCTTGTAGTCGCCGTTCTGATGTTAGCGCCCCTGCAAGCCCAAGCTCAAGAGCCCGAAAAAGATGCGCTGCCGCTGACGACTTCGACGTCCGCCGCCATGTACTTTCCCAAACCGTTAAGCTACCCGCAACAGATGGCTCGCTTCGAAGCGGAGCAGCGATCTATGCGGATGGAACACAATCGCTGGATCGGCCTCGACCCCGCGCGACCTATCACCAACTCCAGTTACACCTACAGCGGCCTTTACAACTTCAACCCAGGTAGCAGCTACTCACTAGCCTACGGATCGCGCCATAGATTCTACGGCTGGTAAACAAACGAGATTTTCAACTCAGACTTAGTTTGCATCATTCGACGCAAGCTTCACTAAGAAACAAGGCCAGTATCGCTTGATACTGGCCTTAGTTTTTGAATCGTTAGGCCCACAAACAAAAAAGTTTAGGCGAGCCGCTCCGTCGGCTCGCACCCAACGACGTCAATCCAGCAATTCAACTGGACTCGCCGACCAAATTGTGGTCGTTAATACGGCGCGTCGGGGTCGTAGCCAGAGCCAGGCGACCTCTTAATGATTTTACGATTTCAGGACGCGAGTACAGTCAGGTTCCTGCCTTCGTCATGAAAATCCTGCATGTTGTACGGGTTCACAATCGTCACGTCCACGATTGATGACTGAAGACTAAGAATTGCATTGAGCAGGCTGATCAACGCCAGTTTGTTTTCCGGCGAACCAAAGGTCTTTTCCGGCGAACAGTTTTGGATTGAGGGACATGCACGGAAATGTTAACGAATGGTGCAAAGACATCTACGGAAAATATCCGGTGGAAGCTGAGTCAGATCCGGTTGGTTCAACTGAAGGTTCAGAACGAGTCGTCCGCAGTGGCTCGTGGTACTCGACGTGGATGAGTGCTCGGTGTGCGGCACGCCAACATAGGGATCCTTCATACTGCGACTTCGAAATAGGCTTCAGAATAGTCATGATTCCACAACTGTCCGCAACAGTGAAGTAATTGTTATCAAAGCTGTCCAATAGGGAAAGGAAGAGTACTGTCATTGCAAAACACAGTGATGGCTTCTTCCACTTTCAGTGTTCTCATTGCGCCGACTTTTATCTTTGACAATGCGGAACTCGGGAGGGCGACGCCACCGCTCTAAAAACCTTTCCAGGTATCAAAACAAAAAACGGGAGAGCGACGTTCCTACCGCGACCACTCCCCATCCAACTTCGCACTTGTTGGTGGGGCGACACCTATTTGTCTCGCCGCATTCATTCTGTAGCCCAGAAACGGCAACTTGCGTTCTATTCGACCAGGAGATTAACGGTTAATCCCTGCTCACTCTATCGCGTTCTGCATTTCAGCTCTGAGTATTCGTAGCTCGCGTCGCTGAGTGAAATCGAGCGGTATGGTTGGCTGCCAAGCCTCGGCTCGATCAAGAGTCTCTCGTGCCTTTTCGACTTGCCCGAGCCGATGATAGGCCATGGTAAGAACTGCGAGATCGAAACCGTCGAATTCGCCCTTACCGGTCGCAAGACGTTCTTCCAACCACGTGGCAGACTCGTCGAATAGGCCATTGCGGTAAAGGACACGTCCGATCGTGTGTTCGATTTGCTCGTTGAGTTCGACGTTCAGCGATTGAATTTTGCGGACAACTCGCAATGCGATCGTGGAATTGCGCAACGAGATATCGCGGCCCGACATGGGTCCAGCAGACATATCCAGGGTCGATACATCGACGCTCGTCAGTTCCTGGAACTTTGCATGGTCGGCCGCAGCTTGATCCGCTTTGCTTATCGCTTCGAGACAGGCTGCTCGCTGCCCGTACGCTCGCGACAGCCACTTTGTGTTTTGCTCTAGGAACGCGGAACATTGAGCAATAGCGGTTCCATAGTTGCCAGCTCGATAGTTCCATTCCGCGCGAAGCAAGCGAAAATCAGGCTCTTCGCTTCTCTCGAGTACCCAATTTGCATCGTCGATAGCCCGCTCGAAGTGTCGCATCTCAGCCAGTAAATAGGCTCGCCACTGTCGGGGTGTGATGGCCTCAGGAAGGAGTTCGCAGGTTCGATT
>JANLQO010000381.1:0-17718 GCA_031367855.1 Planctomycetia bacterium | reverse complement strand
GACGGTGAGCCAACCGCTTGCCGTCGCACTTCCTTCTCATCGAGCACTTCGGGATTTGGCAGAATGCGTTAAACCTCCGTTCAGAGGCCTCAACACCGCGCGAACCTATAGTTTTTCACCCACAAATTCTGCTGACGAGCCAAAAAAGGAATACCTCATGCGTTACTCGTGTTTAAACAATCGTCTCGACTTTCTACGCGTTGCCACTCGCCTTACAACTCCTCAATTCTCATCTTGGAGGTTGCCATTAATCACAGTTTTCGTGATGGGGTACTTGCTTTGGCCCACTATTGCTCAGGAGAATTCTAGCCAAAAGGCTGCGGACTATATTTATTACGATCGAATTGCTGAAATGCGAATGTCCACCTCTCCAGGCCCATTTGACGCAGCAATTCGGCATTCGGTAATGATACCAACGGATAAGGCTTTACAAATCCTAAAATTGGTCGGAGAGGCGAAACCTGTTGCATGGCCGGATGACATAGTTTTGTGGCAAGAGTCCATGATAATGACTGTTAAACATGAAAATACGGAAAATAAGCTGCAGAAAAACAAGCTGCAAAGAGTGAGCGTGTTTATGAGAATACAAAGTAGATCGCCGCATCTCATTGTAATCGGCCTTCGCTGTTTCATGATAGCCAATAAACCTGATGAACAACTACTCTGTGAAGCGATTTACGACATTGCTAAATTTCGAGATGTTATTGAGCCATGATCCGGCGTGATGGACATCTGAATGGGAGCAGGGTCGGCAAGCAGAGCTTTGCGAAATCAATCATTTCCGTTTTTCTTGACTTTCAGCTGCCCGAGTTGTTCGAGTACTTTTGGGTCGGTTTGGTTAGATAGAAACAAGACTGAGTCGTCGACCATTAGCATATTGGCACCTGAATTGTGCGAACTCCCAAAGCCGAGCGACCCATTTGCCACCTGCGACCACTCCTGTCGAATACCATGCTTGGGTAAGCGACCGTTGTTCGGCATTGCCCAAGGCGAAAAACCGATTTGAATCTCGCCCGCCATGATAGTCTGGCTTGCGCTTTCGAAATCGATTAACCTCAGTTCGCGACCGCCCTCCGTAACCTCTCGATTCCCGACGATGTGCGTTAGGCCAAGACCATCGAGTGATTTATGTGGAAAGCCTTGGGATGGGCAGAGCGTTTCTGGTACAAGGCCTGTTACTTTGTTCTTGTTTGATTCTCGGTTCCACGGCTGAGATCGGTCAATCTCTGGTCGCATGTAGCCTATGTAGATTAATGATTCGAAAATCCAGCTCACTTGATTGCCCACTGCGACGATCTCTGGCTTGTAGGGCGACCGCGATGCATCTTCTTCGGTTTGGACTTCGGTAATGTAGAGACCTTTAGGTGAGTTCATGATCCAACCAACTTGATGCACGATGCCAGCCATCGAGATTCCTATTGCAAAAATGAACAAAAAGATAGCGACCAGAGATACGCTTGACGAAACTCGCCAAGGGGCTACTGGCACGCTTCTCCTTAACTGAGACTCGCGTACCAGCCATCGCAAAAAAAAGTGAGACAAAGCGCAGGCAAACAAAGTACCAATAGTAAAGACGGCAATTCCATCCCAACGCACCCTCACCTTTGGGAGTACTCGAATTGCAAAATGAAACCAGCCGGTTAGCAATTCCAAAGCAACAGAATTAGATAATGCGAATAGAACGAGGACACTGCCTAGCACGGCTGCCACAATCGCAGTCCTCTTGTTCCTACCGCTTTCATCATTTGGCTGCATCCGAGATAGCCTCCGTCTTCAACTTATAGATCATCCCTTCCTGTTTCCAAGCGCCTGGCGTCAGCAATTCGCGTGCGCCGGAGATCATGGTTAAGACAATTACAAAGAGTGCCCCCCAAAGCAGTATCAGCACAAACGCTTTGCTAAACGAGAGCTTCGGAAGCCAAACGGAATTCTTGGCAATGATGTTCCAAAGCGATTGAATCGCAAGCGTGCAGACAAGTAGACCGGCAGCGAAAAACGAGATGGCCTGCAAACGCTCGGTAGTCACTTCGGTAAGTTGAGGGATCGCCCCTTGCCAGTGCGCAGGTAACACCGAAGGCATTCCAGCTAGGCAAGCATTCGATAGGCAAGCATTCGATACGATCATTCCAATTGCGATTCCATAAGCTCCTGCCAAGAGTATTCTGGGAAATCCAGACCGTTTGGCAAGTCTCGCATAGTTCGAAGTCTTTGTAAACCAAATCGACGCGGCTGCCAGGTCCAGGTCACTCACTTCCTGCTTGGGCACGCGGTCCTCGAAGCTCAGCTTCGCGGGCGCCGCGATTTCTGCACCTCAACACCTGCCGTGATGGACAACGGAACGGGAACAGGGTCGGGAAGCAGAGCTTCCGGAGTGTGCGTTCCCAAGCTAGAGCTTGGGAACGAGTTGGAAAAATGCGGGCACTTCGAGCTAGTGGGGTGGGTCGCGGTGCGAGACCCACCAGTGAACAACTGCCGGAATGGTCTTTTGAAGATAGACACTTATGGAAAAACACGATCACGGCAAACACCAAGGGTTTCGTTCCTCAACCCACCCTACCACGGCAAAAACACTAGCTATCAGCGAGTGGTTTTTTCTTTTCGGTGATGACTTCGCTCTCAGCGGCTTTCTCGGCGTTCAGTTGAATGTACTCTTTCCATTCGTCTGGAACATTGTCCTCGTGGAAGATCGCTTCCACCGGGCATTCCGGAACGCATGCTTCGCAGTCAATGCACTCTTCGGGGTGGATGTACAACATCTTTTCACCCTCGTAGAAGCACTCTACCGGACATACTACGACACAGTCGGTATAACGACATCCAACGCACGGTTGAGTGACCACGTGAGTCATTGCAGCAAAACCTTTCTAGGATTCAATATTCAGTACACCACAGTTCCGTACACCACAGTTAACAGAGTGGCCCGCGCGCGAGCCTACCTAATCGAAACGAGAGGACCGTAACAATTTGTCCAGGCATGTTAGGCATCAGCTTTCAGGCTGTCAAGCTAGCCCATTTCCCCAAGTCGCCCCTGAATTCGCCCCCTATTCGTGAGGTTTAGTCAGTTCGCGGGATGGTGTTGAAAATACGGTCCCCTGCATCACCCAAACCAGGCACAATGAATTTGTTCTCGTTTAGCTCGGGATCTATCGCACAAACGTATACGCTAACTTGCGGAAACTCTCGCTGAAGTCGCTCAATTCCCGGCCTAGACGCGATAATACTGAGGACTCGAACGTCTGGGCAGCCCCATCGATGCAGCGCTTCGATGGCTGACACCACACTACCGCCGGTCGCCAGCATGGGATCGATCACGAACCCCATATCGCTGGCCCCGCCCGTTTCAAGCTTACAATAATATTCGACGGGCAAAGCCGTCTTTTCGTCACGATACATCCCCAAGTGCCAGACGGCCGCCTCAGGTAGCAAATGTTGCAGCGGCTCGATCATCCCCAGCCCAGCACGCAAAATCGGCACCAAAGCAATTTTCGGGATAAGCTCTGCCCCATCCATCGCCGTGATCGGCGTCTCAATCCGCTTAGCCTTCAGCGGCAGATCGGCAGTTGCCGCGAATGCCAATAGCGTCGCCAGCCGGTACGTCTGCTGTCGGAACAGAGACGACGGCGTGTGCTTGTCTCGCAGGATCGTCAAATGATGGCTAACCAATGGATGCGTCAGCTCAACCACACCAGCCACGGTTACCTCACTAGAATAAAGTTAAAAGATCGTTGAGTAGTCGCAGAAACTCGCCTTGACGACGTGCATCATCGTACAAGTCCTGCCATGCCACCAACAGGGGACTGCATCGGTAGGACACCGCACTCGATGCGGTACCGACTGGTTTTTTGTCCGAGACCGGTTTACGCTTAGAATTGTGTGCGAGCGAGTCCGGAGCACCGCCGCGACCTCAATGTCTGCTCGAAAGGAATCTTACATGGCGTCGCGCAAATCGAAAGCAAAAAACCGTAATCGTTCGCGGCCCAATCCCCGGCCAGAGCCGCAACTTACCGCTGCTGAGCGTTCCATTGCTCAACGTGCGAAGGGCTCTGGCGAGGGCAATTCAATCGAAGCCAATGCTGCCGCGATGAAACCCAAGCCGAGTGCGGGTGAGCGAGTGGAAGACATCGCGGTATTTTCCAATACGGGCCGAGAGCAACTTTCGGACGAGCTCAAGTTGGAATGCACGGCAGTGATGGAAGCCCTCGAGCTGACCTACGAAGGCAAATTCTCTGAGGCTAGTGATCGGCTGAAGCCTATCGCGCGCAGCAGTCCCTATGCAGATTGGCGATTGTTTGTCCGCGGCCTAAATGGATTCTATGGCGGCGACTTCGAAGCTGCTCGGCAAAGTTGGCAGCGTCTGGACGCGACACGTCGGCCTGCCCGAATCGCCTCTGCACTGTGGAAGGCGGTGCAGAACGAACCGCTCGGCGAACTTCCACAGCGGCCCAAACGCCTGATTGAATGCGCCCAGGCGCTCCTCTACCGGCCCAGCGTGATCGCAGCCGCCAAACAAATCGCTGCGGTCAAACATCGCGATCCCGACGTGAAATTCACCGCCTCTCAAGTCGCCATGTTAACCCACTTTCGCGATGATTTTCGCAAAATCGATAAGGACTTCGTCGCCCATTTTTCTCAGGCTTGCGTGTACTTGTCGTGTACTCAAGAGACCCCCGACAGCTTCCTGTTGCTCAAGAAGTCCGTGCCTGGACCGCCGCATGATCCGAGTTGGAACTTGCAGCAGTTCCACTTCATGCAAAGTTTTGAGGATGTTCAAAAAGAGTTACGCGAGACGGTTAACGCATACATCGCATCGGACCTTCCGAAAATCGCGAACATGGCTGGTGAACTGAAAAAGGCAGTTATAAGTTGTATGCTACTCGCTCTCGCTCGGGCTGAGTTCAATGACGCACAAGATGTTGGATTTCCATTTTCATTCTCGTTCGAGCCGCCCGATTACAAATCCATAGAAAAGCAACTTCTCACTGCGGTGAAAGCCTATGCGACCAATCGTGAGGCACATGACTTCCTTATCGAGGTACTGGAAAAGCAGCTTGCGGCGCGGCGGATTACGAAAGCTCAGTCCACTGCGATCGAAAAGCGTCTTATCAGTGCGAAAGAAGCTCTCGTCGCCGCATTTCCGAATGAAATTGAAACGTCACTGTTCCTCGTCGATTTTTATTTCGACGCAGACGAAATCGACAAAGCTAACAAGTTGGTCGCAACACTGAGCAGTTTGCGATTGGATGCACCCATGGCCAAAGCTCTGCCGTGGAAAGTCAAGTTGCGAGAAGCGATGAGTTTGAGTCGCACGAAATCCGGACTGCCAGCGGCGCGCTCGGCGCTAGCTGCGGCAGAGTCGGTTTGGCCAGCTTGGCTGAGCCGCGATTGGCTCTTGTTTCTGCGCGCTGCGTTAGAATTGAGACTTGGAAATCAAGCCCAATTTGAATCCCTCGACCAGGCGGCTCGAGTCGCGTGTGGTGCCAGCCAAGTCGTCGGTGACTTGATGACCTTCGCCGCTTTGCAGCAAATGAACGTTCCAGCCTCTGCGTTAAAACCACTTCGCGAAACCGTCTCGCAGTATGTGGCCGACGCTGAAAAGCTATCGCAATCCGATCTCATAGGGCTCGGGGGATTCCTTTGGGACTTAGTGCGCACCGGACTCCAGCATAAGGGCTATCGCCTGCAAGCCAGCAAGCTCGGCAAAGCTCTCGTCAACCAAATGAAACGCGGAGAAGCCGTTGTTCGAAACGAGGCGTTCATTGGCGCATGTTGTTGGTGCGCTCATTTCGGCTTTTGGCAAACCGGTTACGAACGCAAGTCGCCTGGCTGGTTCAAACCCATTGCGGCAAGTGAACCTAAAGCTGCCGCTGCTTTTGTAGCATGGATCAACAGAGACACCTACGCCGCTCGGCAATTGATTGCAAACCAATCACTTATCGAGCTGGTGAGTGATGCAGCAAAAACTGAGAAGGACCCCTTCTACCGCTATCGGTTTGAAGAAACAGCGTTGGAAGCTAAACAGAAAATAGCGGAGTATGAAGCTGACCGTCGAACTCCGCCGGGTTGGTACTCAGTAAACGATCTTGACGATGACGATGACGATGATTTCGAAGACGATGAAATAGATGACGAAGTTTGTTTCTGCGACGAATGTGTCGCCAAGCGCGAACGTCAAGCCGCTAACGAGGCACGCAGAAGCGGCACCACGAATGCAAAGTCCAAGCCGAATCCTCTTCCCTCATTTCTGAAATACGACAACCCGGATGATGAGGATGGTGATGAGGATGACGACGTCGTTGACGAGGATGACGACGACTTGGGCTTCCATAGCACTGCAGAATCCCAAGAACCTGACGAATCGCCGCAACGAGCACCCCGGACACCTGAAGAACGTCGGGCAGCCGACAAGAAACGCCGCAAAGAACTCGAAAACAAAAAGAAACAACGTCGCTGATCGCCCCGGCCTCGCAAAGGAGAAACACCCTTGAACTCAATCGCAACTCATCCCCATCTAGTGCTCGGCGTCTCAGCGACAGCGACTCCCGACGAAGTCCGCAGTGCCTATTTAAGTTTGGTTCGACTTCATCCACCCGAGGCCGATGGCGACAAGTTTCGTGAGATTCACACTGCGTATCAAATGCTGAACGATCCTTTGGTTCAGGCCGCAGCCTACTTGAAGCCGATCGAACCACCCGAACTGAGCAAGATTATTGCCAACGCTGAAAAATCCATTTGTAGATTACCGAAGCTTGCTTTGCTTGCGCTCGGCGATACTGAGTAAAAACGCATGAATGACCTATCAATGCACGACCCGGATGACTCGCTGAACGCCCTACCGACAGGTATGCCCAGCCGCCAACTAAACCAGGAAAAACCGCCCAGTTCAGTTGACATGCTGGGGGCGCTAGACATCGTTGAAGCGTTCACGGCGCTGCGACAAGAACTGAAATTGCAAGTCCGCAACGGTCGTGAAATGCAACAGTCGCTCAGCGACGCGATGCAAAGACTTGAGCAGCGCGTCGAGCAAGGCATGGTCCCCGCCCTGTCCAGTAGTCCTACAGCACCGCCAGAGGGCCGCAAACTGGCTGAAGCCATTGCGGATATCGATGAAAGTCTGCAGCGGGCGGTGGAATCGCTGGCGCAAAGTGCGAGAATTCCAAGCGAAAAACCAACTTGGGTCGCGCGTTTTGATCAGCTCACGGCGAAAGCCCCATGGCTGGCTCGCAAATTCGCCGCCAAGGCGTTCGCCGAAGTCCGCACGATCCTTGTTGCCGCCGAACAGGCAACTCTATCCTCCGAAAAATCGCCAACAACCTTGATTCAAGGATTTGAATTACTCATAGCTCGTGTGCGTCGACAAATGCAACAATGTGAAATTGAACGCGTCGACGTGCTGCGCCTGCCATTTGATGCCGAGATAATGAATGCGATCGACGTGATCGAAGCCCCGGCAGTCCCCAACTTACATGTCGCCGAACAATTGCGACCCGCATATCGCTGGCGCGGAGATTTACTGCGCTACGCTGAAGTAAGGTTAGCCAAGTAACTTACCCACGCGGTGAAACGATGGCTCGCATTTCACATAGAATGAAATGTGCGGGCGATGAACGAGAAGTGTCCACATTTTTTAATTTAACTCTGGAACCGCATTGAGAAATAGCCATGGAAGAAAATAAATCGCCCATCATAGGGATCGACTTGGGAACAACCAACAGTGTCGTTGCAGCTGTCATCGACGGCAAAGTTCAAGTCATCGAAGAGCATGGCGAAGCGATCGTGCCGTCGGTCGTCGGGATGACAGCCGATGGCAAGTTGATCGTCGGTCAAGCCGCCAAGAACCAATTAGCCGTGTTTCCTGATCGAACGATCTCGTCAGTGAAGCGTCGCATGGGGCAGGTCGTCAAATTGAAGATGGCTGACCACGAGTATTCGCCGCAAGAAATTAGCGCCATGATTCTACGGCGACTTCGTCAGCGCGCGGAAGTGAAACTAGGGACCGAAGTGACTCGCGCCGTCATTACGGTTCCCGCCTTCTTCGACGAAGACCAACGTCAAGCAACACGCGAAGCGGGCCAATTGGCAGGTCTAACGGTCGAACGCATTATCAACGAACCAACCGCAGCAAGCCTGGTTTATCATCCCTCCGACACCGAGCGCCGCCACTTGATCGTTTATGATTTGGGCGGGGGTACCTTTGACGTTTCTATCGTGCGTGTAGAAGCCGGCGTCGTCGAAGTGCTTTCCAGCAAAGGCGACACGCAATTGGGTGGCGATGACTTCGACCAACTATTGACTAAGTATGTCTCCGATGCCTTCCTAACTGAACACAACGTCGACCTCATGAGCCAAAGTACAACGCGTTGGCGGCTGCTGCAAGCCTGCGAACGCGCAAAATGTGAATTGTCGTTTTCTAGCTCCGTGCGCATTGCCGAAGAGTTCATCGCGACCGTCGATGGCCAACCCGTCAACCTTGATATGGAGGTCACGCGCGAAGAATACGAAGAACTAATCTCTACTCTGGTGGAACGCACCATCCAATGCGTTGACGAAGCCATCCGTGACTCGGGCCTCGCAACCAGTCAACTCGATGAATTGATTCTGGTGGGTGGGTCGACGCGTACTCCGCTGGTTCAACGTCGCTTGCGAGACGAATTCCAACGCGATCCGCAGTGGTCGGTGAATCCCGACTTAGCCGTTGCGCTCGGCGCTGCTACTCAAGCCGCGATGCAATCCGGTCAATCCGTAGGTCCCGTACTCATCGATGTAGCCACACACACTCTAGGCTTGGAAGCCGCTACCGGAAATCCATTTTCGCCCGAGTTGATCTACTGCCCGATTCTACGCCGCAATTCGCCGCTTCCAGCCAAGTACGAAGAAGTCTTTTTTACGTTTTCACCCAATCAGTCGCAAGCAGAGTTACATGTTTTGCAGGGCGAAAGCAGCCAGCTTAATCGCAACCGCTCGATCGGCCGCTTCATGCTCGAAGGGCTCAACGCCTCGGACAAATCGGATGGCAAGATCTTGGTGCGATTCGAATTGACGCTCGATGGCATTTTGAAAGTCACCGGTATTGAGCGCCAAACCGGATTGTCGAAGACACTCAAGATTAACAACGCCTTGTCGCAAACTGGCCAGGACTACATGCAAGTCGCCGAAGCGAGATTGAGCTCCATGTTCGAAGGCGCTGAAGGCTTTGAACGCTTCAGTGGCCCAGTGATTGAGGCCGATCACGTCTCGACGGAGAATAACGCGGAGTTAAGTGTAAATCGGCGATTCGATCATGTCGAATCACCGCAATCGCCACTTAGCCAGTTGGTTGCCAAAGCCCGAGAATTGCGACCATCGATTTCAGAGGACGATGCTGCTGACATGGATCGACTTATCGGCTTGATCGATCAAGCCACTGCAGACAATGACCTAGAGCTGCTCGCCGGTCTGCAAGCCGAACTGGATGATCTGCTGTTTTATATCGCCTAGTCACAGGTGTCTATGTCGACCGAAAATGAACTTACGTGCCCGGTATGTCGCGCCAAGCAAGTGTATCAATCCGCTTGTCGCCGCTGCGACGCGGACCTGTCGCTGTTGATAAAAGCCCTGCGCAGTCTGCAAGCTGCCCAACAGCACATCGAACAATCGCTGCTCGCCGGCGAACCGCATATTGACGCTGCATTAGCGTATCTGCGCTGGCTAAGCCCCAGCGCTGCGCGAGTCGCTATCGACCCTGCCGGCGACTAGGTGGCGTAAGCTTCCAGCTTGCGTTTGCAACTTAGCACTCCTAATGTCTTTCCACCACGATCTGCCTACTCGGGTTGAAGGCGATGCTATAGTTGAGTACTTGAACCCCCAAACGAGTCATCTTAATTTGCAGTCGCACTACGCACGATGAAATTAATACTCCCGCTCATGTGGGCGCAATTCGCCTATCGCAAGCCCATTTATCGACGGGCATTCAGCCAGCCGTTGACCTTCATCCATTCCGTGACGCGGTCCATAAAGTGATCTGCTCCGCCACCTTTGTTAACAAAGCCGTGTGCTCCCATTTGAAAAACGTGAAGCTCTGCCGGAACATTAGCGGCGCGCCACGCGAGAAAAGTGTTTACTGAACCCTCCGTGTTGCGATCATCGGCCGAGACGGCGAGAAACAGGGGCGGAGCGCCCTCGGGAACAGTCGCGACTCCATCGCCTCTGGCCGCGTAGATCAGCGCAGCAAAATTGGGACGTGTCGCGGAGGGTCCTTCCATGGCTGCGCGAATTGGGCCCCCACCCGCCGAAAACCCTATCATCCCGATACGGTTGGGCTCGATATGAAATTCTGCAGCTCGCTCTCTCAGGAGTTCGACGGATCGACGCCCATCCAATCCGGAAAGCTCGCGAACGTTCTGACCAGCCTGCGGTCCAGTCGTCGCCGGTTCCTTGCTGTCCGCGTCAGGCCCTGTGTAGATCAACCGATATTTTAGAACAAACGCGTCAATTCCAGCCTCATTGAGCTTCTTGGCGATATCGACGCCTTCATAGCTCATCATCAACGTGCGATTTCCGCCGCCGGGCGCGACGATCATTGCAGTTCCGACAGACTGGGCCGCTGGGAAGTAAAGGAGCGTCGGTTTGACCACATTCTTAACCTGCGGGCCTGTCTTGCCCTCGAGCACAATTTCCGCATAGTCCCATTTCTCCGATCCCGCAGGGACACCCGAATAGAGCGGCAGCACGCGCGCCGCACCAAAATTCGATCCTGGTGGATCGTTTTGCGCAATGGCTTGGCTCGCTGCTGGGATCATTAGGACTGCACTTAATAACAGGCATCGAAGCTGCAAACGCATCGCGTTGTCCTAGCGTTGTAATAAGTTGACAAAACTCCGCAAAAAAACGGCCACCCGTTTTCTGGCTTGATCCATTTGCTTTGATCAACCCGCAAAATCTATCGAAACCCACCAGCGATGTCAAATTCCAGCCTTCAAGTGGATACACTGGCACTCACTATTGCTTGGTGGCGTTGACCGAGAAATATCGCACTATGGAATCTACTAAATCAATCTGAGAGTCACTGATATGCGACCCACTCCCCATGATTATTCTCCTCAAGCCGCCGGTTATGTGGCACTTATCCCCGAGGATGATGTGTTGCCGGTACTTCAAGATCAGTTAGATACAACGGTGGCTTGGTGGCGCACCTTCCCGGAATCCGCCGCGCACTCTGTGCATCCGCCCTACACCTGGGAACTGCGTCAAACGCTGCATCACCTTGCCGATGCCGAACAGGTATTTGGCTACCGTTTGCTGCGCATCGCTCGCGGCGACCAAACCCCACTGGCGGGATTTTCAGAAAATCCTTACGCCGACAAAACGCTCGAATTGAATTGTTCGCTAGCGGATATCATCACCGAGTTCGCTTGCTTGCGGCAGGCGAATCTGATCGTGCTGAAGAGTTTGCCACCTGCTGTCTGGGATCGATGGGGAATCGCCAGTGAGGCTCGCGTCACGGTCCGAGGCTTGGCCTACATCTTAGCCGGCCATGTTCGACACCACGACGCAGCGCTTAGAAAACGCATGCCAAGCTAAGAAGGTTTTTCAATCCGTGCCATTACTTGGGGCATCGGGATGGAGTATTGTCACAGCACGATCGCAAGCTGGAAGCTTACGCCACTATTGACCATCGAGCAGAAATTCTGCCAGCAACTGTTTGGCGGTCGCGATGGTACGAGCCACGGTTCGGCAACTACTCTGACACTGGAAAGCAATTTCATCCACGGAACAACCGTCCATCCGAAGCAGAATCATCTGCTGCTGCCGCGGTTCAAATTCGCGAAAGAGCTTTTCGAGTAATTCTTCTACAATAAGAACGTCCAAGGGACCGGGTTCCGTGGACGTGTGCCTGACTTGCCCGGCAAGACGCGAGTCATCCGGTTTCTCGCGCTGCACGGCTCGTTTATCGCAACGATAAAACGCGTCCCACTTTTTACACTTGCGAATGGTGATGATCGACAGCAATCCCCAGATCGCGTCAGCGCCATCACGCTCCAGCCGAAAATCGTTGAGCCTGCGAAAGAAACTTTTGAACGCAGACTGCACCACATCTTCGGGCGAAAGCTTGCCGCGTACATCCTTGCCTAAGCGATCGTTGGCCAAATGAAGCAGTCGAATCGAGTATCTGCGAAAGACTTCCGAGGCAAACATTTCGCCCGTTAGCTCATTCAAGTTTTGTTCGCCAGAAGTAGCACTCATGGCGTTAACTCAGCCACGGGTGATGGCAGGGGCAGGCCAATTGCGTCTGTGACCTGAGAGTCTATCCCCAATTTCTTCAACACCGCTTCCGCTCGAGCACGAAAGCCTTGACTTGTATCAAGCCGTTCATTTGCGTAACGGATGGTCTCGTCCGCAACTTCGCGCGCTTTGGCGACATTGACGTTTGCCAGCGCTTCTGCGAACTGACAGAGACCATCGAGATGTACTGGGCTACTCCGCAAATACGGCAGCGGCTTTATTGAGTTTCGAATTTCATCGATGGTTGCCTCAGCCCGAACGAGTTGCCCAAACTTGCGATAGTGTCCTGCCATGTTCCATAAATGGATGATGTAAATGGGATGCCGAGTTCCAAGGTTTTGGACAATCAAATCTTTTACTTGTAAGTAAATTGCCTCAGCTTCTTTCTCTTTGCCGTCCTTACGAAACTGCTCTGCCCGCCCGTAGGCGACCACCACACTGCCGAGCACTGATTTCTCTCCAGCAGCATTAAAAATCTCCATCGCTTGCATCGCAGACGCGCTCGCCAACAATTTCTGCTCCGTGAAAGATATTCGGGCGGCGGCTAGGCCCGCATGGGCCAAACCAACACTGCGATCCTTTGGCCCCAACTGAGCTTCACGTTCCGCGACCACTTCGCTGAATAGTCGGATACTCTCATTCACGACTGTCGGATCTAAGTGCGGTGGACCAAGTTTGAGTGGTTGATAGAACAAGGCCCAGGCCAAATGGTACTTGGCATCGGCAACCAATAATGGCACGGGCGGCTTTGACTTCGATCCGGCGCGAATGATTTCACGATACTGCTGTTGGGCTTGGTCATAATCCCCACGATCCTGAGCACATCTGGCCAAAAAATATTGGGATTGCAACACTTCGGGTGAACCATCTCCAAATCGGCTGCGACGGATCGCAAGCCCCTCCTTCAACATAGCTTCCGCACGCTCGTACTCCGCAAGTCCGCGATAGCTTTTCCCCAACGCAGTCAACAGTTCACTGTACTCCTCGGGCTGCTCCTTTAAATGCTCATCCAGCAAGTCCGCGCCGCGGTCAAGTATCAGTCGCAACGTCTGCTTCGCGTCATAACTCTCACCCTCCATGAAGCCCGGCTCGTCAAACTGCACGGGATCCACCGTACTAAAGATTCTTGAAAGATAGTCAGCCATTTCGCTTGCCGCCAAGGCTTTGACTTCAGCGGTGCGATTAGCCAATAGCTTTTCAGCTCGTTCCTGCTGAATGCCGAGAGTCGCAACAACGGCAGTCAGGCACAACGCCACCATCGACAGTGACGCTGTGATTGCCAAAGTTTGCCGTCTCTTCGCAAAGCGAATCAATCGTTCGCCTATCGGCTGCCGCATTGCGCTGATCGGCTCGCCTACTAACCAGTTTTGAATATCGCTGGCTAAGGAAGCCGCATCTTGGTACCGTCGTGCGGGCAAGCGCTGCATGGCCTTGGCACAAATAGCTACTATCCCGCGCGGCAGTTCACTGGTGCGAGGCGATTCAGGATACTGAATTTCGCATTGCGAGGCGCATTGGAGCGTACCCACTGTTTCAGAACCCGAGAACGGGGGCTTCGTGTAAGGGGGCTTGTCATACAAGATTTTGAAGAGTACCGCACCCAACCCAAAAACATCGGTGCAAGCAGATATTTGAGCAATTTGTCCCGAAGCCTGCTCAGGGCTCATATAAGCAGGTGTTCCAACGATCTCTCCCGATGCAGTTTGCAATTGTTCAAACTCGATATCCAATCGGGTGACTTCATCTGCGGACACCGCAGTATCGGTTTGTAACCCACACTGGCTCGGGATAACTTCGCTCGATGAGTCCTCCCGTAGACTCGGGCACGACTGGAAGTGTTTGGCCAATCCCCAGTCGATGACCATTGTCTGACCATAGGGACCGATCATGATATTAGCCGGTTTCAAATCGCGATGAAGCACACCGCGACTGTGCGCATAAGCGATCGTATTGCAAACCGTCACAAAGTGGACAAGAAGTTCTCGCAATTTGGCAGCTGATCGTTTCCCATCGGCATGGTACGCACCAATGGCCTGCTCGAAAGTTTCGCCATGAATATAGCGCATACTGTAACAGGGACGGCCATCGGCAGTCTCACCAACGGCATGCACAGGAGCCACGCCGGGATGTTCCAGTAAACTGGTGATTCGCACCTCCTGCAGGAATGCATGCCTAGCGCGGGCATGATGCCGCCATCTCCGTTGCAATTGTTTGATCGCCACCGACCGCCCCAGCGACGGCTCATGCACGATCCAGACGTCTCCCAGTCCACCAGCATGTTTTTGATGTGGCGCTTCGTAGTTGCTTATTAACCGAATGGAATCGTCATTGAAACCCGAACTCGCTGGCGACTCCAAATTCATGTTCGCGTGTTGCGCAGCAATACCACCCAAGGTGCTTATGCAGTCGGATTCTTTAGACTCCAAGCGTTGTCGGAACTCGCCATCAATGGCCAGCAGTTCGGCATACACTAACTCACGCAGCCCAGGATCTTGCGGAAGAAACGCACGGATGTCCGGAAACCGACAAGCGTGCCACTGCTTCTCAAACTCAGCGACGCGATCTTCCAGCTCGGCCTGTTGAGGTCGCGACAATTTGCGCCAGGCCAACGGCTGTTCTCTTGTCATGAGTTGAACGCCCATCCAAACAATTGCGATCGAGTTGGATCTACTTTAGCGAGAAGTAATTGCCAATTCAACGGATCGCCAGTTTGAATGCGCCGTAAGCAGATATCTTTTCGCCCGCTTTTTAATTGGAAAAAATCTGAAATTTCGTGGCAGACTTTTTTATTTTTCTGCATTGGAGGAAATCGCCACGAGTATCGGCGTTAAACCGCAATAGTATGGCAGTCTGTGTCAGGCTTTTTGCATTTACTCAATGCAGCGATTGATCGTCTTAGTACAACTTGCCACCCACCATCATTTTCACGCTCCCCCAAGTTGACCAGCGCCGTTAGGAAGCTTCATGCAAATCCCATTTGTTCGCGTCAATTCGTCCAAGATTTCTCTTCGTCAACATCGTCAAAATTGCAAACGCCGACAGACATTCCGCGACCAATTGCGATTCGAGCGACTTGAAGAGCGAACAACGCTCGATGCAGAAGCAATTTATTGGGACGGTGGAGGCAACGACCTGCTCTGGAACAACCCACTCAACTGGTCCAGCGACACGCTACCGGGCCCAACTGCTGACGTAACGATTGATATTATCGGTAATGCGACAGTAACATCCAATATCAGTGCTTCTATCCGCAGCCTGAATTCTCAGGATTCTTTGGATATTGTTGCGGGCACATTCGTCATCGATAAGCCATCCACAGTCGGTGGGAAACTAAGCTTAAGCAATGCTACGCTGATCGCTGCTGCAGGTATAGAAGTCACAGGTCAGTTTACTTGGAACAACGGGACACTGCGTGGTGTGGCGGGACAGGGCAGCCTGACGGCCAATGGCGGCACGTTGGTCGGTGGCGGACTTAATTCACTTCAATCCGGCTTCAGGTTTGTGAACCCTTCACTGCGGACTGTAGAGTGGGCAAGCAGTACGATTCGCTTGGGAGAGCATTCGTTCTTTGATAACTATGGTTCGATTGATCAACAAGCCGACCTGCCAATGGACAGTTATGACAGTCAGTCCGAATTTAATAACTTCGGAACATTTACCAAGTCTGCCGGTACGGGCAACCTCCCTTATGGAAGTTGGCTATCGGTGGGAACACTGAACAACAGCGGAACTATCCAGGCCAACGTGGGAACCATGTCGCTGGGATATTTTGGAATCGGCACTCAGACAACCAACTCCGGAACAATTCATGGGTTGTCCGATACTCGCTTGAATCTGTTCGGCAATCAATCCAGTTCCGGCGTTATCATTGGCGATTGGATTTCCGTCTCCAACGGTGTTGCAACTTTCTCGGGTTCCTTCCAGTCCAATCGGACGGATGTGTACAGCTCGACGACGATGACCGGCACGGTTCAAAAACTGGGTATCCTTACGGTTGCATCAACGCTCGATCTAACTAATTCGACCATAGCCCCTGGGGCTGAGAACCTGCCAAGCCTCAATCTGACCGGTTCCTTGATCACCGATGAAGCTCTCAATGTCACTGGTCAGTTTATTTGGAACAATGGAACACTTCGTGGTGCCAACGGCAATGGCAGTTTGACAGTAATCAGCGACACGATCCTGACCCAAAGTTTGAACGTTCGTGACTTCACACTGATCAATGCGGCTAACATGACCTGGTCAAGCGGCACAGTGCAGTTCTTTGGCGCTAGCGGAGGGTTTGTAAACGCTGCAGTGGCGACGTTTGAGGATCGCGTTGATGGGAGCTTTGGAAGTGTCGATGGGAATTGCCTGCGGTTTGTAAATAATGGGCATTTCATCAAATCCGGCGGTACGGGTACTACCTATCTTCAAATGCAGCTTCTTAACCGAGGGACAGTCGAGATTCAGCAGGGCAGGCTTTTCCTGGGCTGCGGGTACGTTTCGGATAACCCGTCCAACCCGCCAGCTCCCGGTATCGATTATCCGGTAGATCACCCACCTATCTATGAAGACACCAATCCGCGCCCATTGCCCCCCGATGTACCCGTCGTTGTCCCGGGCACCTACACTCAAACTGTCACCGGGTTGCTCATCGAACAGATCGCAGGCCATTCGGGATCGGGTCTGTACGGTACTCCGGGCACCGATTACGGACAATTAGTGGTCACTGGCGACGTTGCGTTGGATGGCGCCTTTCAAGTTCAAATCATCGGCAGCTTTGTACCGTCTCTCGGTCAAAAATACTTGGTGATTGATAACCGCGGTACGCACCTCATCGCGGGTAATTTCATCGACCTACCAGAAGGTTCGATTGTCTGGGCCGGCAATTATGGTTTCTCGATCAGCTATGTGGGCGGTAACGGCAATGACGTTGTGCTTACCATGGACCGGTTTGCCAATAGCCCACCGGAGGCCGACGCAGGCGGTCCGTACACCGTCGCCGAAGGAGGTTCTACCACACTATCAGCCGCGAATAGTCGTGATGCACAGCAATCGACGGCGACATTGGTCTATACCTGGGATCTTGATGGAGACGGAATCTTTGGTGAGCAGGGTGCAAGTGCTGCTCGGGGCAACGAAAACGGAATCTTGCCAGTGTTTTCGGCTGTTGGACTAGATGGTCCGTCCACCTATCCCGTGAACTTACGAGTTACCGACGAATTTGGCGCAATGGATACTGCCTCGGCGCTAATCACCGTTGCCAACGTCGCTCCCACGGTAACGCTGACGGGTCCTGCAACGGCGACAGAAGGATCTACCAAGCACTATTCATTTTCAACCAATGATCCTGGTCTTGATACTTTTGAGATCATGGCAACAAGTGGTGGAGCTTATGGCGTGGTTTCGGACATTGTATTCGACTCAATGACAGGAGCGGGCGGTTTAATGTCAAGTTTAGCGACGGTCCGGCAAATT
>JANLQO010000302.1:0-4326 GCA_031367855.1 Planctomycetia bacterium | reverse complement strand
TCGAATAGTTGCCGATAGCGAAGTTCGCTGTCCTGAAGAGCGAACTCGATCTCCTTAGTTGGGGTGATGTCACGCTGAATACCGAAGAATCCCACATTCCCCCCTCCCTCGTGAAAGATGGGCGCAATCAACAGTCCATTCCAGAATGTAGTACCGTCTTGCCGGTAGTTGATGATTGCCCCATCGAAGTGATGTCCGTCGTTCAGGTTATCCCTAATCTGGCGGATCGTGGCGGGATCCGATTTTGCGCCTTGTAGGACATCGCAATTTCGCCCCAACAACTCCTTGGGACCGTAACCCGTTAGTCGCGTGAAACCTTCGTTGACGTAGGTTATCTGGCGATTCGAGTCAGTCAGAATCACGCCCAGCGAAGCAGCTCGAAGTCCATCTTCCAAAACCCTTTGAATCCTAACTGCTTTCAGCTGTGCGAAATGCAAAGCGGCGGTCAACCATCCCTGCGTCGCGATGGTGAACATATAGATCCACAGCAACAGCACCTGCTGTGCCGCTTCCTGTCGATAAAACGGGCCTGAATGGATCGAGGTTCCAAAGACAGCACCCACTGAAATAACGATGATGGCCAGCGACGTTCCCGTCGCACTAAAGCGAAGTGTCGCCCAAGCGATCAATGGCAACGGCACGAAAGCTAACGCCCAGGCAGGCTCTCCGACGTTATCATTCAGAATGAATACGCTGCCTGTTACGAGAATGGTCAGAATCAGCCAACTGGCAAACTCCAGCCAACGCTTTTGAATCGCCTTGAATTCCGCGCGGCTGGCAACCAGCAACAACGGCGCAGCGGCAATCACGCCCATCGAATCGCCAGCCCACCAGCACAGCCAAGCTTTAACCAAGTTGTTGGAAAGGCTTTCCGATGCTGCCAGAACAGCGATCCCACTGCTAGCTGAAACCAGCATGCCAACATGAGCTGCGAGCGCCAGTAAGGCGATATCAAAGTGCCGCTCGAAACGACTATTGAATTTCAGTTGGCGGAGAAGAAACACGGTGAGCAGTGGTGCCAGGGTATTCCCAACAGCGATTCCAAGGCACGTCAGCCAAGTACTGCCTACGGTGAGATTCACGGCCAGCGAAGCGATACTAACAGCCGGCCAAAATCGATATCCGCAACGAAAAAGGCTCGCTACCGCAATCCCCGTGGGCAGCCAAATCAACGTAACGCTGGTACCCACCGCAGGCATCTGCAGGCCAACGAAACCCGTTGCAAAATATGCCAAAAAAATCGCCAGCAATTTGAAGAGATATTTTTGCATCGGCACATAATACAACGGAATAATTTTAATTTATAGCGGTCCATTCCGAACGGCTAATCGTGCAGCGGCTTACGCCTGTCGCATTATGCAGCGTGACGGCGAGGGAATTTGCCTTCGTCATCGTCTTCGATGATCTCGCCGTTGTCGCGAACGTTTTCAAACCGAACCGCGACTTGCTTACTGACGCCTGACTCTTGCATAGTAACACCATACAGAGTATTGGCTGCCGTCATGGTCTTCTTGGAGTGCGTGACGACGATAAACTTCGTCCAATCAAGGAACTCGGTCAATACGTTCACAAAACGCCCAATATTGGCTTCATCGAATGGAGCGTCCACTTCGTCGAGCACACAGAAAGGGCTGGGACGATACTGGAAAATGGCGAGTAACAGAGCGACCGCAGTGAGGGCTTTCTCACCTCCGCTGAGCAGTGAATTCGAAAGCGCGGTCTTACCGGGTGGTGTGGCAATGATGTCGATACCACATTCGAGCACATCGTCAAGGTCTTCGAGCACAATGTCGGCGTTACCGCCGCCGAACGATTTACGATACAGCTTTTGAAAGTTTTGCCGAATAATCTCCAGTGTCTCCAGGAATAACTTGCGGCTGTCCGCATTTATTTTGTGAATAATGCGGTTCAAAGATTCTTTGGCTGCGCGCACGTCTTCATATTGATTGTTCAAATAGTCATAACGACTCTGGAGTTCATCCAGTTCCTGGAGCGCAGCCAGATTCACTTCACCCGCCGCTGCGATATCTGCACGCAGTTTGGCGGACTCGGATTGCAACGCGGCGCGTTCTGCGGCATCGGCGATTAGATTTGACTGGCTGAGTTGTTCGAGCCCGATTTGGTAATCCTCGAATAAACGCGTCATCAGCGTGGCAATCGATTCTCGGGCTCGTTGTAGGTCACTATCGGTAGCTTGAACGCGCTGAGTCAATTTGTCGATCGCTCGGTTTACTTGCTCCAGTCGTTTGTGCGCCGCAGTGCGGTCGGCCCGAAGTGAACCAGCGCGTGCAGCAAGTTCATCCAAGGCAGCTTCTTCCGCTTCACTGCGATTGAAATCTTCAGCTAATTGGCTGGTCAAGTGCAGTATCTGTAACTCAGTTGTGTGGATGCGTGTCGACAGTCGTTCGACCTCTTCGCACGCCTCGGAAACTGCAGCGATCCGCTCAGATTGGTTGCGTGAGCTCTGATCGAGTGCCGCCTGCAAGGCCTCGAGCCGTTGCTCGCTGCGAGCTGACGCAATGCGACTTGACGTCAATTCCTCGGCTGCTTCCGTCAGCCTTGAATCGTAATCGCGACGTATTGCCTCATGCTCACTTAATTCCAGTTCGGCTGCGTCGATTTGTTGATGTATTTCGTCGACGGACTGCCGCAGCAAATTAATTGACGGTTCGACTGCATTGCGCCGCGCTCGTAAACCGGATAGCAATTGATTTAAGCGGAGTAAATCGGCTTCGAGTGAATCAAGTTTCCCAATTGCGTTTTGCGCTGCCGCTTGTTGATGCGCCAACTCCTGCGTGAGTGACTTTGAACGCAGTTCCAATTCGTCGAGCGCGGGAACCAACTTAACGATCCGGCCGTGCAAGCGCTCGATTTCGCCCTGCGAATGTTGGTACTGTAATTTCAGTTGATCGATCTCTTGTTTGGCCGTTTGGATTTCGCTACGTCGCGATACAAGTCCCACGCTGGCCAGCATCGATCCGAGTGTCAGCGTGCCGTCGGCATCGATCAGTTGGCAGTCGGCGGTCACAAATCGCAGGCCTGCGCCGCGGAAGTGGCCGAGATCGAGCGCCGTATCAAGCGTATCAACCAACCATGTCGTCCCCAGCAAGTGGCGAAACAGCGGAGCCGTCGATTCATCGCAGCGAACTAGTCGGTCCGCACGACCGATCACTCCGCGTACACCGTCAAGCTGAATTTTTTCCCCAAACCGCCGGGCGGTCAGTCGATCGAGTCGAATCAAGCTCAGGCGACCTTTGACATCAAGCTCACCGCATCGAATCAACTGCACGAGCTGCCCATCGGTGAGCACCAACGCGTGCGAGGACTGACCTAGCGCGGTATCAATCAAAGGCGCTAGCGACGCATCGACATCCAGCAATTCAGCCACTAATCCCAGCATAGTCTTAAACGCCGGTTCGGTTCGCGCGCGAACGATCTCCACTAATTGTCGCGCACCTGCATCGACGCCATCGAGATGCTGTTGCAATTGATCCAGGATCTGCAAGCGTTCGGCAGCACCTTCAAGACGGCCTAAGAGTCCAGCCGCTTCTTCTTGCTTCGCCGACAATTGTGCGCGATAGTCTTCCAGCTGCGAACGAGTCAGCAACAAATTGTCGCTCGCGCTTTTCGCTTCTTCGTGAATCTGTTTCAATCGAGAGGCCGCAAACTCAGCCGTCTTGCGGGCTGCGTGCTCTGAGCTCTGATTGGTCAATAACGAGGTCTCCGTCAGCGCTATTTGTTGAGCCAGCTCAGCCAGAATGTTCTCTTGCTGCGCAGCTTCGGCCGCTTTAGTAGACGCGAGATGAAGCAATGCGACGTGACTTTTGCGAAGTGAGTGGTGACGCTGAGCGCGGTTTTCAAGTTCCTCGCGCAACTGATTGCAGTGTAAGGTGGCCTTCTCAACGCGTTGCTCCGCTTCGTCAGCAAGCGTCTGAGCCTGGGAGACTTCCAATGCAACCGCGTCGACCTCTGACTGCAGCACCCCAGCGCGACAACGCAGAGAAGTTAGGCGAGATTGTTGTCGTACGAGTTCAGCGGTCGTTTCGTCGATGCGCTGACAGAGCGACTGTTGTTGATTCTTGCCGACCGCGATCCGTTGCAGAGCGTCCTGAAGCGTTGTCTCGACGCGTTGACAATCCTCGGCGACTCGGTGCAGTGCAAATTCAGCTTTTTGAGCGTTCTCTTGAGCGACCAACAGTTCAGCTTGTCGGGCTGCGAGCTCCTTTTGCAATTCAACAAGCTGCGTTTCTGTTGCTTGGCATTTCTCGTCCAGATCGACGTACTCCGTCCAACCCAACTGCAAACGGAGTTCATGTAGTCGTTGGG
>JANLQO010000300.1:0-2817 GCA_031367855.1 Planctomycetia bacterium | reverse complement strand
TCAGCAGCATTTCTATTCGGCACGTTTCAGTCGCTACATCAGTACTTTCTAGATCGTTCGCCACAAGCATCCCAATCCCACCAATTTATCTGCGTAAGTGGAGGAATTCGCACTGATTAAGATTGTCCGGATTAGATTTTGGGGTTCGCGCAACGGGAGGGCGAGGTTCCTACCGAGCCTTTTACCGAGGGTCTCTGCATAGTTTCGCCCGCTTCGCCCAAAACTCACGTTGGACAGAACACAAAGGTTTCGCCCAACTTTAATTTTGGGGTGGCACGCACTGAGGCTTTGCGAAGGGCGTGCTAGATTCCCTGTAAATTACACACCCATCGAAGTCTCTGGGTGTGCCACCCCCTTTTGAGACAAATCTTAGTCTAAAAGGTGGTTTTGGGATTATTTCGCTACGTGCGCGCCCCTTTGCATACGAATTTAAGCTATCCATTACAGGTGGAGTCTTGTCTAGCAGCATTCAGCCCTCGCTGGCGAGCACCGATTCGTTCATAAGGACCTCAGCATGCCCAAGGCCGATTTACCGAAATTCGACATTAACGACTACTCGCCTAAGCAGGTAGCGATTGGATTTCTGCTATTGGTAGGGCTGTTTTTCGTTATTTTTATCGCCTGGAGCGGTTGCTTTACAGTCAAAGAGTACGAACAAGCGGTCGTTCTTCGTTTCGGGAAATACAATCGGACGGTCGGCCCCGGTTTGCAATTCAAATTCCCCGGGATGGAGGAGCGGATTCTGGTCGATGTCAGTGAAAAGAGCATGCGGCTTCCGCTGGGCAATTCCGAGGGAACTGCCAATGGGTCGGGTTTGAACTACGACCATGAGGACAAAAATCATGCGCTCATTTTGACTGGCGACCTGTATGCCGCGGTTGTGGAATGGAACGTCTTCTGGCGAGTTTCCGAGCCGAAGAAGTTCATTTTCAGTTTCAATGAAGATCATGTACGCCGCGCTTTGGTTGCCGTTTCACGTTCTACGATGCACCGCATCGTTGGCGATTACTCAGCCGACGAGATCTTGACGGGTAAACGCGAAGAGATTGCACTGGCAGCGCTGAAGGAAATGAAGAAGGCAATCGAACCCTTTGATGCTGGGATCGATATTACCGATCTTCAGTTGCAACGGGTGACTCCTCCGGATGTTGTTAAGCCATCGTTTGATTTGGTCAATGCCTCGATTCAGCAACGCGATCAATTGGTAAACGAAGCTCGTCGTGAACGCAACCAATTGATTCCTATGGCTCGCGCTAAAAGCGACAAACTGATTCGCGAAGCGGAGGGGTATGGAGCGCGCAGGTTAGCCGAAGCTGAAGGTGAAATCACCGCTTTGCTAGCCAAATATGAGAGTTACCGCTTGGCGCCGGAAGTGACGCGCCAACGCATGTACCTCGAAACCATGGAAAAAGTTTTCGCGTCAGATGGCAAAAAGATCATTCTTGATGAGAGCTTGAAGGGCATGCTTCCGCTGCTGGATTTGAACAAGTAGCACGTCGTAGGGCGGCTCCGATACAACGAAACAATCGCTCCAAATTGTAAAAGTAACGTAATGCATCCTAAATACACTCGACTCGCAGCACCAGTTGCTTTTTTACTCGTGTTCCTTTTGATCCTGTCTCAATTCACGATGTATGTCGTCGACCAGCGCGAGTTGGCAGTAGTTCTACAATTCGGAAACCCAGTTCGCCAAGCGACTGAGCCAGGCATCTATTTCAAAATTCCGTTTGTCGAATCCGTTCGCATCCTACCAAGCACTTTGCAGTTTTGGGGTGACGACTCGTCGGACAAACTTCCCGATTTGCCGACCAAGGATGACAAGAAAATTGAGTTGGTTCCATGGGCAGTGTGGAAGATCAATGATCCAATCGCTTTTGTGACACGCCTACGTACCATGGATAACGCCGAACAACGCGTAGCTCAGTTCACGCGTGGTGCGATGCGTGACGTCATCACTCAATTTGAATTGGCCGACTTGGTGCGAAGCACGAATCGTGAAATGAAGACCGCGCAATTGGACATTGTCAGCCATGATGCTGGATTGCCGAAAGAGGTGCTGCCCGAAGGGCTCGAGCTAGCAGTGGCTAGCAAAAAGCCGTCGTCGCATGTGATCGGACGTGAAGCCATCCTGAAGGAAATCAATGATGACGCGCGCGGTCGTATGGCAACTTCAACGGACCCGGACGAAGGGCTCCAATCACGCGGTATTGAGTTAATCGACGTTGGAATTTCACATATCGACTTTGTGGACAGTGTGCGCATGAAGACCTTCGAACGCTGGAAAGCCGAGCGGGATGCCATCAGCACTCGGAACATCACGGAAGGCGAGCGTCTCAAGCAAGAAATTTTGAACTCGACCAACTCCGAAGTCGAACGCATTCAAGGTGAAGGCCAGCGCACAGCCAGTGAAACTCGTGGTCATGCGGATGCTGAAGTGATCAAACGCTACGCCGACGGCATCGCTGCGACCGGCGAATTCTACACTTTTGTCCGGACGCTTGAAGCGTACGAGAAGGCGCTAAGCAATCAAACGCAATTGATCCTGACGACCGACAACGATTTTCTAAAACAGTTGAAGCATCTCGGTAAGTCGGACGGATCGCCAGCAATTCCGCCAACCGCTCCAGCAAATCAACGTTGATTTTAGAGTGGCAGGCTCTGACGCCGGGCGGCATGCTACGCCGTTAACCCGGATTATTCATAGTCCTGATCAATATTTTACGTAAACGAATATCACGTGACGAGTTACGTCGAAATTGGAAAAAACAGACTGTAGTAGCTACGTTCGCCCGTACGTGGCTGTAACAGACTGTCGTA
>JANLQO010000346.1:0-2198 GCA_031367855.1 Planctomycetia bacterium | reverse complement strand
ACTTAACACGCGAAAAACCAGAACTTGTTCGCCACATTTGCAAGAGAAAGATGCTATGCGAGCTATACAAATCGCTGCGCCGAAGACAATGCGACGTATCGAAATCGATGAACCCGATCGACCGGGGCCAGGTCAAGCATTGGTGCGGACGCATCGAATGGGAATTTGCGGGACCGACGTGAGTTGCTATTTGGGCAAGTTTCCATTCTTTGACTTTCCCAGGATTCCAGGCCATGAACTGGGCGTTGAAGTATTGGAGGTGGGCGAAAATGTGACGAATGTGATGGTGGGTGATCGCTGCAGCGTCGAACCGTATATGAACTGCGGTCAATGTTTCGCTTGCCGTCGCGGTGCAATTAACTGCTGTAGAAATTTGAAGGTAATCGGCGTGATGATGGACGGTGGTCTCTGTGATCGCTTTATTCTAAGAGCAGAGAAGCTGCATCCGTCGCAGAAACTCACCATGGAACAACTGGCGCTGGTCGAGACATTGGCCATTGGTTGTCACGCGAATGATCGAGGCGCTCCGCCCGACGGTGAACATGCATTGATTATCGGTTTAGGCCCGATCGGCTTGGCGACGCTTGAGTTCGCGCGACTGACCGCGGCCAAGATCTCCGTGATGGACATGAACGAGCAGCGACTAGAATTCGTGCGGCATAACTATGGCATTGAAAATACGATTCACTTCAAAGCCGACGATAGCGAGCTCTTGAAGATGGGCGAGTTGACGGACGGCGATATGTACTCAGTTGTGACCGATGCAACGGGCAACAAGCACTCGATGTCGGGTGCATTGAAGTTTGTTGCGCCCACCGGCACATTGGTTTATGTTGGCATCACTACTGAAGAAATTGCGTTTCGGCACCCTATATTGCATCGCCCTGAAGCAACCATCAAGGCGTCTCGCAATGCCCTGCCACCTGATTTCACTCGCATCATCGGCTTGATCGAAAACGGTACGATCAACACGGCCCCATGGATTACCCACCGAACGTCTTTTGACGACGTGATAACACAGTTTGATAGTTTCACGCGCCCAGAAACTGGCGTGATCAAAGCGATGATTGAGTTGACTTAGAGCTGCATGACTATGGCTGAAACCTAGGCATGATTACTGAGCCATCGGGCGCGGTGGCGCGGAAGTCAAAAGCCCAACCTCCGAAATTGGTCAGCGCATCCGCCAGCTATGCCACACGATTCACTTTTGCGGTGGTTTTCTTCGTTGCGAACAACTGGCTGTTTCCACGCTTGCCAACAAATTCTACGGCACCAGAGAGGCGCAGGCAGTAGGCGACTTTTTGTGCGAACCATCGCGCTTTACCCATCGCGGCTGCGAGCTCCGCGGTGTCGAATGGCTGTGGCAACTCACCGAGGGGCAGCAGAGCTAAGAGGTCGCTAAGTTTGGCGAACTCGAATTTCGATTCAATTCCCACGAGATTTTGTTCGAGCGTTTTATAGCGTTTTCCGCGCCTCCGACTTGGGCGAACGCGATCGATGCGAATCTCCTCAGCTTCGATCAGCACGACTTCGAGAATGAGTTTCCGATGCGGGAAAATATTGCCAAAGTGCACTAAGTCCAAAAAAATGTCGAGCACATCGCCGCGTTTGGGACTGAGCCGCTTACGAAGCACTTCGCCATCGGGCGCGTCAAGCGTAACCAGTGTTTTGCGAGCGATGATCGGTTTGACGATGCGCACACGCTTGGTCTGTTCGCTGAGCAAACATCGCGTTTTGTCGCGTAGAGCTGCGAGTGAAGCATGTTGGATCTCGATCAGTTCGCCGCGTTTTCCGATGGCGTCGATGCGGTATCCATGTACGGTCACTTCGGTCTTCGCCTCCGAAGTTGCGTAAGCCAGCTTGAGTTGTCGATGTAGTGCGGTTTCCATACCAACCAAGCCTCTAACGTAAAGTGACGGTGATAGTGTAACAGAAATGATCGCAGCGTTTGAATGCCAACATGAGCCTAATTCCACAGCGATCCTTGCCAAGGATACGCCCCTAAGAGCAACGCTATAAAGCATTTCCGAAGACGAATTCGTGCGTTCTTTCGATTACGGATAGTTCATGGTCGCATCCGGCAGATGCGATCCACCGTGGGTGACTCTCTTGCCGAGTTTGACCTTGCGCCTGCTGGTAAGCCTGCCTAGACACCCAGATCGCGCACGGTCACGAGCGTTTGGAGTTTCAGGCCGGCG
>JANLQO010000344.1:0-12917 GCA_031367855.1 Planctomycetia bacterium | reverse complement strand
GAGGGTGTTCGAATCGAAAACGTGCGCCGACCAAACTCATTGAACTCAGACACCCCCAGCACGCCTTGGATCAACAGCGGCCCGCCGGTGGTCTCAATTTCTGCTTTGGAAAACGGAAACTCGATGGCCTCGGGGACATTGACCACGCGCTGGGCAATAATGTTCTTGGGTTGAAAATTGAAAATCGTATTGCGCAGGTCATCGTCAAGAACTCCAATGGGTTTCGCAGCGGATTCGGCGGCGCCTCCCTGTTCGTTCGGGTTCTCGCTTATCGTTTCTCTTGAACGAAGAACACCTGGCCCCAGAATCATCCCGTTGGCAAGCTCTACTTCGTGCTTGGGCGGCCCCTGAGCAATTAGCCATGAAGGCATCGCTAAAATCGATATAACCGAAAGAATTAAAACTCGCATAGTTACTCCGGACAGTGTTGATGCATCCATGCGGTATTCCCAGCTAGATTCTACTGTCAATTCCATCGTAACCCAATCGTAACCTTCCTCCTGACGTCGAACGCGCTGGATGAGTTTACCTGATGCCGATCGACTTGCTTCGATTCACCGGCCAAACGCCAGGGGCACACGAAAGCATCGCATTCATAAGCCAAAAGAAAAAACCTGCCGTGAAGCAGGTTTTATCATCGTCGTCATCGGGATACCTGACAAAATCAACTCACCGACCGCCGAATAGTTTTCGCAGAGTCTCTGACGCAGCGTCCTTCGAAGATGCCGTCAGCGGCTTGGTTGGCATAGTCGGCATCTTGCCGGGTTTTGACTTGCCGGCGGGCTTCGCATCGGTTTTTGTTTCCTCATGACTCTTCGCCTCGATCACGGTCTGATCATTCGCGATTTCCACCTTGGAAGACTCGTCAATTTGAAATTGGCGTGTGATGGGTTCCAAACCGATACGGCGTTCGATCTGTTCCGCTTCGTCCAGCCACGTACTGACGTCGACATCTTCAAAGCGGCTGTCGTTAACACTGCTGGCAGTTCGCGCGGCGGCTTCTTCTACCGTTTTAATTTCAGGCTTCTTGACTTTATCAATGCCTACTTCCAATACAGCCACAAACTCCAGCTTACCTACGCGAATGACATCGCCATTTTTCAGAACCTTGGCCTTCGAAGGATCCAGTTTCTGTTCGTTTACATGAGTGCCATTACGGCTCTTCAAGTCGATTAAGAGTATGCGACCATCTTTACGCACAATGGCAGCGTGCCGACGACTAATCGACTCGCTCTTGGGACGCAGCTGGCATTCCTCGCTTCGCCCAATAAGAAATTTGTCCGTGTTGACAGCGATCAACTTTCCATCATGTCCACCGCCAACCACCTTCAGATGCATTTGCATACCACTTAACCCCCGAAAAGATACCACGCAAAGTTCCCATCGGTTCGAAATCGCTGGCAGCCCACGTTGGGCTTTGTTCGCGTTCTAGCTAACCGTCCAGCCTAACTCAAATTTTGTACTCAAGTATTTTTCAAACTTACCTAAGCTTTTTTTAATCTACCCATATTATCGGCATACACAGCCCTTTAAGGCAAGAGCGCAAGGCGAAAAAACCCATCCTTCTAACAGCCTGGGGCCGCAAAGAACCCCAGTATTGGCACAAACCTAGGCGCGATATCGCCACTCTGGCGAGCCGAATTTGGCCACCTTGACAGCTGCGGACTCGCCAAGCTCCCCATCCAAGTGATGGCTACATTGAAAGCTTAAACCCAACAACGCGTCAATTCCCCGTTGAATCCTCAAACGCATTTGTTCCGAAAAAATACGCAAGTCCGCCATCATTTTCCCTGCAGTCGGAATCAAATCTTGCACACCCAGCAAGCTCGGCGCGTGCTCGCTCATCGACATCAAAAGGCTTCCGTGCTGTAACAGTGCTCCGCTGCTGCGGCGCTGCGCGCTCCCCAAAACCTTTTGTTCTCCTACCACGACGTCACCCGCACTGCGACGATGAAAACACAAGAATTCTGACTTGTGGGACGCTGCGATCGGTGCACCTGTTGTCGGTAAGTTGTAAGTTTCTCGCCACTGCGACGCCGGCAGCCCTAATTCATTAAACCATTCTACTACCGCTGCATGCACCACCTGGTAGATCGCTGGCGCCGCACCTACACTCGAACTCGATTGTGGTACAGCCAGCGAATAAGTAAGGTCATGGTGATGCACGATAGCACCCCCACCAGTCGCCCGGCGCACTACTTCCAAATCGCGGCTCGGTGCATGCAGCTCTCGTTGGCTAAACTTTTGAAAGTACCCCAGTGAAAGTGTCGGCTCCGACCATTGATACAACCTTAACACCACCGCGCCGTGCGCCTCCGAAAAATCCAACATTGCGTCATCAATCGCCATGTTCATCACGCCGCTTCGCGGTACATCAATGTAGCTGAACGCTTCCATCAAGCTATTCAAACTTTCGTTTAAGCGAGCGGCAGGCGCGAGTCGCCTTAAGCCTCTGCGCATTGTTTTCGATAGGCATGATAATCTAGCAGCGCATCAAGCGAAGCTCCGACGGCTAGCCTAACTTTAATGATCCAGCCATCGCCAAAAGGGTCCTCGCCAAGCTTTTCCAAGTTTTCGGCCAGCTTGGAATGCACTGCCACCACTTCGCCGTCGACCGGACTGTAAAGCGGACTGACCGCTTTCACCGATTCCACTTCGCCAAACTCTTGGCCAGCGGTCACCATTTGCCCAACTGTTGGCAGCGCCATATAGACCAAGTCCGTGAGTTGCTCCACGGCGAAATCCGAAATTCCAACGACTGCGATCTGCTCGCCGCCCTCTTCCACCAAACCAACCCACTCATGGGATCGGTTGTATTTCAAGCTCTCTGGATTCATGCAAATTCTCCGATGCATGCGTGGTTAACTTCGTTTGTAAAAGGGCAGGGGGGTAATCGCCGCACTGACGATCGAACCGCGAATATCAACATCTACAGGTGCACCCGGCCGAGCCACTTCGGCCGCAACATACGCCATCGAAATGGGAGCCTCCAGAGTCGGTGAAAATGTACCGCTGGTAACCTCGCCGACTTGACGACGATCGGGGTCCAGCACCGCAGCTCCCTCGCGAGCAGCGCGGCGCCCCTCCAATTTCAATCCAACTCGTAGCACTGTTTGCTGGATTTTGCTAATCGCTGTCAGCGCTTCAGATCCAAGAAACGAACGATCGCCGAGACTGACCGCAAACCCCAAACCAGCCCGAAACGGATCGGTGTCTTCGTTCAGCTCATGGCCATATAGCGGCATGCCGGCTTCGAGCCTCAAGGTGTCGCGGGCACCCAACCCAACCGCTGCAATACCGTGCTCGCGCCCAGCCAGCATCAGGTTTTCCCAAACTCGCGGCGCGTCCTCGGCCTTAACGACCAACTCGAAACCGTCTTCGCCAGTATATCCCGTGCGCGTCACGATGCACGGCTTTCCCATCTGCTCAGTGACCAGTCCGCGGTAATACTTCAGCCCTAAAACTTTCGGCGGCAATATCCGCCCAGCGATCTCGACCGCCTTAGGTCCCTGAATGGCAATCATGGCGGTCGTAGCGCTAGCATCATAAAAGGCCACGTCCGGGAAATCGGCCAGATGCGGCTGAATCCACTTCAAAATCTTGGACCGATTGCTCGCGTTGACGACTAACAAAAAGAATTGACGGCCACTCGGACTTTCGAGGCACGCTACCAGTACATCGTCGAGAATGCCACCTTCTTCGTTGCACATCAACGAATATCGAACAGCACCTGGTTGCATATCGGTCACACGTCGGGTCAGCAAATGGTCGAGCAACTGATCCGCACGGCCACCTTCGAAACGCAGTCGACCCATATGCGAAATATCAAACAATCCCGCCGCAGTGCGTGTCGCCTTATGCTCTACCACAATCGATGTGTACTGAATTGGCATCTGATAGCCTGCGAATTCAGCCGTCCGCGCACCGTGGGCTAAATGCCACTCAGTAAGCGGTGTAGAAGCTAGCGGTGTGTTCATGAACACGGACCCTCGAACAGGCAAAAGATGATTGAGTTGTCAAGGAACAATTTGCCTCAGCCGTCAACTCCGTTCGACGCCCAGCGACAAGCGATCATTGTAACTGCTCTCGCTTAGTCGAGTAGCCACCCTTTCAGTTTGCCAAGGGCGAAAATCTATGGCATCAGCAAAGCATTCTCGCAATCAGCAGTTCGTCCTGGCTGATGTAATCGAGAACGCCGATTCGGCCGCTCCATGTCGTATCAATTTGCGGAGCGACCAAAGTGTTCGGCACAAACAGTGCCACATACAAATCCCGATCGCTATCGTAGGTTTCCAGCCATACACCCGGCTCTTCTGGAAGATAGTTCGTCTTTGGCGCGATTAACTCAGCCTCGATTTCGAACGTAACTTTAAACTCGTGCTCGCGAATTGCGGCCAGCACCAGGTTTAATCGCTCGGCATCAGTCGATCCCTGAAGCTGCTCCAGCACTTGATCAAACCACTCCTCATCAGCCGATCGTGCCTGATCTGCTTCCAGCCGACCCGATTCAACGCCCGCTTGTTCGCTTGGTTCGACGATCATCGTAAAAGTTTCAGTCCAGTCAGGCCACTTCGGAATATCGACTCGCAGCTCAACCGTCCAAACGACTTCATTGTCGATTAGCTTCATCGACGGCGCGGCGTTGGCCGGCACCTTGATCTCAAAATCAAAACTCTGCAACTGCCCCGCCGTTAGCCGCTGCGTACCTGCCAACTCACCTACCTGCTGCGACAAATCAATCTTATGCGACTTACGGTTGCTGCCCGATCCCGAAGAACAATTCTCTGCACCTGTGAATTTGTAATTGATGGAGTTGATGTTCACGCTTCGCTTAGGTGTGAAGCTCAAATGACCGTGCACTACACCGCCAGCCTTGACGCGCCGGGGCTCCAACTTGGTTTCGATCGAACCCGTCAATTGCTTTGGCAAAAAGGATTTGAAGAACCAGACGATCACTGCCACGATAGCGATGATCGGGACCAGCCATATAAACGCCACCGCGAAGACTAACAAGATTAAGCCTAGTAAAACCCAACCGATCGGGCCGCAGCCGTTAGCCGACTGTTTTCTCGATGGCTGCACATCGGCCGGCGATGTCGTGACCACGACCGGAATTTCGACACTCGCTTTCGGGTCTGTCGCCCAAGCCAACTTGGCGCGCGCCTCGACATAATGGCTCACATTCAAATAGGTTCCAAAATAGGTGGGTGGCCAGCTGGCAGTGGCTAACTTGAAGCCATACTTGTACTCTTGTCCGGCTTGCCAGGCACCCTGAAAGACAACTTCTTCCGCACCCAATCCCGAATCGACGTTTCCGCGTCCATGCGTCGACCACCGCGTGCAAACCGTTAGTCCTTTGCAATTCGTATCCTTATCGCAACGAACAATAACGGTCCCCGTTAGGACTTCGCCACCGACGCGAATCTTCTTCGGCTCATCCAATTGGATCTTTAGATTGCAGGCGGCCAAGGTGATTGCTCCGAAATACAGAGTTGAAATCGTTCATACAAAAAGTGCTCGATACGCCGCAGATTGGAACCGAATTGCGCCAACAATTGCTCAGCGAATTGCTCATCGATTAAAGGTATCGGCAAGCCTTCGACCACGCGACTTGCTTCAACACGGCGATTCAGTATTTTCGCCAGCCAGGCAGGTTGCTTGGGCTGCTCCACGTTCACATGCAGCACCTGAAAACCCGCCCGTCGCAGGCGCCAAGAATAGTCCACATGCGTACCAATGACGATAGGGCCAGCACCAAGCAACAATCGCCCATGCTGTCGCCAACCCATGCGATTCGCTTCATCCACCAGCACTGGCCTTTGACGGGGCAGGGCAGGGCGGCTTCCCGTTTCCGGATAATAGACATAAGCCGCAATCGCTAACCGTTTCTCTATCGCCAATAAATGCGTTGTCTTGCCAAAGCCGCAATCGCCAAAAAACTGTATCGCCGTTCTCGAATCAGCCAGCGCTGCCAGCCATGCATCCATATCCTCAACTACCGCCAACTCAGCTCGCTCGGCCCGCGTCAATTCGCCAAACGGATTGCGGTACAGGTTGTAAACTGTGAAAGGTGATCGCATCGTTCAGTTCATTTCTCACGAGCGCGGGCGTCACACCCGCTTGCTCGCCATTGCTTTCTTCATGCGTTCAACCGCCAGCAAAGCTGCCGCGCCAAACAATAACCCCACGCTAATATTTGCGAGCGTCGATATCGAGAACTCCATCATCCAACCCAGATGCGTCCACTCGGCCGCTTGCTCGGCAAAGTGATGCAAGGCTTCGCCCAGCGGGACAATGCCATGCACAATGATTCCGCCTCCCACCGTGAACATCGCAATCGTGCCTACAACGGACAGTAGTTTCAATAACTTGGGCGCCGCTTGCACTAACCAGCCACCCACCCTGCGCCGCGCGCGACTCAAAAAACGATCGCCGGTCGCTTTGCTCATCGCCAAACCGATATCGTCCAGTTTTACAATTCCTCCCACTAAGCCGTAAACACCCACAGTCATGATCAATGAAATCGCCGTGAGCACCGCGGCTTGCGTGAGAAATGTCGAGTCTTTGACCAACCCCAACGTAATCACAATAATCTCTGCCGAAAGCACAAAGTCCGTGCGAACCGCACCCTGAATGCGTTCCTTCTCAAACGCAACCATATCGACTTTTTCATCGGCGAGCGCACTGACCAATTCGCCTTGGTGCTTTTCCTCTTCCTGGCCGTGCAAGAACTTGTGAAAGATTTTTTCAACGCCCTCGAAGCACAAATAAATTCCGCCAACCACCAGCAGCGGAGTAACGGCCCAAGACGCGACAAAGTTTACGGCTAGTGCCGTGGGACAAAGAATCGCCTTGTTGACCAGTGAGCCTTTAGCTACCGCCCACACCACAGGCAACTCGCGATCCGCATCCAGTCCATGCACTTGCTGCGCATTGAGCGCAAGATCATCACCCAGCACACCCGCGGTTTTTGATACCGCCACTTTGCTGAGGACCGAAATGTCCTCCAGCAACGTAGCAATGTTGTCAATCAAGGTCAGAAGGCTAGCGCCAGCCATAGCGAATCCATGTAGTATCTGTGAACGGCTTCAAAGCTCTGCGAAGAGACGTGGGGAACTGACGACTAGATTACCCCATCCGCAAGCGGCGTGAAGCACCAGCGCCTGCGTCGTTTACTTTAACCGCCTGGGAATAGCCCAACGCTCTGAAGCAGTTTTAGGCATTTCCAGCAGGTGCAGGGGCCACACTCGGCAAGAGTGACCCACGGTGGGTCGCATCTGCCGGATGCGACCATGAAGTACCTGTAGTATCAAAACGCACGAATTCGCTGACGAAATTGCTTTACCGCGTGGGCATCGCCCCACCATTCACAGACCACGCTGCCCATTGGGCACGGGGTTAAACGAAAGCGAGACCTAGCCCTACGCAGGCAGTTGCGACCCACGGTGGGTCACGCGCTTATTTCACACCCAACCCAGGCCCGCGACCATTGATGACGCTCCGCACTCCGATGAGCTGGGATGGATCTCGTGCCAATTTGTCAGAAAAAATTCGAGCGTCCTCAAGGATCGGTTGCATGCGATGCGTCAGCAACTCGACATTCTCGAGGGTTCGAACAAACGAGTTGTAAAGCTGCTCGTCCTCGAGCAGTTTCTGCACGGTTCCGTGGCTATTGTTCACCTTGGCCGTGACCTGTCGCACGTCGGCCAGCAGGGTATCCAGGTTGTTCAGTGTTCGCAGCGCGTCCGTTACGATCTTGTCTCCTTTTTCGCCGAGCGGTCTGGTAAAGTCGGATACGTTTCTCATCGTCTCCTCTGCCGCTTTGCCGACGCCCTCAAACGAGGCAATGGTGCTCTTGGTTTGCGTCATCACCCCTTCCGCTTCTTTGATCAACGCCGGCAGCTTTTCTGCCGCATCTCCAATCGCCAGCCTTAACTTCGGGTCGTTAAATAAACTTTCGATTGCGTTCAAAGTCTTATCGAGGTTAGCCATCGTTTCCTCTGCCTTCTTGCCGATTTTCTGTATCGGCCCGGTACCCTCGCCGGTTCCGTCGCCACCGCCAATTACTTGACGGATGTCCGCCGCTAATCCATTCACTTGATTGCTGGCTTGTTGAACCGCCCTCAGCATTGGCTCCATCGAGACCAACGTGGGTGCCAATGATTCTTGCATTTTGAGCAATGCCTCAAATGGATCGGGCGCGACTTTCCCGGCTCCGTCGCCTACATAATCGCCTTGTGCCAAGACCGAGTTAGCGATCGCTTGCTCGTTAGGATCCAATAAGCCATCTTTGGGTGAACCGCCACCTCCATCAAAGCGTCGCAGACGCTCCTCATCGGTAGCTTGCACAAACTCGATCACAGCATCGCCGGTGATCAGCGATCCCGTTCCAATACGAGCCACCTCACTGGCACGAATTTTGTATTCAGCATCCAACTCCATCCTCAGATCAACACCTGTATTGGGTTTTTTGTCGGTCGAATCGAGCAGCTTTACACCCGTGACTCGCCCAATTTGAACGCCATTTTTGCGAACCGGCGTATCGGTCTCTACCCCGGGGGCTTTCTCAAAGTTAATGGTGATCTCATAGCGCTTCGCGAAGAAATTCGGCGCCGCTCCAAAGAACAATATCAATATGATCACGATCACCAACGAAGCGACGACTAACACGCCTACGCCAAATCGATAACCTTGTTCGTCCATGTTAAAATCCCCGGAAGGACAGGCTCTACGTTCGATACTTATCCGCCAACATTGGCGTCTCTTCCAAACCGCTCAGCGAAGTACGCTGCAACTCCATCAGCCGCTCGCCCGCTTCACCTTGCACAAATTGCCGCACGCGTTTGTCCTGCGTCGCATCCAGACCCTCCGGTGGCCCATCGTAAATCACTTGATTTTCACCGCGAGCCAAACGCGAAAACGGATACAGCATGACCACGCGATCCGCCACCTTGCGAGCCGTCCTCATATCGTGCGTCACAATCAGACTAGTCACTTTGCCTTTCAACCGCGTGCGCAACATCAACTCATTGATCACATCGCTCATGATGGGATCCAACCCCGTTGTCGGTTCGTCGTATAGCATCAAATCCGGCTTCAGAATTAATGCACGCGCGATACCAACTCGCTTGCGCATACCACCCGACAGTTGTGAAGGTCGCTTATGCAACACGATCTCAGGCAACCCCACTTCAGCCAATCCTTCGATGACTAGACGATCCACGCTATGGCCCTGGGCCAAATCGTGCTGAACTACCGGAAATGCCACATTTTGTCCGATCGTCATGCTGTCAAACAGTGCCGCGTTTTGAAACACAAATCCGAACTTGCAGCGCAACTTGGTCAGCTCCACATCTCCCAGCGAATGGATATCAACGCCATCATAAAGCATTGTGCCCGAAGTGGGTGCAATTAGCCCAACCACACTTTTTAGCAACATGGTCTTACCACAACCGCTCTCGCCAATGATCGCCACCGTTTGCCCGCGCGGGATCGCCAAGTCGATGTTGCTAAGAATCGTTTGCTTAGCGAACTGCAAAGTCATATCGCGAAGCTCAACCAGTGGCTTAGCCGCCGGCCGTCCCATCGCGATATCCGTTGCCTGTTCGACTTCTGTCATCGTTAAAACAACTTTGCGCCATGTGGCCACAAAGCCACGTAGATCGCGTCAAGGAATATATTGAGTAGCAAGTCAATGCCGAGAATCAACACGAAACTGAACACAAACGCCGCCGTCGCGGCGCGGCCTACGCCTTCTGCACCTGCTTGGCAATGAAAACCGCGATAGCAACTGACCACCGCAATCGTACCGCCAAAGAAGAAACTCTTAAAAATCCCCGAGAAGAAATCAAATCCTCCGACGAACTGCCGGCTGTTATTCAAATACTGATAGTGATCTATGCCCAGCATTACCACACTATAAAAATACCCGCCCACAATTCCCATAAAGTCCGCCATCACGGTGAGCGCCGGAATAAGCAGAATGCAAGCCAAGAACCTCGGCACAACTAAATAGTGAATCGGATTCGCTCCCATACTGGTCAGCGCATCGATCTGCTCAGTCACGCGCATCGTACCCAGCACTGCAGCCATCGCACTTCCCACGCGACCCGCCAGCATCGTGGCTGCGAGAACCGGCCCCAGCTCGCGCACCAATGAGTAATTGATGACCGCGCCCAACTTGCTTTCCAGTCCAATCGTCCGAAACTGCCCGATACTCGTAACCGCCAACACCATGCCGATGAACGTCCCAGTCAATGCCACTACCGGCAAGCTCAAGACACCCACGTGATAGAAATTTGGCAGCATCGTTCCCTTGCAAGGTTTGGCTGTAAACAACCACACAAACATCCGCCCAGCAAAAATCGCCATATCACCCAACGTCGTCACGGCATCGACGACCACATCGCCCCAGTCCGTGAACCACTGCATCAATGACTCTCGCAAGCCATATTGCGGTGCCAGACGACTTTGCGAACGCGAAGGAACCGAGGACAATGCAACCTCTCCCATTTAAAGTAAGTTTTCCAATTGCAAGTGTGACGCAACGCTCCGCTGTTGCGATTCACTTTCCGTCTTCATGCGAGTAGCCTAATTGCGATGACGATCCGTCGCAGCCCACTCGCGTCCTGTTAAATTGTATCGACCGCGCAAACCTTAACGCTTCAGCCGATTAGACTAAATTCCTAAAGTCCCGACGTCACTCCAACCGAAACCCCTATGCCGACTCCGCTTCGCTTTGACATCATTACGCTCTTTCCGCCGATCTTTGCCAGCTATCTCGGCGAAAGCTTGCTATCGAAAGCGATTGCGGCTGGACTGCTCGAAGTCCACGTGCACGACCTTCGCAACTGGTCGCGCGACAAACACAAGAAAGTTGACGCCAAGCCGTTCGGTGGCGGCCCGGGGATGCTCATCCAAGTCGAACCCGTCGTTGAATGCGTCGAAGCCGTTCGCCAGATGACCGAAGATCCCGGCCAATTGATTCTGCTCACACCCTCCGGCGAGCAACTGCAGCAAAATCTCGTTACCCAGTTAGCTGCATTTCCGCGCATGATCCTGCTTTGCGGTCGCTACGAAGGCTTTGACCAGCGCGTCATCGACATTCTTCAGCCGCGCGAAATCAGCCTCGGAGACTTCATCTTGAATGGAGGTGAAGTAGCCGCGATGGCCATTATTGAATCCACACTGCGCCTTATCCCTGGCGCCCTTGGCGACCAACGCAGCGCTCAACAAGACTCTTTCTCCGATGCGGCTTTACTGGAGTCCCCACAATACACTCGCCCACGCGAATACCGAGGCCTTGCCGTGCCTGAAGTCCTGCTCAATGGCAACCACGCCCAAATCGCCGCTTGGCAAACCGCCCAACGCCAACTCCGCACAGCCCAGCGCCGCCAGGACTTGTTGATCCCCGAAGCGGACTGAATTTTGCGGACCGCGGGCGTCTCGCCCGCTTGCGGCTTGTCCATCCTACTGCAGTTGCGCAGGCAAGTTTGCCCGCAGCCAATTCACGTATTTACGAAGTCGCGAAGTCTCGTCTTCATTGTCGGGCAACGCCAAGAACGGCTGCAGATTCTCGGGACGAAGGAACGGAAACGATTTACTACAATCGGCGTCTACATATCCCCCATCTTCATCCAAAATGCAGAACCGAAGCGTGCGGCCGTTGTAGCGCCAAACCTCGGGAACTTTCATCGCAGCCAAGATATGAATGCGCCCTGCGAGGCTATGGCTCATCTCGATCTCGATCGCTAAGTCTGGCGGAGGATCTTTTTGGAAGTCAAAGTCCGTAGTTTTGCGAACGATCGCTTCTTGCGCCAGCCACCAACACTCGTCCGGCTCAAAACCCTTCTGCAGATCGTCGCGTTGGAACGTCATCGCACCGCCTGAACGCACCGGAACATTCAGTTCAAAGATTGTCGCCTCGACTAACTTGGCCAAAACTTTCTTGAAGAATTCATGCGGGGATTTAGTGACCATAATTTCCAAGCAACCATCGTTGTACGACAACCGAATCGGCTGTTCGCCCACTTCGTCACAAAACTGTTTGTAGAATGCGTAGCTAACACCTTCGATCGCGATGCGTATTTCGCCAACGATCGTATTAACTGCATCTTTAGGAATTTCGGCTTTCGTGTCGAGCGCGATTGCCATGTACTACTCCCCAATTTCAACGTGTATTCCCTCGCTACATTATACTTAACAAAAATCAAGCTAACCGTTCACCGAAAGCTCTCGAGGCTGCGTTTGCGGCGCAAGGTCACTCTCGGCTCGATCTCACAGCAAGCCCTTGGTACTCGGAACATCCTTTTGCCGCGGATCGACCGAGACTGCCATCCGCAAGGCGCGCGCACTGGCTTTGAAAATCGCTTCGGCGATGTGATGGCTATTGCGACCGTAGTGCAGCAATAGGTGATAGTTGCACATGGCATTGCTGGCGAATGAGTACCAGAAATCCTCAACCAACTCGCTATCGAATTCACCCATCTTGGGCGAGGGCATCGGTGCGTTGAACACGACGTAGTTGCGGCCGCTCAAGTCGACCGCGACGGTGACTAGCGTTTCCTCCATGGGCAGTACGATGTGACCGTAACGTGTGATCCCGCGCTTTTCGCCCAACGCTTGGGCGAATGCTTGGCCCAAGCAAATGCCGATGTCCTCAGTGCTGTGATGCGCATCGACCTGTGTGTCTCCAACGCAAGTCACCGTCAAGTCGAACAAGCCGTGCTTGGCGAACAGGGTCAGCATGTGATCTAGGAAACCAATTCCTGTGTTGAGTTGCGACTGGCCCGTGCCGTCCAAGTTCAGCTTCAATGAGATCTTGGTCTCAGCCGTTTGGCGATTGATTTCAGCAGTGCGAACGGTCATTGATAGGGTGCTTTAGTGGGCCGCGACGCTCCGCCGTCGCGATTCGATTG
>JANLQO010000342.1:0-12255 GCA_031367855.1 Planctomycetia bacterium | reverse complement strand
GCACTTCGTTTCGATGCTCGAAATATACGGCGCGTTTCGATACTGTCCCAATCTCCTTCGTCATTACTCTCACCCACCCCTATATTTCCTAGTGCACGGAAATTCAATTATCGGGATTGCAACGCTTATAGACGCGCGACGAGCAGCTGGCACTTTCGCAGAAAATCTGGCGTGATTCACCTCGCTTGCACTCTCAATATGAAATAGCGCAACTTCAAAACTGACGCAGTGACGGACGAAAGGTCGATAAAGTGACTGCACTGTGCCAGTTTCTTGGTGCGGATTGTCTCGCTTCAAGCGAATCAAGGGCCAAGTCATGCGACTCGCTTACTGCTCGAACCTGGCGATTTTGCTAGCAATGGCTTGTGTCGCGGTGACTTCTGACGCGACGGAGCCGAAACCGATTGAATCCAAACGTTTTTTCCCGACATCGCTGGCCAGATTTGAAATTGTACTAGGACGGCTGCAACTATCCTCTGAATATTTTCGAATCGGTGCTGCTCATGAACGTACGACCCTCGCCGACGGACGCGAACGCGCGCGGTCCCTTTCGATATCTACCCTGCGCGGCAAGCCGAGTTTGCAGTTTCGTGACCAAGGGGGCGACGAGGAGGTCCAGTTGAGTTTCAAGGCCGATCGACAGGTCGACATTTCACTGACCAGTGGACGCGAAAGCGACCAGCACAAGTTGACCTACCACCAGCCTGCCGAGGGACCGATTTTGGTTCACGTTGAGTTTAGTGATGGACGTCAAGCGCTGGATTTCCAATCTCGCTCGATTTGGCATCTGGCAATTGACGAGCCACAATTTGTAGACGCTTACCTGCAACCGTGCCTGTGGCGATTAGACCCAACTTGGCAGATCGCGCGCACTGTAGAAGACGCTCGCCAGCTGATCAACAATCCGCTGCAGCCCAATGACGCCATGCAAATCAATCGACTCATCGCGCAGCTGGATGCTGAGTTGGCGACTGAGCGCTACGCCGCATGGTCGCAACTAGAATTGTTGGGCATCGCCGCCGAACATCCCCTGCGCCGCAGTTTAACTACAGAGCTGTCGATCCAACAGCAGACGTCAGTCAGACGATTACTAAACACCATTCAGCCGATCGGAAATGACACTCCGATGCGAGTTGCCATTTGGCTATCCACGGAGTTTAACTAGGGCTAGTCAGCGCAGGGGCTTCACCAAGATTGGAATACACAACACCAGCGTTGCCAGGCCACAACTCAACCATGCAGCACCTTGGCTGAACCCCAACGCTGGCACACCCAGCGACGGGCCGAGCAAGGTAATCATGGCAGCCGCCGTGGCGGGAATCGTCAACCGCCAGCTACCCAACACGGCAGATATCAAGATAAATACGCCCATGACGCCAGGCGCGAAACTGGTAAACCACGTTCCAACAACAGGAAACGCGAGCGGCTGCGTGTTGCTAAGCATCTGCCCAAATTTTTGGGTCACCTGTTCGGTAACGGCCTGACCTGCTGCAAAACTTTTATCTCCCTCGGTGATCGTAGTGGCGCTATCGGTTACAGTTTTGGAGACTTCCGAAAGCTTGGCTTTGTCAAAAAGGTTGTTCTGATTGGCCCACATCAAACATCCTATGAGCAGCATGGCGCCGATTGCAAAACGCAACTTGCCGCCGAATACATGTGACAGCAGTTTGCTGGTCGCTAATGAAGCCTTGGCAGTGATCGACTTGGGCTTGCCCGATCGCGCGCTGGCCAGCATCTGCTTGATGCGTTCACGCTTGGCTGCTGCTTCGGCAGCACTGCCTGCAGTGTCCGACATGGAAACAACCGTCAATGCGCGAGTTTCACTGGCAGCAGCTACGAGCGAACTGGCCATTTCAGATGCCTGTTGTTCGGCAGCGCGTTGACTGACGCCAGACGCTTTGAGACTGGCGATTTCCACTTTGGCTAGGACACGTCGCTCACGCTCTTCGCGGATGGAGGTGCAGCGCGTGTCGAGTCGGTCAACGAAAAAGTCTCGCCACGCCTGAAAGCGTTTCTTGCCGCGCAGCTTGCCGGTCGACTGCAATTCGGAGCGCATCTGTCGCAGCAAATCGTAATCGAAAACTGTCTCGAATAATTCTTCCCAATCGCGACCACTGAATTCGGCCATAAACTGCCCAATCGCGGATTCATTCATACCTGTCAATCGCATCTCGCGCAGTACTTCACCGGTCGCTGCAAGCGCTGCTTGACGTTGGCTCGTTAAGGCTCGAGTCACTAGCCAGTAGTAAGACGCGGCCGCAGCAGCGGCCAACACGGATCCCGCGATCGCATAAGCGAGCATACCCAAGGCCCACACAGCTAACAACATTAGCAACCCGGCCAGCAACCATGTGATCCAATCGCCGATCGAGCTACCTAACACTAGTGTGCGAACTCGACCGATTATCGGTGATCGACCGCCGGTAACACTCGAGATTAGCGTGATAAAAATAGGAGTGAGCACGAGTATCAAAAAACACATCAGCGCTAATTGAAAACTGACCAACAGCCCTAAGAGCAAGCCCAGCCCGCAGGCTGCAGTAAACAACATCGGTAGCAATCTACGCAGCTTGGCCGCTGGCGCTTGAGCGAATTGCTCTGCGGCATTCTGCAACGCATCGGCTCGCTGTTTCGCCAGATCAACCTTACTGGTAACAGTAGATGCCAGGTAGTCTTCGAGTTCCGGGATAACTTCATCGAGCGACGAGTAACGGTCTTCGCGGGCCTTAGCCGTCATCTTCTCGACAATGGACGCCAATTGCGATGGTATCCCAGAAACCACTTTGTCGGGGCGCTCAATAGGTTCGGTCCTGATTTTTGAAAGTATCTCCAGCGCGCTCAGGCTGCCATAGGGTGGCTTGCCAACCAACAATGCGTAGAAAGTGCAACCCAGCGAATAAATGTCGGCTCGCTGATCCACGGTAGTCGCGTCTTCGGCTTGCTCTGGTGACATGTATGCCGGGGTACCTAGCGTCGACCCTGCACCGGTAACTTGCGAGCGCGCCGAAGCCAGCAACAAATTCTTGTCTTCATCAGTCCGAGTTTGTTCATCCTCAGCCATGAACGGAGTTTTCACCAACCCCAAGTCTGCAACTTTTACAAGGCAATCTTTGGTCAACATTAAATTGGCGGGTTTGATGTCGCGATGGATCATTCCGTGATCGTGAGCGAACTTGAGCCCTCGAGCTGCGTGCAAGATATAAGTAGCAGCTTCGTTGGGAGGCAGGCGCCCCTTCTGCTTGAGGAGATCATCTAACGAACCACCCTCCACCAACTCCATGCTAAAGAAATTCAAGTTTTGATCTTGCCCTAAATCATAAATCTGCACAACGTTATGATGCGTCAATTGAGCCGCAGCATAGGCTTCGCGAATAAAGCGGGCGATCACCCGCGGATTGGCGGCCCAATCGCTTTGAATGGTCTTTACCGCAACACGACGATCCAGTGAAAGTTGGTTGGCGAGATAAACGGCACCCATCCCGCCATGACCAAGCTCCTTGATAATACGATAACCACCCAAGCGCTCGGGCACTGGAATCGCCCTACCCACACGTGGCGACACACTTTGTTTTGTGGTTTGGACGGTAGCCGCTGCCGCGCTTTGGGCTGTGCCAACCGTACGCATCGCTGCCGGTGAATCAAGGGTCAATTCGTCATCACCTAGCGGAGTTGTTCGCTGACTTGGTGGGCGGACAGTACTGGCAGTGGCAGCCAACGTTGCCGCGTCCACCGAAAAAGCTGGTAGGGTAGGAACCGTCGGGCTATCGATCTTCGAATCCTGAAAAACTCTTGCGGAATCGGTGCTTGATGGCGAATGCTCCATGGTCGCTTGGTTGTCGACCTGCGGCGTATCTCGCTGAGTGGCGTGCGCTGTATCTTGTGCCGGTATCCCAGGCGTAACTGGCGCAAAGGCTGCGCTAGACTGAGGGCCAGACTGAGGGCTAGAGTGGGGGCTAGCCTGGACAGTGGCTGTCGAAGCAATGCGGGTTACTCTGAGCTGTGCAGGATCGGTGTCGCTGACTACCAGCAGAAACGGTTCTTTGCAATGAGTACAGTTAGGTTTGAATCGGCCCGCCTTGACTGACTTAAGATTCATCTCATGCGAGCATGCTGGACATGTGACTTTTACAGCCATAAAAAGGCTCGCGACGAAAAAGACGAAACTTGGTTCACGGATCTGTCCCCATTCTAATCAAAGCCGCTTGAGGAGTAGACCGACTGCTGTTGGCGTAGGCTACGATAGCGCCGCCGATTGCTCCAAATAAATGACCATCCCAAGAAACTTGATCATTGAAACTAGGTAGTATCCCGAAAAGGAGCGTCGTGCCGTATAGAAATCCTACCAGGATCGCAATACCGAGCGGCACGAGTCGCTTTTCAAGCAAACCGGCAACGATCAGGAAAGCGATCAAACCGTAGATCAAGCCACTGGCTCCAACGTGCGTTGCACTGGATCGACCAAAACACCAAAGCAGTCCGCCGCCAAGCAAGATGAGCTCGATGACGACTGGCCAACTGCTCGAGCGTGATCCAGCAAGCAGTGCTAGGAGAATCGCCAGCGGAATGGAGTTACCTAAGACGTGGCCAAAACCGCCATGCAAGAATGGCATGAGCGGAATTCCGATTAAGCCGCCGATTGTACGCGGATGCACACCCCAATCCGTCAAATGGATCGGCAATACTAAATCGACAAACCAAACGATCCACAGCCCCGCAATGAAAGCTACGATCCCGCGAAACTCTTCTCGAATCGTGTGTTGCATTGCGCGGCTTTGATGCTTGATTTAGAACGGTGTGTCATCATCGTCTTCGTAGGCAGCTTCAGCGAACGACTCATTGGGATCGTTCGAGCCGACAGCAACGTTGCCGCTGAGCGAACGGTATGATGTCGCTTCGCAGCTTAAAAAGTACTTCACTTCGGCACTCGGGTCCTTTTGCCACTTGCGACCGCTGAGCCGATAGTTGACTTCAATTTCATCGCCAATCTTCAAATTGTTGGCTTGATCACACGCGTCCTGGACAAATTCGACCGGAATATAATTTGCAAAGCGACCATTGTCCTGCTCAAGAACGATCAGTCGTTTGCGAAAGCCCTTTTGGCCGAAGGTTTTTGTTTCTTCGATAACATGCACAAACCCTCGCACTTTTGCGTCGCTCATTTTATTCCTCGCTGAATCCACTGTTTCCGACCACCGCCATAGCATACACGTTGGAAACCAGCCTGCGTAGGACCGCGGAAATACGGGTAACTGGGCAATTTGGGGAGATTAATCCACGATTGTACAGTCGGTCTAGAGTTGAGTGACGTTGGGCGCGCGCGGTGGGGTTTCGGAGCCAACGCGTCAACTTGATATGATACTCTCAATTTCCAAGCGATTCACGGCCCACGGATAAGCCAGGCGTCCCGAACGGCTGGCCGCAAAACAAGAAAATTCCTGCGACATCAGGAATTGCCGAGTATCTTCGAGCAGGTGCAGGCATTATCGTAATAGAGAGATCCATTGCTTTGCGAACTGTAAAGCTCGATGGAGCCTTTGATTAAAATCCTCGACAGTTCAAAGGTGCAGTGAATTGACTCGCTACTGGTTCATCGATTTCACCCTCTGTGTCAGTATCATCCTCTCTGTCAGCAGTTTTGGCTCAGACTCAGTCACTTATGGCCAAACGATCTCGTTCAATCGACAAATTCGGCCCATACTTGCGGAGAACTGCTTTTCCTGTCATGGCTTTGATCCCAAACATCGCGAAGCCGATTTGCGGCTAGATCAATACGAAGGCGCCATTCGTGACATCGACGGCCAGCGCGCAATCTCGCCGGGAGACTTGGCAAACTCGGAGATTTGGCATCGGATCCAGAGCGATGATCCGGATGTGGTCATGCCACCTCCGAAATCTCAGAGAATGAAACTGACAGCGGAACAACGCGAATTGATCCAGCGCTGGATTGAAGAGGGAGCACCCTATGAAGCACATTGGTGCTTCACCGCTCCCGTTAGGCCGCAGATTGAAGCGACTGGCCGCGAAGCAATCGATCACTTTGTGAACGCAGGGTTACGGCGTGCCGACCTGTTGATGTCCCCCCAAGCTCCGCTCGAAAAACTTATTCGGCGCGCTTCGCTCGACCTGACTGGATTGCCACCCACTACGACGGAGATCGATCATTTTTTGGCCGATTCCGCTCGCGACCCGGAAGCGGCTTATACCGCATTAATTGAAAGACTTTTGCAAAGTCCACACTATGGCGAACGCTGGGGGCGTTGGTGGCTAGACCAGGCGCGCTACGCCGATAGCAACGGCTATTCAATCGATGCTCCGCGCGCGATTTGGAAATATCGCGACTGGGTTGTCAATGCGTTCAATGCCGATATGCCTTTCGATCAGTTTACCGTGGAGCAGTTGGCCGGAGATCTATTGCCGGGTGCAACGGAAAGTCAAAAAATTGCCACTGGTTTTCATCGCAACACGACCATCAATCAGGAAGGTGGCATCGATCTCGAGCAGTTTCGTGTCGAAAGTGTCTTCGATCGAGTCGCGACCACCGGAACCGTCTGGCTGGGGTTAACCATAGGTTGCGCTCAATGCCACGATCATAAATTCGATCCAATTGAGCAGCGTGAGTTCTACCAATTGTTCGCCTTTCTGAACAACCAAGATGAACCCACGTTGAAGGTGGATGACCCGAGTTACGATCAGGCCCAATTAGCTGCTGAAGTGCGCGCGTGCGAAGAACCTTTGGCAGAGTTTTTGCTATCGCATCGACAATTGCAAAGCGATTGGGAGTCGACGCTCGCCGAGCCCGCACTGAGCAAAGTTCACTTTGCCATTAAGCCGTTGCTAACGAAACCGATCGCCGAGCGGACGATTTTTGAGAATTCGACTGTCTATGCCAGCGGACCGGGTGCATCAGACCAGGTTTTCCGGGCATTAAACGAGAAATTCAAGGCCGCATTAGAGTTGCGCGATGGCGGGATTACCACAATGGTCTTGGTAGAACGAGCCGAACCGCGGCGGACGACCCTCTTCACCAAGGGTGATTTCACGCGACCAGCCGACGAAGTCAGCCCTGGAACACCCGCTGTGTTGCATAAGTACTCTCAAGCCGCGGGCAGCAACAATCGGCTGGATTTGGCGCGATGGATTGTCAGCCCCGACAATCCACTTACGGCGCGCGTGATCGCGAATCGTGTTTGGCAACAATTGTTTGGGCGTGGCATTGTCGAGACTGAAAATGATTTTGGTTCCCAGGGTGCTTTACCCACCCACCCGGAATTGCTCGATTGGTTAGCCACAGAGTTTGTTGAGGGAGGCTGGAGCCTCAAGGCATTGCAGCGCACGATCATGTGTTCGGAAACATATCGTCAGAGTTCGGTCGATCGACCTGAGCTGAGACACAAAGATCCTAATAACTATCTACTCGGTCGCCAACAGCGTTTGCGGCTCGACGCCGAACTTGTACGTGACAACGCGCTGGCCGCGAGTGGTTTGCTCTCAAAGAAATTAGGAGGAGCGCCGGTGTTCCCTCCGATTCCAACCAGCGTTATGGGACTGGGGCAAGTTAAGCGAGCCTGGAATGCCAGCACTGGCGAAGATCGCTATCGACGAGGGCTTTATACGTTTATTTATCGTGCCACCCCAGCACCTTCGCTGAACGTCTTCGATGCTCCCGATGGTCAGAATTGCACAACGCGTCGCGTGCGCAGCAATACGCCGCTACAAGCACTCACGCTACTCAACGACACGTCATTTTTTGAATGTGCCACTGCGCTGACTGCCATCATTGACGAGGCTGGGGTTGAAGCCGCGTTTCGTCGCTGTACTTCAAGGCAGCCCACAGCAGATGAACTCAAGCAATTGGCGGGAGTCGACTCGCTGAGCGTGGCGCGAGCGCTTCTCAACTTAGACGAAACGGTTACTCGTGATTAAGCAGCGTACTGCAATGAACGAATTGCTACTCCAGACTAGGCGACATTTCTTTAATCAGTGTTCCATGGGTATTGGCGGCATGGCGCTCGCATCCATAATCGCCAGCGAAGAGCGTTCACACGCCAGCGATGTCGCATTGAATCCATTAGCTCCCAAGCCACCGCATTTTGCGCCGCGAGCCAAAAATGTGATCTATCTGTTCATGGCTGGGGGGCCGTCACAGCTAGAGTTGTTCGACTACAAACCAAAATTGCAGGAATTGAATGGCCAACCCATTCCCGAGAGTTACATTGCCGGTAAACGCTTTGCATTTATGAATACGAGTAACGGCATGAATCTATTGGGTACTCGCAAGGCATTTCAACAATATGGCGAAAGCGGAGCATGGTTGAGCGATGGGTTGCCTTGTTTGGGAACTGTCGCTGACGATCTTTGCTTTGTCAAAACTTGTAAGACCGACCTATTCAATCACGCACCAGCCAAGCTGTTCATGAATACAGGCAGCGGTCAATGGGGACGCCCTAGCCTCGGTTCGTGGGTGACTTACGGCCTCGGGAGTGAATGCAGTGATCTTCCAGGCTTCGTGGTGTTGCAAAGTGGTCCGCGAGGCCCACGTGGCGGCGCGCCATTGTGGGGAAGTGGCATGTTGCCTAGCAAGTTTCAAGGAGTTCCACTGCGCAATCAAGAGGAACCGATCGTCAACTTGTCGACGCCCAACGCGGTCAATCAAGCCGAGCAACGTAAAGTCATCGACTTGGTCGTGGAGCTAAATCGACAACGGCTTGTCGAAACCGGCGATGATGAAATTGCGACCCGCATTAACGCCTACGAAATGGCCTATCGAATGCAGTCCAGCGCACCAGAATTAATGAATACCAGCGATGAGGATGCGGCAACTCTTGCTTTATATGGCATCGCGGATCCCAAAGAAGCCTCTTTTGCTCGCAACTGCTTGCTAGCCCGTCGACTCGTGCAGCGCGGAGTCCGCTTTATCCAGCTCTATCACACCAATTGGGATAGTCACGGCGGCGTGGGTGAAACGCTCGAAGACGATTTCCCCAAGGTGGTCAAACAAGTTGACCAACCTTGTGCGGCGTTGATTAAAGACCTAAAGCGACTTGGGTTGCTCGAAGACACATTAGTGATTTGGGGGGGCGAATTCGGTCGTACACCCATGGGCGAAAATCGAGAGAAATCGGGTAGAAACCATCACATCGATGCCTTTACGATGTGGTTCGCCGGCGGAGGCATGAAAGCCGGGACCACCTATGGAGAAACCGATGAACTGGGCTTTGGTGCGGCAGCCAATCCCGTGCATGTTCGCGATCTTCATGCGACGATTCTTCACCAGCTCGGTTTAAGCCACGAGAGACTGAGTGTTCGGGCCCAGGGTCTGGATTTTCGATTAACGGGAGTTTTGCCCGCCCGCGTGGTAACAGAAATCATCGCCTAAGTTGGCAAGTAGCAGTATTCAATGTGGCAGTGTCGCTCCGCGACACTGCCTTGCCGAGTCGCGGAGCGACGTCGGCCACCCGCTGCTCAGTGGTGTTTTGATTCGCTGGAATGCGCGACGACGAGCGCTTGCAATAGGTGTTCGCTGCTGTGCTCGGCAGCCTGCGCTGCAGCGGGCCAGTTCATCTTGGCTAGCTGTGCGCTGACGGCATCGCTTAGGCTGATAGGCTTTAACTGCTCCCGATAAGCCTGCAGCAAATGGGCGGCGCTTTCGGCGATCGCGGAGCTGGTAACGGTCACCCACTGAATGCGGCCTCCGCGAAGTGCCGATTCGATTCCGGGTTTTAATGCAGTAACCGGGGCAGTTTCATAAGCGACCACTAGGCTGACAGTCGCCCCGCGGGCGACCATACCTTTGGCCAATTCATCTCTGGAGCGGTTGGTGGTGGTTACTAGCCAATTCTGATTCTCTAGGCTCGCCGGGAGTGCGCTCAACAGTCCCGCAGCGCTAAACTCAGTTGGGCACACATCAGCCCGCAGCCCGTATCGCTTGAGTCGCTCAGCGGTGTGCTTGCCAACTACTGCGATCGTCGAGCCGTGGAATGCTCGCGAGTCGGATCCGAAAGCTTCTAAGTCGTTTAGCAAACCGTCAACACCATTGGCGCTCGAAAAGGTCACGCCTTGAAATTCGCCATTCGCTAATCGCTGTATCGCCTTGGCCAGCGGTCTGCGATCGGTGGGAGGTCTTACTTCGAGCACCGGTTGCAAGTACGCCTCCGCACCCAAGTGCCGAAGCTGCGTTAATAATTCGTCCGCTTGCTCAGCAGCCCGAGTGACCAACACCCCACAACCAGCTAAAGGGCGCGATGAGAACCAATCAAAATCCTCGCCGAGCGCCGCGACGGCCCCAATGATGACCACCACTGGCGGCCTCATCTTACTAGCGGGAGTTAAAGACTGAGCCACTTCGTCCAAGCGACAACGGATTACGGACTGATCACTCCAAGTGCAGCGACGGACGATAGCGGCCGGGGTCTCAGCGGGCTTACCGGCCCTCAACAACTCGCGGCTCCACTGAGCAACCGTCGTGACACCCATATAAAACACAATGGTCCCTGGAAATCGCGCCAACGCGTCCCAGTCGATCGGCTGCGGTGCTTCTTCGGTTTGCTGCTGACCGGTGATCAGCGCGACAGCCGAAGCGAAACGCCGATGCGTGATCGGAATGCCGACGTAGCTGGCTGCCGCCAGGGCAGCAGTGATACCTGGCACGACTTCGAACGGTATTTTCTCGGCGATGAGCACTTCGAGCTCTTCGGCGGTGCGCGCAAAAACTGCCGGATCGCCACCTTTCAATCGGACCACACAATGACCGGCTTTCGCCAGTTCCACCATTCGTGCATTGATCTGCTGCTGGGTCCAAATTGGCTCTGAAAGCTGACTTTCCACCGACCCATGCTTGCCCACCGATTCGCATTGAGCTCCCGTGGCATAGTCCAGCAAGCTGGCGTTGGTCAAACCATCGTAGAGTACATGGTCGGCTGCCTCGAGGCATTCGCGTCCGCGAATCGTAATTAAACCCGGATCCCCTGGCCCGGCTCCAACCAGGAAAACTCTACCTTTTTCCACGGAAGATTCGTTAGTTGATATTGATTTCGGCAGCATGATCTTCCTTGGCAAACACTTTAACAGCGGCTGGCATTGTGATAACATATTTGCTTTTGACTGTTGAGGTCTGCCGCCCCAAACCGTCGCCAGAAGCTATTTCTCGGCCGTTTCTAAGCTGTAAGTGTCAAGCTCCGCAGAATTCCCGCCAAAAGGTGGCTGGACATAATGCACGATTTGCGGCATGATATTCCGTTCCGAAAGACCATTCCGGCGATCCGCTGGCAAAGTAAGACCACATTCTGTTTGAGAAGTTGAGATGCCAAACACCGAAAGCGCGAAGAAGCGTCACCGTCAAAGCGAAGTTCGTCGCGAGCGCAACAAAGCCGCGAAGACGCGTTTGAAGAATGTCCTCCGCAAATTCCGCGAGTCAGTCGCTGCAAGTAAGCTCGACGAAGCCAAGACCATGTCGATGGCCGTGACCAAGTTGCTAGATCAATCCGCCGCTAAGGGTTTCATTCACCGTAACAAAGCTTCGCGACTGAAAAGCCGCATGTCGCATGCTCTCGTGAGTGCAAAAACCGCGAGCTAGTCGATTTCTATTTTGCTTTACGAGCGTAGCTCAAGCTGGATAAAAGATGGTGAACGATTGTCCTCAATCGTTTTGGCAAGCACTGTAGAACGATTGTCCTCAATCGTTCCGTAAAACATTGTAGAACGATGGTTCTCAATTCAATCGTTCCGCTTGCTAGCAACGTTTTCATCCGCTGGAAAAATGCGCGTTGACTCTGGTCCGTTGCCCTTCGGCAGAACGGTTGCGGACAACCGTTCTACACTTAATGCAAAACGGTTGAGGACAACCGTTCTACACTTTTTTCAGCCCCGGCACGGCGTTGAACTCAGTACATGCTCTTATGGCCCTTAGTTACTTCCTGATAGAATTCCTTATCAGTTCGCGTCGCCGCTGATTCCCATACGAACAGTCCCGCGATCCCAGCCGCAAACACAACTAAGGCGATAACGTTTAAAAGCAGGACTTTCATCTCGGCCTCGATTCGAAGAAGTGGTGGGAACATTGCGTTTCCTGTTGGGTTCAGGATAGCGAAATCCAATCGGCTTGCCTATCGAATTTCTTAAAAAACCGGGGATTCTGCTTTTGCTGGAACACGCCGGAAAAAAAGGGTTCAGCCGAGAACCACTGCGCATACAAAGCTGACTTTGAATTGGTGGGTTGCTCCTGCCGGGTGCGACCATCGCTGAGGCACGCACAATCCC
>JANLQO010000193.1:0-22723 GCA_031367855.1 Planctomycetia bacterium | reverse complement strand
CAACGAATACTTGGCATGTAGTTCTGGGCCTGACGACTCTAGTTTGGTTCATTTGCTGGATCCGAATTTCAGTGCGCAGCGGTGTTTCCCTCTGGGTAGACGAGCTCGTTTTGCTCGCGGTTGTGTTGGTGTTTCTCTATTGGCGCCTCAACTTGTCAGCTCGTCTCGAGTTTGACCAGCAACGTCTCGCATGGGCGAGCGTTGCAGCGATGTCCATTGCAGCCCTAACGCTGGTGGTGAATCAAACTCTGTTTCGTAATGTTCGACTACGCTATCGATGCGGGCCGATCATTATGCTCACCGCTGGGTCGATCTATGGACAATGGATGGGAAGGCATCTCCAACGTGCTGACGATACTTTCCTCGAACTTTTACTTGTAGCGCTTTTGATCCTGTGCTCGATCATGGTGCATTTCCTGTTCTTTCGAAAGCCGCGTCTAGCTCGGGTCGCGCCTGTAACCGCTCGTCGTAGATTCGCGTTGAGGGAGATATTTGCCTGGACCGCACTCGTCGCGGTCGTGCTCGCACTGCTGCAGCGTCACGACGCGGTCGATTGGATACGAGGCTTGACCTGGGATAGGATCGCAGAAATGCTTTGCGTCGGCTGCACCATTGTAGCGGTCACATTATCGGCCTATTACCTGACGGCCGAGCGTTGCTACCTCGTATTCCGGTTGACTGGCGGGGGCTTGCTAGCAGTGCTGTTCACAATATCTGCTGCGTATCGGTTGGATTGGATTGATTTGAACGCCTACCTTTTTAGTACGATCCCGTTTTATGTGGTCGCCAGCACTTGCGAGCGTCTGTCGGCAATTGCTGTGGGATCCGTGCTGGTGGCCCTGCCCATTGGGATGCGAAACGGCGTGGATTCGGGCGATGTGGTAGTAAAATAGCGTGGCCAGTGGCACACACCTCAATCAGCCGTTCGGATCGTCGAGCAATTCTTGCAAACGAACTCCCAACGCTGCTGGGAACTTCGCGGGCCAACTGGCATCGATCAAACCGACTTCAATCATGTCAAGCAAATGAGTCTGGTCCTTGCGGCGAAATGAGTTCAGTTTCATCTCGACGAGGGCTGGCAAGCTGATCACCTGAAAATCGGTTCCTCGCTCGGAGTCGCTGACGTCGGGGCAAGCCGATGCGTATTCCGCTTTCACTTTTTCGCCTGCCATCAACAAATGGACCGCATCACGGATCTTACCATTCGGCTCATCCAAAAAGAAATGCACGTCCAATGTCTGACCATAAGTAAAACCCGCTTGTTCAAAGGCCAGCTTTACGCGATCAAAGTCCTCGCGGCGTATCAGAATATCAACATCTTGCGTATTGCGCACCGCCGCTTCGTCGATCCGCGACACCCAAGCTGCCACCGCGTTACCACCAATCACAGCGTAAGGCAACGAAGCATCCTCCAGTACCTTCACCGCTCGCAATAGTCGAATACGTACTTTCTCCACGGCGCGAACCATCCTCTCAAGCGAAATGGGATAGGGATAACTCGGTTCCATCGAAGCATACTCAATCGTTGGTAGAAGCCTGGATTTGTTGACCCAATTCTAGCTCAGATAGTGGAGTAAAGGCAAACTACTTCGTTCGTTTCAGTAGGTGACTCGCGACGGCGAAGCGTCGCGGCACACTGAAAGGCATAGTAATTGGAGAAATAGGTAGCTCGAAGCGCCTCAAAAACTCTCATTCGATTTTCAAAATTCGAGGGCCAAAAACCCATTCCTGAGAAGCTCAAACCGACCCTCTCGCTCACGGTGCGGCGAATCGCGAAATACTTGCCGAATACAATAGCCTGCGGGATGAGGATATTCAGGCTTGCTTGCTTTTCGCTTCGAAATCTCTCTCAAAAGCTTCCTTAATGCCATTGAGCGTGGAACCGCCTAAATGCGGTTTCTCGTCGACGAATGCACTGGTTCGCGGGTTGCTTCCTGGTTGGAATTTCGAACAGATTCGTTGTCGTAACCGACTCTCAGGTCCGCTTTACGGACTAAGCAGACAGTCGAAAAGCCGCAGTAATCAGCCGTTAGGATCGTCGAGCAATTCTTGCAATCGAATTCCCAAAGCTGCTGGGAACATTGCGGGCCAACTGGCATCGATCAAACCAACTTCAATCATGTCTCGCAAATGGGTTCGATCTTTGTCGCGATACGAGTTCAGTTTCATCTCGACGAGGGCTGGCAAGTTGATCACCTGAAAATCTATTCCTCGCTCCGAGTCGCTGACATCGGGGCAAGCCGATGCGTATTCCGCTTTCACTTTTTCGCCTGCCATCAACAGATGGACCGCATCACGGATCTTTCCGTTCGGCTCGTCCAAAAAGAAATGCACGTCCAATGTCTGACCGTAAGTAAAACCCGCTTGCTCGAAAGCCGCCTTTACTCGATCAAAGTCCTCGCGGCGTATCAGAATGTCGACATCCTGCGTATTGCGAACCGCCGCTTCGTCGATCCGCGACACCCAAGCTGCCACCGCGTTACCACCAATCACTGCATATGGCAACGCAGCGTCCTCCAGTGCCTTCACCGCTCGCAATAGTCGAATGCGTACTTTCTCCACGGCGCGAACCATCCTCTCAAGCGAAATCGGATAGGGATAACTCGGTTCCATCGAAGCATACTCAATCGTTGGTAGAAAATGGATTTGTCGACCCAATTCTACCTCAAATAGTTGTGCAAACGCAAACCGCTTCAATCGCTGAAATATTAGAATCGCGACGGCGGAGCGTCGCGGCACACTGAAAAGGGATGGTAATAAGCGAAATAAGCGTAGCACTGCTGTTGCTGCACGCCTTCGAGCCCAGCTAAAATCAGGAACCCACCTATATATCGAGGCCGTTCCAGTAAGGACATGATTATGAAGCGTCCGCATCTCGCAGTAGCGATCTCTATTAGCTGGCTATGTTTGCTAAGTTCGCACATAGCCCAAGCCGATGATGGGAATCGACTGTCAAAACAATTGGAGCCGTGGCTGCAATTGATGTCGGGCAAGCTCGAACAATTCACGCTGGTTGGCAGCGGTGCGCCGATCATCGATGGCAAGCCGCAGAAGATCGAACTCTCGCTCGTTCGTTACGATGCCGAATCGTTTGACCTGGAACTTGAACATCCTGAGTACGCGGTGCATTTGCGACGCAGGGCAGGGGGGATGGCGTTCTGCGTTCCCAAACACAAAACGGTTTATCTTGGCTCTGGCAGCATCGACGCGGAAGATCACCTACAACCGGTCGGAATTTTGAATCGATTGGTGAGCAACGGTACTACCGTGCGGACGGTGACTCAATTGCTTTCGGGTTCGAACGCCAATGATGTAGCCGGCGCGCTCCAGGCATTGACCAACATTCAATACGTTTCAGACGAGCAAGCTTGGAAAGTTGACGACGTTCAAGTCAAATTCTCTGCCGACGGTCGTCAAGCGACTGGCAAAGTGGAGGACACGACATTCGAACTAAAGTTTGATGCCAAGGCCGATGCGCCGCGCGCGTTCGATGACTGGCCGGGCATGACGGCCAAGCAACTCGATCGCGGCGATCTGGAAAAACAGTTGGCGCGCGGCGTGCGACGGACGCTGGAAGTATTTGCCCCTTCGCCTTTGCTCACCAAGCCGGCTCAACGCGAACGAAAAGTGGAACACGGCGAACTGCGTTGGGTCGATGGCCAGCGGGTGGTGTTGCTGAGCGGTAGGCCCGAGGAGATCGGTGAAGCTCACGGGAAATTGCTCAAGCAGGAAGCCAACCGCTGCATCGATTCCGTCATGTATGCGTTTGGTACCGCGCAGACGATCTTGACTGGACGTTGGTTTCGCGATGACTTGGATGCGGCTTATGCAAAGCTGGCCAAGCATATTCCGGAACGCCACAAAGTGGAAACGCGAGCGATGGCGACGAGTCTTGGTTTGGAACCAGATTTAGTGGAAGCACTGAACGTCTTTCCGGAAATGTTCCATTGCTCGGGCTTTGCTCTGTTCGGAAAAGCAACCAAGGATGGGAAACTCTATCACGGCCGGGTGTTGGACTACATGACAGAGATCGGTTTACAAGATGCTGCGACGACATTCATTGTCGCGCCGGAAGGGATGATTCCCTTTGCTAACGTAGGTTATGCGGGATTCATTGGAAGTGTCAGCGGCATGAACGCTGAGAAAATTTCGCTGGGCGAGATGGGCGGTCGTGGGGAAGGCCAATGGGATGGCGTACCGATGGCAACACTGATGCGCCGTGGGCTTGAAGAATGTTCATCGCTCGCGCAGGTCAAAGATCTGTGGAGAAACAATCCAAGAACTTGCGAATACTATTACGTGTTCGCTGACGGTGAAGATCGATCTGCGGTTGGTGTGGCTGCGACACCGGACAATTTGCAGTTTATTGCACCCGGTGAATCGCATGAGTTGCTGGGCGAAGGCATCAAAGACGCAGTTGTTTTGTCGGCCGGTTCGCGACTCGAAGAACTTCGTAAACGGGTGAAAACTGGCTATGGAAAATTCGACGCGGATAGTGCTCAGGGTTTGATGTGCCGCCCAGTTGCGATGGAGTCGAATTTGCACAACGTGTTGTTCGTGCCTGAAGACGGTGTGCTTTATGTCGCTAACGCCGATCACAAGCATCCGGCGGCTGAGCGAGCTTACGTAAAGCTGGATCTGCTCGAGCTTTTGAAGCAGATGCCGACGCAGGCTGTCGCGAAAGTGACGCTTGACGAGGCGAAGTTATCGACGGATTCAACGTTTGCGGCGATCGATACGCTCAACGTGGGTGATGAACCCCGTGCGGATGCGAAGCTGTGCCTCGATGGGCTGAAATGGAATCCGAGCGAATTTTCGGTGAGCATCGACACGGCCAAGGAAGACTGTGGCGACTGGTTAGTTCGATTTCCGTCCGCTAAACCGAGCGGCAATGAAATCAACGACAGTGTGGCCATGGAATGGTATCAAGCCAAGGATAAGTCAGGCCACGCGGTTGAGGCTCCAGCGGCAGTAATTGTGCACGAGTCCGGCAGCGGCATGACGGTGGGACGGATTGTGGCTCGTTCGTTGCGATCGAAAGGCATTCATACGTTCATGATGCAGTTGCCTTATTATGGTGTGCGCCGCGGGCCGGATGGTCGCCCGAGCGGCAGCAACTTGGTGGGTGCGTTGCAACAGGGGATCGCCGACGCGCGGCGAGCCAAAGACGCGGTGGCTGCGATGCCGCTGGTCGATGAGTCGCGTATCTCATTGCAAGGCACAAGCCTGGGCGGGTTCGTTACGGCGACTACCGCCGGGCTCGATCACGCTTATCACCGTACGTTTGTTCTGCTAGCGGGTGGCGACTTGTATGGCACGCTCATGTCGGGCAAAAAAGATGCGGAAAAGGTTCGCGCTGAATTGACTAAAACTGGGCTGAGTAATGATGAAGTCCATCGGATGCTCGACAGCATCGAACCTCTGCGGCTGGCACATCGCGTTGACCCTAGCCGCACTTGGTTGTTCTCTGGCAAGTACGATGACGTCGTACCTCCACGCAGCGCTCAACTGTTCGCTGAAGCCACTCGCATCGAGGCTTCGCATCATGTCGAGATGCTCGCCAATCATTACTCTGGGATTATGTTTCTGCCGATCGTTACCAAGCAGATGTTCGAAATCATGTGCGAACCGGCTGAGTGAACTGAAAGGTGATTCAGGTCACGCGGGTTAAGGCAAAAACATGTTGGGCATAAACATGAAGAGATTGTTCTTCATCTTTTTGCCCTCTATCTTTTTGCCTTTACAGGATTTCCGATTGGCTTGATTGAGTTAGCGGCGGAACTCGACAGAATCGACGTTCATCAAGCCGCCACGATTCTTGTCGTTCTTGAAAACTAGAAAGACATCGTCGCGACCAGCCGGATCCTTCAGCTCGATAACCTTCTCGGTGAATGCGTGCCAATCGCCGTTGACTTCGACGGGGACGCTGCCGAGCAGTGGGCCGTCGGCGGTGCCTCGATGAGCTTCAACGATGCCGCCTGCTCCGGCGCTGGCGGCTCGAATGACGATCTGCTTGGTTTGTGCAAGCGACATTTGGTTGAAACGCAAAAACCCATTGTTCTCGATCGCGCCCATGAAACGTTTGCCTTGGGCTTGGTCGGCGTCTAGCGGCTGTGTGCCTTTGAATTCGTCGGCCGATTCGGCTTGAATGTGCCGACTGCGGAGCACAATGGAACCAGAACCGGAGAGAGCTGGGATCTCGTCGCGACCTAAATCGGTATAGGTGGCTTCAAGCTGCACGGTGTCCAGCGGCTGTTTCATGACCAATTCATTGCGAAAGCCGCGAGTGCTGGGATTGCTCGAGTCAGCTTTGACTGAAATTACGTACTCAACCATTTGCTGTACTTGCTCGCGAGTGTGTTGCGAATGAGGCAGCATGGCAACTTTGCCCCACACACCGGTCGAACCTTGAATGACGCGAGACACCGATTGGTCGACTTGATGCGGTTGGTCGCGATACTTGTTGGCGATGTCGACGAACATCGGGCCAACCAGCGGTCGATTCACCGCGTGGCAATTGAAGCAATCGCTCTTGCGAATCAGTGCCAGTCCCGGAGGGTCGTTGGCTTGACTGTCGTTTGACTTGACTGCGGAGATTTCGACAAAAACCCGACTGGGTGCAGTGGAGTCGATTGGCTTGAGGTTCTTTTCATCGGCTTCGTCAAAGTCGCTTGTCCCATCTTCTTGATCGCGAACCACGACTTCGTATTTAATCGGTTCACTGGGATCGAAGAAGTCGCCGTTTTTGGGTGCGACAAATTCGACGACCGGTCGCGCATTTCCGACGATAACTGGCAGAGTAATCACGCTGCGAGCGCCCGTGCTATCCTTGACCTCTAATTCGACGGTGTAGGAACCCGGTTCGGTGAATTGAGCCTCCACGAATTCCGTATTGCCCAGGATCTTCTGTGTTTGCTGGGTGGTACCGGTGCGAATGGATTTCCACTGATACGCCAGCTTGTCACCATCTTTATCTGTCGAACCAGCCGCGGACAGTTTGACGGTCAGCGGTTCGCGACCGATGTTTCCGTCCGCTTTGGCAACTGCGACCGGTGCTCGATTGCCGCGCACGTAGTCGACTCGCACCAATTGGGCATCTTTGTTCACGCCCCACGTTTCGCCGTACTCGATCACGAACAGCGAACCAGCCGCGTCGAATTGCAAATCGATGGGGCGAATGAAAGTCATTTGCGGCAAAAAACGCTCAACGGATTTCAAGTTCGAATCGGCATCCATGTGCACGGCGTAAACTGCATTGCGTGACCATTCGAAAGCGAACAGAGTGCTGTTGTATTCTGCGGGGAATTTGTTGGCGGATTTAACTTTGTCGTCAAAGTAATAGACTGGTCCGGCACAAGCGGTTCGACCGCCGGTTCCAACGGCAGGAAACTCTTCCGAAGCGCCTGCCGGATAGTAGACGAAGGCCGGCCGCGCTGGTGGCAACTCTTTGGCGCCGGTGTTGTTGACCGAGTTGTTGACTGGATGTTGCGGATCTTGCGGCGCATGGATTTCCTTGGTCTTAAAGTCGACCATCGAATACGCTCGGTTGTTGCCGATGAAGTACGGCCAGCCATAGTTGCCGGCCGTGCGAGCTTGATTGACTTCATCGTAACCGCGAGGCCCGCGGGGACCGTCTGAACCGGCGTCAGGACCAACGTCACCCCAATACAGAAAGCCCGTACGTTGGTCGATGTTCAATCGCCAAGGATTGCGGCATCCCATGACATAGATTTCAGGATGACCAATCGAACCATCTTTGGGGAACAGATTTCCGTCGGGGATCGAGTAGGTGCCATCGGCTTCGGGGCGAATTCTCAAAACTTTACCGTTGTAGCTCTTGGTGTTTCCTGCCGAACGTTGAGCGTCCCAAGGCTCGCGGTTTTCGCGCTCGTCGATCGGCGCAAAGCCTTCCGAGTCATTGAACGGATTGGTGTTGTCACCGGTGCCTATGTACAGGTTGCCGTCGGGACCGAACTCCATCGAGCCCGCATGGTGACAGCATTCTCGACGTTGTTCTTCGTATTTGAACAGCCGCTTTTCACTGGCGAGGTCGAGCTTGTTGTCGCGAAAATCAAAACGACTGATGTACTGCCCCGAAAAATCGGGCGGTGAATATTGCAGATAAATCCAGCCGTTCTTTTCAAACTGCGGGTCGAGTTCGAGGCCGATCAAGCCGTTCTCTTGAGCCGTGGTGACTTCTAGTTTGCCGACCTCTTCGACTTTCCCATTCTTTGGGTCGATTGTCTTAATAATGCCTGCCAGCTCGATCAAGAAGATTTTTCCATCTCGAGCCAAAGCCATCTCCATCGGCTGAATCAGATTGCTACTGACGACCGTTTTTTCAAAACGGCTGGGATCCAATTCTTGGGCGCTGCCTGATGTCGGGCAGAAGGGAGTAAACGCGAGAAACGTGAGGATAATCTTAAGTTGGCGTTTGATAACCATGTTCATCAATATCTTGGAGTGAGCTGGAGACAGGGAGGGTAATCGGGGCAGGCAAAAGTGGGCAGATCTATGGTAATCGAAGGGCCCTCGATCGGAATACCGGACTATCGATCTTTATCCGTTAGTAGTGCGCGGGAAATAAGTGTCCGGTACGTGTCCGGTACCATTTGTGCGAAGCACCCGAAGGGCCAGTTCCTGGCAAATGGTACCGGACACTTATTTTCCTACCGATTCTTGGTTCTAGAGCCCCCTAGAAGTGCATGCGTTCGCGGCGATAATTTGGCTTTCCGACAAACAAGACAAAATTAAACAAGAAATGACCGCTTCCATGGACATGCACGTTCTCACCCGCGAACTGAATATCAAGACCAAAGCCAAAATTGTAATGTTCGTAGCGGATGGATTGGGAGGCTTGCCGATGGAGCCGGGTGGTAAGACGGAGTTGGAAACGGCGAAGACGCCGAATTTGGATGCGCTGGCCAAACGCGGTGTGCAGGGGCTGAGCATTCCTGTTAAGCCAGGAATCGCACCGGGTAGCGGACCGGGGCATCTGGGTTTGTTTGGTTACGATCCGCTCAAGTATCAGATCGGTCGAGGAGCCCTCGAAGCCACTGGCATTGGGTTCGCAATGCAACCGGGTGATGTGGCGATTCGCTGTAATTTCTGTACCATCGACGCGCAGGGTAACATCTCGGATCGCAGGGCAGGGCGGATCAGCAGCGAAGAGAGCGCGCCGCTGGCGATTTCACTGCGGCAGATCAAAATTCCTGGAATCGAGATTTTTGTGGAGCCGGTGAAGGAACATCGCTTTGTCGTTGTCTTCCGTGGTCCGGGCTTGGCGGGTGATGTCAAAGACACGGATCCGCAAGCCACGGGTGTCCCGCCGCTCGATCCCGTTGCGGAGGACGAAGGTAGTCGAAAAACCGCCGAAGTGGCCAAAGAGTTTCTTAAACAAGCCAAGCAGATTCTGAAGAACGAGAAGAAAGCCAACTTCCACACGATGCGTGGTTTTGCGTCGCGACCTGACTTGCCGTCGTATGAAGAAGTTTATGGTTTGAAGGCCGCAGCTATCGCCGTGTATCCGATGTACAAAGGTCTCGCGCGTTTGGTGGGCATGGAGATTATCGGCAATGCCACGACGCTCGACGAACAGATGTCTACATTGAAGAGTGTATGGGATGATTACGACTTCTTCTTCATTCACTTTAAGTACACCGATAGCACTGGCGAAGACGGCAACTTTGCCGAGAAGGTTAAGCGGACTGAAGAGGTCGACGCGGCAATTCCGGCCATCACTGCGCTAGGGCCCGATGTGCTGATCGTGACCGGCGACCACTCGACGCCAGCGTTCTTGAAGGGGCATAGTTGGCATCCGGTGCCGACGTTGCTCGTAAGCGATTGCTGTCGACCGGACCATCACACCAGTTTTGGAGAGACCACTGCGATTACGGGCGGGTTGGGACAATTCGAAGCGCAGTACTTGATGCTGCTCGCGCTTTCGAACGCGGGACGTATGGGCAAGTTTGGGGCGTAAGCAAGGTTTGGAATCGAGCTGGAATCGCGACGCGGGGCGTCGCGGCACATTTATGTGATGGAGGCGCAACATGGAAACCTGTTTTGATCTGCCATGTCCGCCATTACCTAAGCTGGCAGCTCGGCGGGAAGATAGTCACAAAGGCGACTTTGGACATGCGCTGTTCATCGGTGGCAGTCGCGGAATGAGCGGTGCGATTGCGATGGCGGGATTGTCGGCGCTGCGGACTGGGGCAGGTTGGGTCAGCTTGGCGGTGCCCGATCGTTGCCTCGAAACCGTAGCCGCGGTGTCGCCCTGCCTGATGATGGTTCCTTTGGACTCTGACTCGCAGGGCCGTATCTCGGTGCAAGCTATCGAACAGCTTGCACCTTGGTTTTCGAAAGCAAGCTGCATAGCGATCGGTCCTGGTATGGGGCGTTCTCGCGAGTTGCAACTGCTGATGAGCAAGTTGCTGCGCAAGCTCACCTGTCCACTCGTGATCGACGCGGATGGGTTGAATAACTTGGCGGAATCCGGTGGCTGGCCTCTGAAGACCAAGCAGCCTGTGGTGATCACGCCTCATCCCGGCGAGTGGTCGCGGTTGAGTGGAATCGCAGCAGCCAATCGGGACGCCCAATGTCGTATAGCAATTCTTTCAGCGAGCAAGTTTGAGGCGATGACCATTGTGCTGAAGGGTCATCGAACTTTGATCACCGATGGCAAGTCGGCAGTGCTCAATGCGACCGGAACACCCGCTATGTCGGTGGCGGGTAGTGGCGATGTGCTGACGGGTATTATCACCGGGCTGATCTGCCAAGGACTCACTCCGCGCGATGCGGCTCAATTGGCGGTCCACGTGCATGGCCAGGCTGCCGAGGCGGCGCAGCGTGCGAATGGGACTCATGTCGTCCTGCCGACGGAGCTGATTGAGTTCGTGGGAAAGGTGTTGGCCGAGCACATTGAATCGTAGTTCAGGCAGCCTGTCTGAACGATTCTGAGCCTTCCGATTGGCAGTCTAGGCTACGGTAGGGACCCTTGCAGGGATGGCGGGTTTCGACGAAAGTTGTGGGTAGTTTATCGAGCTCATTTGTTGTTACTGCACACTCTCAGCCGATCTTTGTCATTGATGCCACGACTAATTCACAGTTTGAAGGACTTTCCAGACGAGTTGCGCGGTGGCGCGGTGGCGATCGGTAACTTTGACGGAGTGCATCGCGGCCACGGGCAATTGGTTCGTGAGTTGGTCGCACAGGCACAGAACATTACGGCACAGAACATTACGGCACAGAACACGCCGGCAATCGTGTTCACATTCGACCCGCCACCGATTGCGATTTTGTCTCCCATGCGGGCACACTCAGCGCCGTTGACCGACATCGCGCGCCGCGCCGAACTGCTACACAAGCTCGGAGTCGATTTAGTGGTCGCTTATCCAACAGACATGGCATTGTTGCGATTGACAGCGGAAGAATTCTTTCAGAAGGTGCTGCTGGATACGTTCGCTGCGAGAGTCATTGTGGAAGGACCAAATTTTCGCTTTGGTCATGATCGGCTGGGTGATGTCGCCATGCTTGGTCGACTATGCGAAACCAACGGATTGTCGTTGGCGATTGTGCCGGCTGCGAATGACGAAGCGGGCATGATTAGTAGCACGCGTGTTCGCGAACTGATCAATGCAGGCAACATCGCAGGGGCGAATGAACTGCTCACGCAGCCTTACCAGATCGTGGGCCAGGTCGGTCATGGGGCGGCGCGCGGTCGCACCATCGGCGCGCCGACTGCAAATTTGACCAACATCCGGGTCCTTGTGCCGCCCCACGGCGTGTATGCGGGTTGCGTTCCCATGGGAGAGCAAGTGTATCCGGCCGCGATTCATGTTGGTCCCAATCCAACTTTTCACGACGATTCCGTGAAAGTGGAGGTGCATTTGATCAATTGGCATGGCGAGTTGTACAATACGCAGCTTCCCTGCACCTTCTTAGAGCGATTGCGAGAAGTGCGGAAGTTCTTGTCACCTGCCGAACTGCAGAGCCAAATCGCCAGCGATATCGAATCTTGCCGGGCGATTTTCAAGAAATATGTTGCCGAGGGCCGATGAGGGCCGGGCGTGCGGTTGTCAAGCGATCTTTTTTCAAGCACCATAGGTGCTTTACGAACCCAGTACCAAAAGCAGCATCGGCCAAAATATGTCCTTGAATTGGGACCTTCTAGCGCAACGCATTCTCCCGCATCAACGATTCATTTTGACCAGTCACATCCGTCCCGATTGCGACGCACTCGGAAGCGAACTCGGAATGGCCGGCATTCTCAAGCAGTTGGGTAAGGATGTTCGAATCGTGAATGGCAATCCAACGCCACCCTCCCTGTCGTTCCTCGATCCTTCCCAGGCGATTGAAGTGATCGGCGAGACCACTTCCCAAAGCGAGGTCGACGGAGATTGCCTGATTGTGCTCGACACCAGCGCTTGGGCGCAGCTTGGGCCGATGGGAGAAGTTTTACGCAAGTTTACAGGAACAAAGCTTTGCATCGACCATCACATTGGCGAAGATGATCTCGGCACAGAATTCTTTAAAGATACTAGCGCTGAAGCAACCGGTCACTTGGTCACCGTGTTGGCAGAAAAACTGAAAGTCAAGATTACCAAACCTATGGCGACAGCTCTTTATGCGGCGATCGCAACGGATACCGGCTGGTTTCGATTCGGTTCAACGACAGCGGCGACCTACCGCATCGCCGCCACGCTGCTCGATAACGGAGCGGTACCTGCTGAAATTTACTCGGACCTTTATGAGCGCGATACGCTTGGTCGCTTACGACTTCGTGGGCGCATTTTGGCTCGCACCGAACCCGAACTTGACGGACGGCTGATGCATACGTACGTGTTAGCTGAGGACTTTACTGACACCGGTGCGGTTCCGAGCGACACCGAAGATGCGATTAACTTGACACTGGCGGTTTCGGGAACGAAGTTTGCGGTGATTTTTGTCGAGCAGCTCAAAGGGGGATTTAAAATCAGTTTCCGCAGTCGCTGTAGCGCTGATTGCAATCAGATCGCGCGCGAGTTCGGCGGCGGGGGGCATAAAGCTGCGGCGGGTGCGTTCGTCGATGGCCAGTTGCGAGATGTGCAGCAACGCGTGCTCGATGTAGTTCGCGCCACGCTGCAAAACTTAACGTGAGCGTAGGTGGCGCAAGCCCCTTTCAGCTGATTTAACTCAAGCAGAATTTTGGACCGATGAAAGTAAAACGACTTCGCGAAGACTTCGTGGTTCGCGAGATGACAGAATTCCCGGTGCCGGGCGGACCGCATTCAACTTATCTGCTTGAAAAATCGGGGCTGGGCACACCCGAAGCGATTCAAGAGATCATCAAATGCTGGAACCTCTCACGCTCGCAGATCGGTTACGGCGGTTTGAAGGATCGCCACGCAGTGACTTCGCAGACGATTACGATTTATCGCGGACCAGAACGCGACATCGAACAACGTAGTTTTACCCTGACTTACATCGGTCAGGCCCCGCGAGAATTCGGTGCCAAAGATATTCAGTCGAACGCGTTTGAAATTACGCTGCGTGGATTGCGAGCGGACAAGGTGGAAGCCATCCAGCAGGCTTGTTCGACGCTTGCCGCCGGCATACCCAATTACTTTGATGATCAGAGGTTCGGTTCGCTTGGAGCCAGTCGGCAGTTCGTTGCACAGCCGTGGTGTTTGGGCGATTATGAACGCGCCTTGTTCTTGATGATAGCGGAGGAAAATTCACACGACCGGCCGCGCGAGCGCGAGCAGAAAGAGATCTTACGGAAGCTCTGGGGTGATTGGATCGAGTGCAAACGCGTACTGGATCGATCGCATCGTCGTAGCATCGTGACTTATCTATGCGATCATCCGACCGATTTTCGCCGAGCGCTTGCGTTGGTCCGCATCGACTTGCGGAGCATCTATGTCGCCGCGTTTCAAAGCCAACTTTGGAATCAAGTTGTCGCGCAGTGGTGGCGAAATCAATTGCCCGAGGACAAGCTGCTGAGAGTGCAGGGTGCGGGAAGTGAATTGGTGTTCCCAGCCAGCATGCACGCTGAGCTGGCTGCGAAAGCCCGTCGATTGCAAATTCCGCTACCGTCGGCTCGACAAAAGGATTGGGACCCAGAGATCGGTGGATTGCTAGACACCGTACTGACTCAGTACAGCATGCAGCGCCACGAAATCCGCTTGAAGTACCCACGCGATACGTTCTTTTCGAAAGGTGTGCGCGATGTAATGCTGCTGCCCAAGGGCTTGAAATGGCATCAAGGCATGGATGAAGTCGTGGGTCGCGATGACGTCTTCAAGCTGAAGCTCGACTTTTCGCTGCTCCGAGGCCAATACGCTACGATGCTCATCAAGTTCCTAGACACGGTCAGCCACGGCGCCGTCAGCGACATGTTTGAAGAAGCGCCCGACGCGAGCTCCGAATCCGATGAAGCGATCAACGAATTCGGCACGGAGGAGTGATCGAAGTTGATTTTAACGGCCCGGGCGCTGTTACTAGGTCGTAGTCCTTCGAATATGCTCATGACTAAAGTACTTCATGGTCATCCGGCAGATGCGACCCACCGTGGGTCACTCTTGCCGAGTGTGACCGGTGCACACTTGTCACCACACTTTAGTTTGCGAAGCTCTTGTTGTGCAGTTCGCGTTTTGCCAACTCGAGATCATGGTCGACCATGATGCGCGCCAATTGGCGGACATCGGTGGTGGCGGTCCAGCCAAGCTTTTCTTTCGCTTTACTCGCATCGCCCAGCAACAAATCCACTTCGGCTGGACGCATGTAACGTGGATCGATCTCAACATAATCGCTCCAATCCAATTCGAGCTGGCCAAAAACCATGTCGAGGAATTCGCGAATCGTGCGTGTCTCGCCGGTGGCAATGACAAAATCCTCGGGCTTGTCTTGCTGAAGCATCCGCCACATCGCCTCGACATAGTCTTTAGCAAAGCCCCAGTCGCGTTTGGAATCCAAGTTCCCCAGATACAGTTTCTTCTGTAGGCCAACTTTGATCCGAGTGGCAGCCCGCGTAATCTTGCGCGTCACAAAAGTTTCGCCACGGCGAGGCGATTCGTGATTGAATAGAATACCGTTGCAAGCGAACAGACCATAGCTGCGTCGATAGTTGTTTGTTTGGAAGTAGGCGTAAACTTTCGCACACGCATAAGGGGACTGTGGATTAAAGGGCGTGGTTTCGGTCTGCGGCGTCTCAAGCACCATGCCGTACATCTCGGAGCTGGACGCCTGGTAGACTTTGACTTGTTTACGTTTGTTTAGCAGTCGTGCTGCTTCGAGTACATTTAAGGCGCCGACACCGTCGCTCATGAGGGTGTAAACCGGCTGATCGAACGAAACTCGTACGTGACTCTGCGCACCGAGGTTATAGATTTCGTCGGGTTCAATTTCTTGCACCAAGTTGGTGAGCGCTTGGCCGTCGGTCAAATCGCCGTAATGCAACAGCAACCGTGGCTTTTCATGCACATCGTGATACAGGTGGTCAATGCGCCCGGTCGAAAAGCTACTGCTGCGGCGTACCAAACCGTGAACCATGTAACCCTTTTCGAGCAACAATTCGGCCAAGTAAGATCCATCTTGACCGGTAATGCCCGTAATCAAAGCTGAGCGCGACATGGAAACCTCAGGTAGCTTTAAGAAATACAAAACGTGGAGAGTAATAACTGGACTAAATACTTACTTAGAGCCTAGCCGAAAAGGGGTCTGACCCCTTGGAGGCGAGACGATTTCATGGGTTTTTTGGCCTCGCCGGAGAGGGTCAGACCCCTTTTCGGCGAAGCTCTTAGTACTCGCGAAGTGTTCCTTGCGAGAGTTCATTCAAAAAGGCCGCATAGGTGAGCTTCACACCGTCCCTGAGCGTCGTGGTGGGATGCCAGCCCGTCGAATTGATCAGAGAGATATCGGTCAACTTTCTAGGCGTTCCGTCCGGCTGGCTGGTGTCCGTCATAATTGGCCCATTGTATCCGACCTCCTGGGCAATCAAGTGGGTCAACTCGAGGATACTGAGATCTTCACCCATGCCGACGTTGACCCAGTCCGGCGGATCGTCGATCTTCAATAAATGCACCAGGGCATCCGCTAAGTCATCAACATACAAAAACTCCCGGCGAGGAGAACCAGTTCCCCAAATCGTAATATTCGGTGCACCGGATTGTTTTGCATCATGAAGACGACGGAGCAGGGCCGGGAGCACGTGACAATTGGCCGGATGATAGTTGTCGCCAGGGCCGTAGAGATTGGTCGGCATCGCTGAATGGAATAACACGCCATATTCGCGGCGATAGTATTGGCATAGTTTTAAACCGCAAATCTTGGCTAGCGCGTAAGCTTCGTTAGTGGGTTCCAGAGGACTGGCAAGCAGTTGATCTTCCTTAATAGGCTGTGTAGCCATGCGGGGGTAGATGCAGGTGCTACCCAGGAATAGAAATCGCTTCACTCCGCTGTGGTAGGCAGCGTTGATGGTGGCCAGCTGTGCATTGAGATTCTCGACGAGAAACTCGACAGGATAGGTCTTGTTGGCGTGAATGCCGCCCACACGGGCTGCGGCAAACACCACAGCTTCAGGTTTTTCTGCCTCGAAGAATTCTTGAACAGCTACGGCGTTCTCGAGATCAAGTTCCGATCTTGAACGCGTGATCAGCCGACAACCGGTCTCTCTTAATAAGCGGCGACAGACCGCCGAACCGACCATGCCTCGATGACCTGCAACGTAAACAGTAGAGAACACAATTTGCCCTGAAAGCGATACCGGAATGGACTCGAACGCTCCCTAAAGCTAATTTGTACGGCGTACCTTGGGAAGCCATCTGCGGCACCGACTCGGCTCGGATAGGGCAAAATTGGCCGAAATGCAGCGATCGGGGATTCAAATGGGGTCAGCTTGGCAGTCGTCGATGGCAACCGAAATGCCCTGATCCATAAATCGTACGGAAATCTGTAAACGAACCTCTTTGTCGCGGCGGACGATGACTCCCTCATAGCCCGCGAACGAACCATTCCGGATCCGGACTTTCATCCCCGGCTCCAGGCGACGTTCGGGAGCCAGCGGCGCATTCAGCGCCACCAGATTGAAAACCTGCAGCAAATCGACAACCAGCTTATCTGGCTCGGGCACGGGCATGGTGCGGCTGACGCAGCCGGTACAGACGGATCGATAACGAGCGTCTTCATCGCCGCAAACGAATACATAGTTTGCAAATAACGGCTCGTAGCTTTTCCTCAATCGACCATTCGGTGAACGATAGCGACGTTCGATCACGGGCGAGTAGAATGCGATCTTCTCATCAATCAACTGACGCATCAACTTCTTTTCTTGACGCGCCATGGTGTACATGGCCCACCATGGATCTTTCAGCGCCTGCTCGCTGTTCAACAGATTTGCGGGAAAGATATCGGTTTCACGGTCCAAGAGCGGCATAGTACTGTGATCGTCCCGAAATAATTAAACCAAAAATTGGCTAACATCGACGTTGATATTTTATCGACTGACCCCAACCTAGCGATAGCTTGATTGAATTAATAATTGCAACCGCGATTATTTATTTGCCCTGTGTCGAAACTTAGCCAGCCGATGACCACTCATCGCGGCGGTGCAAAGATGTACATTAACCCGATTTGCTGATAGCCCAGTTTTGGGTAGAGCAGCGCGCCCACATGGCTGGCGAGCAGCACGGATTGGCGTATACCGAAAGATCGATCATCCCGCAAGAGTTGATTCAGTAAGGCGCTACCAATCCCGCGCCTCCGTTGTTGTTCGATGACTCGCATATTGGCAACCCACGCACAATTTCCCACGGTCACACTGCGAACCCAACCCACGATCGCATCACCCTCGAGAGCCACGTACTGGCGAAATGGCGATATGCCGCCAATCTGCGATGGGGTCATGACGCGCGAACGCGACGCGCTGGCAAATCGCTGCGCCAGTTCCATCGTGTCCACGCGACAGATTCGAATGGGTGTAGCGATTTGATTAGGAGTCTGCAGGCGCGGTATGCGTCTGAGCGAATGAATGAAAAGCGGCTCGGTCGTCAGCAGACGGTAACCAAGTCGTTTGTACTCTTGACGTAGTTCGTCATCACTCACCAGTTTCCCGCTAACTGCACAGACAAAATAGCGTCCGCGAGAATGCTGCTTAGCGATACGGTTAACGGTTTCTGCCGCCACTTCAAATGCGATCCATTCTTCTTTGCGATAGTCCGCCGGATTGGTGCGCTCAGCGTCACGTAACAACCAGAGTCCCTCAACCTGCGACGCGATGTGCGGAAAAGTCAAACTGCGTCCCAAGCAATAACCATGCACAAAGACTTCGGTCGCTGATCGTATGGCATCCGAGGGTACGGTCATCGCTAGGCTCGACTATTTCGATGGACGATCCGAGGTGTACGGACGACTGGAGATCACACCTTCCTCTGGACTGCTGGCCGTCGCATACAATCGCTTGGGAATCCGCCCAGCCAAGAAGGCCTCACGACCCGCAATCGCCGCGTGTTTCATCGCGATCGACATGCGAATGGGATCGCGGGCGTGGGCTATGGCTGAATTCAACAACACGCCATCCGCCCCCAGCTCGAACGCAACCGAAACATCGCTGGCGGTGCCTACGCCCGCATCGATGATCACTGGATAGTCCGGATCATCTTCCTTCAGATACTCGAGGATGATGCGCAAGTTATTGGGGTTCAGAATACCTTGGCCACTACCGATGGGACTGCCCGCTGGCATGACGCTAGTCGCGCCAGCCTCCTTCAAACGCCGCGCCACAATCGGATCATCGCTCGTGTAACATAGCACTTGAAAGCCCGCATCCACCAACGTCTTGCAAGCTTCAATGGTCGCAATCGGATCTGGCAGCAACGTTTTGCTATCGCCGAGCACTTCGAGTTTGACCCAATTCGCCCCAGGATTTTCGAGTGCTCGCAGAATCTCGCGTCCCAGTTTAGCCACCCGCACTGCATCGACTGCGTTGTAACAGCCGGCGGTGTTCGGAAGCAGTAAATACTCTCTGGGATCGATGAAGTCGAGAATGTTCTGTCCGAGTCGGTCATACATCTTCTCCCGTCTGACCGCCACCGTGACAACTTTCGCGCCCGACGCCGCCAGCGAATCACGCATGATCTCAAGCGTATCGTACTTGCCGCTGCCAACAATCAAGCGTGTGGGAAGCGTGTGGTCACCGATCTTGAGTTGGTCTAGCATTACAACTGAGTTCGACATGTCATGAATAGATGGTTCGATGAGCCTTTTTCGGGGGAGGTTTTTCAGCCGCCACCGACCAGCGTAACGACTTCAATTGTATCGCCCGCTTGCACTTGATGGGCTGCGTGTTCTTCATGCGCTACAATTTCCAGGTTCACTTCGACCGCCACCAATCGGGTGCGAATGCCGGATTGCACCAGCAACTCTGCGACGGTCGTACCCATGGGGACTTCCTTCGCTTCGCCATTGAAATGGATGGAGATTCGTGGTTCGGTCATGAGCCAACATCCACGGCTTGTGAGGCGTACTTCGAGTTTGAAACTGTGTGCTTGTGAGCCGATGGCGCTAGCCACGGGTCTCGAAGCTCTGGTCGGTTGCTGTTAATGGTTAATCCATGGGGGGAGAACGCTACTTGGCGTTGGAGTCAATCGGGGAGAGCGAGGCCCCTGCCGAGCTTTTTGGGACTCCGCAGGAGCCTCGCCCTCACGTTTATGCTTGCGAACCAAGAAAGACTTCATAATCTGAACCGAACGGTCTCTGAAGGCTGTGCTCTAACGCGTCTGCAACTAAATCAGTCTCTCAGCGTGTCGCGATTCAACTGGCTAGGGTCTGCGCTGTGCAACGTTTGGCTGTTGGAAGTCGCGGCGCAGGTTGGGTCACTTACTTCGAAACCCGCGGCTAGCGCTGTCGGCTCACCTCCCGCGGCTAGCGCCGTCGGCTCACCTACTGCGGCTAGCGCCGTTGGCTCACGGGTGCTATTCGTCAAAAGCAGCGTCGAACGCGCGATCACTTGGGCTGAAGTCCAAACGTTTGGTGAACTCGCACGCCTCGCGGGCACCGAATTCGCGGTTCATGCCAGAATCCTCCCACTCGATGCTCAGCGGACCTTGGTATTTGGCTTGATTCAGAGCGCGAATGATCTCTTCAAAATTCACACCGCCACGGCCTGGGCTCCGGAAATCCCAACCGCGTCGCGGATCGCCGAAGTTGATGTGACTCGACAGAATACCGCTCTTTCCGTTCAGCGTCGTGATCGCATCCTTTACATGCATGTGGTAGATGCGATCTGGGAAAGCGCGAATGAACTCGACTGGATCAATTCCCTGCCAAATCAAGTGGCTCGGATCGAAGTTGAAACCGAATTCTTCGCGATGGCCCAGTGCTTCCAAGGCGCGCTGGGCAGTGTAGATGTCGAACGCAATCTCAGTTGGGTGAACTTCCAATGCGAACTTCACTCCGCACTCGCCAAAAACATCGAGGATCGGATTGAATCGCTCGGCGAACAACTTGAAGCCCGCGTCGATCATCTTGTCCGATACTGGCGGGAACGAATACAGTAGATGCCAAATGCTCGAACCTGTAAAACCGTTGACCACGCTGACACCGAATCGCTGAGCCGCCCTGGCAGTCTGCTTCAACTCTTCGATCGCGCGCTTGTTGACACCTTCAGGTTTGCCATCCCCCCATACGTAGTCGGGCAGAATCAACTTGTGCCGCTCGTCAATGTTGTCGCAAACCGCTTGGCCGACCAAGTGAGCGCTGATCGCATGGCATTGCAAACCGTTTGCATCCAGCAAGGCTCGTTTCTTGGAGCAGTAGTCATCCTGTGACATCGCCTTATCGACTTCGAAGTGATCGCCCCAGCAAGCCAGTTCGATACCGTCGTATCCAAATTGCTTGGTGAGTTTCGCCATGTGGTCGATTGGAAGGTCGGCCCATTGGCCAGTAAAAAGCGTCACAGGGCGTGCCATATCTTCACTCCTAAAAACAGCATTTGGGCAAGTTGTAGAATAAGGCTAGCAGCCTAACTTCATCTGGCCGAAAGTGGTAGAGGGGCAAGGCTTGTTTTCGGGCGGCACAAGGTCACTCTCGGCAAGAGTGAACCACGGTGGGTCGCATCTGCCGGATGCGACCGTGCAGTTCCTTAGCCACGGAACGACAGTTGTTTCGCAAACAAAAATATTTCACCGCCTTGGCCTTAGCGACGTGCCATCGAGTATTTTTCTGAATGATTAAGCCTAACGCCGCAGCCTGCCAGCTTCCCTGTTGCGCGAACTTTGCCTTGCATTTTTTCCGATTGACTATTTCAATTCCTTGTTTTTTGATCCCCAAAAGTTGGAGATCAGTGCCGCCCATAGGAGCCCTGCAGTCCCGACGGGCAACGGACCGACGTCAACGCGCATTTTTCCAACGGATGAAAACTTTCAGGTGAGCCAGCGAGCTTTCCGGAACGATTATGGACAATCGTTTTATAATAGTTTTATCAGCCCTGCATTCATCAGCTAGGATTTTTTAGGAGGAAACATGTTTCAACGAGCCCGTTCATTTATCGCGTCTAGCGGTTTGGCTTTGCTTGTCGCAGTAACCACGTTCGCAACTTTCGCGTTTGGGCAGGATAATGCCGACGAACCAGCTTCGGTAGATCGCGCCCCCAAAGCGGGCAGCTCGACTCGCCTAAGGGAGATCATCTCCCATCTCAGTGAAAGAATCGGCGAGCGAAATTTGTCCCGACCGAAAAAGCTAAACGAAACCGTCACTTATGTACAGAAAATGTTCGAATCGATGGGTTATTCGATCGATCGACAATCGTTTTCAGTCTCCGGTATCGAATGCCACAATTTGATTGCTGAGGTTGTTGGCAGTGTTAGTCCCAAGGAAATTGTTTTGATCTGTGCACACTATGACAGTGCACGTGGTACGCCAGGTGCGAATGACAACGGAACTGGCGTGGCGGCACTAATCGAAATCGCTGAGCAGTTGCGAGGTAAACAGTTTACAAGAACCGTTCGTTTGGTTGCGTTTGCTAACGAGGAACCTCCATACTTCCAACGCGATGGACTCATGGGGTCATGGGTGTATGCCAAGGCGTGCAGGGCCCGCGGCGATGATCTCAAGATAGTTATGAGCCTTGAGACGCTGGGCTACTATACCGATGAACCGCAAAGCCAAAAGTATCCTCCGTTGTTAGCAGTTCTGTATCCGAGCACGGGCAACTTCATTGGCTTTGTTTCCAATGTGGAATCGCGTCAGCAGCTCACCGACACCGTTAAAATCTTTCGAAAGTACTGCAAAGTCGATGCTCAGATTGCGGCCTTGCCTGGCGATTTAAAAGGAGTGGGTTGGTCGGACCACTGGTCTTTTTGGCAAGAAGGCTATTCAGGCATCATGGTTACCGACACCGCTCCGTTTCGCTATCCGCATTACCACGAAGCGACCGACACCATTGATAAAATCGAGTTTGTGCGATATTCCCAAGTCGTGGACGGATTAGCAAAAACGGTCACTGATTTGCTCAATGCGACAGAATGAGCAACCAATCCCAAGGCCCTCGCTCCCAACGCGACGAGTAGGTGACGCACCATCCAGGGATCGCATTCGATGTCGCAACATCACTCTGAGAAGCGAATCATTAATGGTCACGTTGGGGTAAGACCTTATTATGTTAGAATCGTTTTCTGCTTTTTCTGGCCGTCACTCTCATCAGGTCCTGTAGGAGTTCGTCATTAGTATTCCAGCCCCGCAGCCCACGTCA
>JANLQO010000172.1:0-6617 GCA_031367855.1 Planctomycetia bacterium | reverse complement strand
GAGTTTCGCGGGATCGCGGGTGCGTCGCAAGATCAATAGGAGCGAATTTGAGGGCTAGCAAATTGATTTTTGTGTGAACTGATTCGCTAAAACGGTGTCCTTGGAACGAATTCGCCAAGCAAAGAGCGGATCCGGCAGGTGCGTCGCATGGTCGCGTTAGGCAATGGGGTGCCCAGAACCGCGTTACTACATTACCCTTCTGCCTACAGGCAAGTAGGATACCTCCAATAATCCGATGCAACGAATCAACCAGGCTATGGTCCAACCGACGTCGAAAGCTCCCTCAACACTCGCCCTCGTCGCTGGGCTACTGACATTATATCTGGTTTGGGGGAGCACGTATCTGGCGATTCGAGTGGCCGTGGAGACCTTGCCGCCATTCTTAATGTCCGGGTTTCGATTTCTAATTGCAGCGGCGATCATGATTGCCTTGGTCGCCGCGACGCGCGGCCTCAATTTCACTTGGAGCCAGCTGCGTTACAACGTGTTGGTCGGTGGTTGCATGTTGCTAGGCGGAAATGGATTGGTGGCTTGGGCTGAGCAAGAGATATCATCGGGTGTGGCGACTTTGGTGGTTTCGCTGAGCCCGTTATTTATCGTGCTGCTGGATTGGTCGATGCAATCGCTCAGCGGCGGAAAATTGGGCCACCGCCCTGCCCTGCTTACTTTTATTGGGATCGCCGTAGGTTGTGCTGGTTTAGTGATACTTGTGGGTCCAGATTTGTTTTCTAGTTCCGCTGAGTCCAACCATTTAGGGCGAATGCTGGCACTTGTCGCAGCCTGTTTTTTTTGGGCAGCTGGTTCGTTGATGACTCGCTACGCCCGCGAGCCGGTCGAGCCGTTCACGGGTGCGGCGCTGCAGATGTTCGGAGGCGGTGTGTGGCTGGTCCTAGCTGGCTGGTTACTCGGCGAAGGTGTCGGGCTTGACGTTCGTAAGTTCACCACAAATTCGCTGCTTGCCTGGGGATATTTGGTTGTTGCGGGCTCCCTGATTGCGTTCACAACTTACGTATGGTTGATGAAGCACTATGCGCCGGCGGTGATTTCGACTTACTCTTACATCAACCCGATCGTAGCGGTCTTTCTGGGTTGGCTGATTCTTGATGAAACCATCAACTCCCGGATCTTCGCGGCTTCCGCAGTGATTGTGCTGGGCGTAGCTCTGATTACGATTTCGCGCAGCACGAGCGCTCGCAAGCCTCGAGGTGTGGACTCGCCTCGCCCTGATGGCGACGGTGAATCCCGTGGTTCATAACCCTCCTATGAGAATCGAAAAAGCAAAACGACCACATCCATCACCAGGTCACACCAACTCCATGATAGGCTGAACGCCGTCGTCGACCAAATAATGAGGCCGGCCACTGAAGTCGGAGACGGTGGTGGTGGATGCGTTGATGCCCAGATTGTGATACAAGGTGGCAAAAACCTCTTGGAAAGTGACCGGTCGCGAGACAGCTTCGCCACCGTAGCGATCCGTGGCACCGATGACCTGGCCTGTCTTCATGCCGCCACCAGCCAGCAATGCGCAGGAAACATTGGGCCAATGATCGCGCCCGCCATCTTTGTTGATCTTGGGTGTACGCCCAAATTCACCCCAAGCGATCACCGTAGTGCTATCAAGCATACCGCGCTGGTCGAGGTCTTCGATCAACGCGCTCAGGGCTCGGTCGAAGTCAGGCAGGTTTTCTTTTCCGATCTTGAAATTATTGCCGTGCCAATCCCAGAACGAATAGCTGAGCGTGACGGCACGGCAACCCGCCTCGACGAGACGCCTGGCGAGTAGGAACTGTTCATTCAGTCGCGGCGCAGCGTCCCCTTGTTCCTTCTCCGTTCCTTTGCCGTAACGCTCGCGGACCCTCGTGTCCTCGGATGTAATGTCGAGCGCTTTGAGCATTTCGCCGGAGGTGAGCAACTCGAACGCGCGCTGCTGAAAAGGATCAATTTCGTGCCTGGCTGCGTGGCTGTCCGCGTGTCGACGGAACTGATCGATACTTGCCAGCAAACTCCTGCGATCTGCCAAGCGGTCGGTAGTGATGCCGTTGAGCACCATGTCGTCTTTGATTGCTCCGAGCGGCATGAAGGGTGTGTGACCCACGCCAAGAAAGCTTGGTTTACCAAAGTTGTAAGGCGAGTGTCGCATTTTGGGCGAGAGGTTGACATACGCAGCGACAGTTGGATTGGGAGAGCCTTGAAGCTTCGAGATCACCGACCCAATCTCTGGCCAGCCGCCAGGCGGATTGCGTTCGTTTAGCCGACCGGTCATGCACTGAAACGATTCGTGACGATCCTTGGCGCCGACCATCGAGCGAATCAGGGCATACTTGTCGGCCAGTTTGGCTAGCTGCGGTAAGTGTTCGCAGATCTGAATGCCAGGAACGTTGGTTGCAATGGGTTGGAACTCGCCACGGATTTCCGACGGTGCGTCCGTTTTCAGGTCGTACATGTCTTGATGTGGCGGACCACCCGGAAGGTAGACCATGATCACCGACTTGTTCGATCTACCGCCGTTCTGTTCAGCACGTAGCAACTGCGGCAGCGAAAGCCCGCCGAACCCCAGTCCGCCGATCTTGAGGAAATTGCGGCGTGAGAATCCGTCGCAGAAATGTTTCGAATGGTTTCCGCGAATGGTTAGCATAATTGGTATTTTGAAAGGTGGGAGGGAGGTCAGGTGGGTGTGATCTTGATCTTGGCATCGTCGGCTGACAATGTCAAATCGTCGTTGGGGTACCACAGAATTTCGTCATAGTCGCTAGCTCCATCGAAAACACCCCTTTTGGCTTTTCTTTTACAACGTTTTCCAATAATCAAGGACTGTAAAGGTAATCCACAGTCGGCTTGCCTCGATAGCTTAACGTCGGCGAGCGGTATGCTCGACCAAAGCCTGGACTCCAACAAACCTTGAATGAAAAGCGGGAATGGGAACAGCTTGGGAAGAATTCGTGAAGACGCATGCTCAAGCAGTTCTGGATTCGGCCCTGCGCGTCGTCGTCAATTCGGCGGACGCTGAAGATGTCGCACAAGAGGTGTTTATGGAGATTTTCCGAAGCGGAAAGTTGTGTGAGTTCACCGATCAACCGGCGTTGGTACGAACGATTGCGACTCGACGGGCGCTGGATTTGCTTCGCAGGCGAAAGATGGGGTGCGATCTACAGAGTGAGGAACGTGATGGACGTGAACACCAGCCATGCGACTATGCGATCGCCGCCGAGTTAGATCAGCGACTTCGCGCTGCGTTAGTGCGACTACCGCCTCGCGAAGCTGAGGTTTTCTGTTTGAGTGTGCTTGAGGGAAACTCGGCGTTGGACATTGCGGCGTTGTTGAGTATTTCCAAGGGCGCAGTTGCGAAAGCGCTATCAATGGCTCGAAGTAGGCTCGCGGCAGCTTTTGCTGACGTTCGATCGGAGACAAAGTGATGAGTGATCCCACACTAGATAGTCGCGATGATGGAGATCCGATTTTACCAAACGAATTGGCAACCTTGATCGAACGCGCTCGCCAAAGAACCGCTTCGCCAGCAATGGTTGAAAGGTTGGCGGCGAGAGTGCTTGAAATGACTGCCGAACCGGTGACTGAAGTGAAACACAGGGGCGGTCGTGCGAGTGGAAACTCACGTGTGTATTGGCTATGCGCAGTTGCAGCTTCGATCGGAGTAATTTTCTCGCTACGTTCTTGGGTGACTGTTCCGGTCGAGCACGCAGACGTCGCTGCGGTTGAACTGTTGACGCAACCTGTCTATTCACCCATCACCACCGTTTCGCTCACTCAAGTCGGTTATCTGCGTATCCACGAGGACTTGGATCGAGCGGACTCGCAAGTTGAAGAAGTGTCGGAGGGGCTGGCAATAGCCGCAGTTCGCCATGAGATACAAGTGACATTAGAAGTATTTTACGACTGGAGTAGATGAACGATGAGTACAAAGCATTGTAATAAATGGTTTTCGAGCGTGGCGTTGGTTGGGCTGTGGTTGTGCCTTCCGGTCAATCGAATTGTGCTCGCCGAAGATCCACCATCGAACCCAACTTTCAAGGGTAGCCCCGTGATTACGGGCATTAAAATTGATCCAAAAAATTTGGCAGATCGGCAAGAACAAGCAATCCAGGCTCCACCCAAGCACGCGATACTTTCCAACACTCTGAATGGTTGGCAATTTGTTCCGATAGCGCTGAAGCAAGAGTATGACACAACGCTCAAGCGGCTTGAGTCGCTCCAAGTCGAAGTGGATGCGGGCAGGGTCAGCGCGCATGATGCCATAGCCGATTTGGCAGAACTCAAGGGTCTGTTGCAATCGCTGAGAGCCAAGATTGAGGCCAGTCGCGTGCATGTCGCCGGTGCTCAAATCAATGAGCAAACGGAAACTATTGAATTCGAACTTGGTCCCGAAAAGCGTTTAGCAATCACCGCGAATCAAGTGCGGGTCGTCGGCTGGAAGGACGCCAAAGTGAAAGTTGAGTTGAAGAAGATCGTATTGTCGGTCGACGACAAACCTGTCGATGATCAATTGAAAGCAATTCACATAGTACATGAACATGGGCCTGCTAAGTTCGCAGGCCAGACAGACGCCGAATGGCAAGCCAGCGAAGCAGAGTTCATGGCGAAAGACGGAGCCACACTGACTGCCGAACAATTGGCGGGACGCCGAAAGTTGGTGGATGAGATTCGGCAGAGCTTCGCAATTCATCTTGAATTACTAAGCAAAGATATCGATCAATTGTCCGTTGCGGGCTTGGATTATGAGAGCAATCCCATAATCACTACCAAAGTCAACTCCGAGGGTGGCGACGGGCAATGGGGCTCGGCCAGGCAACGCTACGCGGAGATGACGGTGTTTGTGCCGGCTTGCAAGAGCGTTTGTGTGCGGGGTGCGAAGCGAGGCTTGTTAGTCGAGGATCTACATGGATCGCTGACGATTGTTGAGGAAGATTCGACCGATTCGGACGCACGCGGTCGCTTCGAGGTACAAGGGCTAACTGGAAATCTGACTTGCCGAAGTTTCCCGCTGCAGTTGATTGCAAATGTAAAAGGTCATATAAACGTCGAGTCCTTTTCTGAGTTTGGAGTGGAAGGTGCTGGTACGAGTCATCGCAATGACATGCGCGAGATGACACCGGCGCGGCCCTATTCTGTAAGCGTTAATGACATAACTGACGGAGTTGATTTAAGATTCGGCCGAGTCAACTTAAACTTGAAGAATATCGCTGGAAAGATTGATGTAGAAAACGAATATGGCGATACCGATTTTGTGGCCACAGGTAAGCTAACGGAAGCGGCCCATCGTATTGTGAGCCAATCAGGTCGTATCGATGTCAAACTTTCTGACGAGGCTTGGAACGCGGTGCCGGTTGTCGCCGTAACCAACCACGGCGGTGTTCGTACGAACATCGACCGCCAGCAGTTCAGTGATTTCCATCTGTCTGGCCCCGATAAGCATTCGCGTGTGCGACGCGACTGGTCAGGTTTTCGCAAAGCAATCGAGGGCGAAGACCAATTGGCAATTTTCAACCTCCTCGATCGCTTTGACGCAGTCTCGGAAAGTAAGTCTCGATCCAACGGGCTCGATTTGATGACTCGCTCTGGGAGAATAGCTATTGTTCGCGAGTAAAAGTAGGGCGGGTTGGGGACACCTGGGAACACCGAGATCCATGCCCGAGTTACACCACTCCTGAATGGGTGGGTTTCGTGCCTCAACCCACCCTACCTCTAACCAAGGTATAATTTTAGACGTTAGCGATTCAGCCCTGCCCCGAATTGCAAATGGCACTGTCGTAGTCGGCGCGGGCGTCGCGAACGGGATTCGTCGGCTAGCAATTTTGATTAGAATGGACCTTGCTGGTCGAACAAGCCTGCCCGATAGCCCGCCTGCCTTCATAGAAAATCATGATGCGATCTTTAGTGTTTAGCACTGGTTTTATCTCAATTTGTATCGCGCATCCGCAAGCAATGGCCATTGACTACCAGCGCGATGTCCAGCCGATTTTTGCCGAGCATTGCGCTCAGTGTCATGGAGTCGATGAGAAAACACGCGAGGCTGAATATCGCCTGGACATTGACGAGATCGCATTGAAAGGTGGCGAGTCCGGTAAAGCGGCGATAGTTCCCGGCCAGCCCGCAGCCAGCGAGCTTATCCGTCGTATTCTCGCGCAAGATGCTGATACACTCATGCCTCCGCCGGAACACAACAAGCCGCTCTCGGCCAAGCAGATTGAAACCCTGCGGCAGTGGATCGCTGAAGGTGCGAAGTTTGAAAAGCACTGGTCCTTCACAGCACCCAGGAAAGCCAATTTGCCCGAAGGTGCTGCGAACCCGATTGATGTTTTTGTGTCCGGCAAGCTTGCGGCTGAAGGGTTAAAACTGTCAGAGCGTGCGAGCTCAGCAGTGCTTTGTCGACGCATCTATTTGGACCTGATTGGTCTTCCTCCGTCACCCACGGAACTTGCGGAGTTTGAAACACAGGGCATTGAGACGACGATTGAGAAATTGCTAAATAGTGAACGCTTCGGAGAAAAGTGGGCTCGACAATGGCTCGATGCGGCCCGTTATTCAGATACCAATGGCTACGAAAAAGACCTCAAGCGGGAGCAATGGAAGTGGCGAGATTGGGTGATCGACGCGCTCAATCG
>JANLQO010000165.1:0-2673 GCA_031367855.1 Planctomycetia bacterium | reverse complement strand
TAGCTTGTCCGAAGAACTCGCACTCATAAATACACCTCCACTTCAACAAGATTCGAGACTCTTGCAGACAATCCACCCTCGCCTACGGACCTCTCGTCTCACGATCCCAACCGATAACACGTGCTTCTTACCCTCCTCCCTCCAGGACGAACGACCCCATTGACCAAGGGCGAGTAGTAATCTCAACGCAAGTCAGAGCCCGGTGACCGAGCCCTTCGTGTCCAATGGTTAGTTCTGATTTTATTGTTTTGTTACCCCGCCGTCTGCTGCAGCGCCTGCATCAGCGTCTGGCTTGTCGCCGTAAAGGGCGATGCGACCGCAAGCCGCGCACATAAACGCCTGCACCACACCGGCCGTGGGGTATCCACCCTTCCAGAAGCTGACACGGTCGTCCGGCAGGCGGTAGGTCAGCGGGCCGGCCACTGCGCGTCGGGCCACACCGGGGGCCACGTCCATGATGACGATGGGGGATAGCACCCCCTTACATTCCACACACTTCTTAACTTCGTCTGCCATACGGCACCCCGTCACTGCTACAGAAAATCAACTACCGACGCTGCCGAACGAACGTATACATCGAGTTGCTGAAGTGTAGTCGCCCTTTGGGCCTTTAGGGCAACGCTGTGAAAAATTTTGTGCTAGGTAACTGTTGGTATTCATGCATCATGCGCGCATCGATTTCGGAGACATCGATCTACGTAGGCCGATTTCTCCGAAATCGGCACTTCAAAATGCTTCACAGCGTTGCCTTTAGGGGCGGCTAACCGGTAACATCGACGAAATGGTTTGTTCTGATTTCTCATTGGTTTGTTAGCTCTGAATCGATCCACAATGGCCGATCAGGATCTCAGTACCACGAAGTCGATCTTTTTATGGTCTTGGTTGTCACGATGCAACCCAACGAAGCGAGAGTCTCCATCAACCACGCTGCTGTTAAAGCCAACCTGGCGAATTGGGAATGTTGTTGCGACTAGCGGTTCTCCAATCGCAACACTTAATGGCACCTCGTTCTGGTCGCTGACAAGCAAACCATCGATCAAATCTTGTTCGCTACTGTCATTGAGAACTGCAAATCAGAGCGACTAAAATCACGCGGTTGCCAAGTGACTCACCATCAGGAAACGCGCGATGCGCAACTCGCGTGCATTTTGTGTTATCCGACGGTCGTAAACCATCCCGGTTACATTCCACAGTCTTTTCGAGATGCAAGAGCGAGTTTCTTAATCAGTTCGTCCGGAATGGGTTTTCGCGGAGTAAAGGTAACTCCTGTCTTGGTAGCCTTGAGCCCTGCGGACGCAATATCGTCCGCATGGGCAGCAATGGCAGCTTTGCTCACGTAGAGGCCACATTGCTTGCTGAAAGCGGCATAACCCGCGATTATCGACGTTCCGAACCCGAACCCGGGCATGTCGTAGGCGATTACCTCTTCTGTGTCAGGAAGTACTTTGGCGAGTTGAGTGCGAAGTTGTGCCAAGAGCGGCTGAAATGCCTCTGGGGCCGCTGCGATATAGTCGTCATGGTTTGCGAATTTTGTCATACCAAAATGACTCTAAAAGCGTAATGGTTAGCGTCGATCATGGGAGTTGGATTTCTGTTGGATAACGGCCCGGCATCACCCAGCACGAGGCGTTGACTCAACGCAAGTCAAAACGGCCGACCGAGTGCTTCGCGTGCATGCAATAGTTCAAGTAGGCCGCTATCGCGGCGAGCGGATTTCATAATTGTACCATTTTAGATTTGCGATAGCGAATAATATTCGGCGCTGGGCTTGGTATTGATCAGAGTACTCTCGCCTGCGGTCAATTCCTAACTGCTGTGACCGATCGCAGACGCCTGTAGAAAACGAAAGCTGCCCCAAACTAGTTCTAAATCCAAAGACAATCAATGAATTCTCAAAACAACGTCAATCACGGCTGCAATTTGCAAAAAAACAATAGCAGCGCGGCAACCAGTTCACCGCTTCGGCGAACTAATGCGCCATGCAAGTGGTTTAGATGCAAGCAGCCTCGCAGAGCAATCCAGTACAGCGAACTTCGTTCGCCGTAAATACAGAGAAGCGGAAAGAAGAAAGTTGGCTTGTCACACAGAAGACCAACGTAGCGATAGCGGCTTCCTTGAACAAAGGATTAGATTCTGGCTAGACCAATCTCGGGCCACCACCGCTCCTCTTGTCACTCATTCCGCAGCCGATGCTCCTTCGTCTCCGTCACCGCAGAATCTAATCCTTGAATGTTCGTCGTGCTTTTTGGGAGACGGCCGGGATGTATCACAAATTCCGCTTCCGACTCAGACTCCTGGCGGCGGAGATCATCAACAATGCGGTCAAGATCATTGTCAAATCTTGCAGCTAGACTGTGCCGAGCGGCCCGAATGTCTTCAGTTGGTGTCAATGGCGTCATCGGTCATCCCAGCAATTTCTTCTGGCGTGCAGATTATGGGCGGTTCGTGGCCCACATGCCAAGTGCCCATGCATAAATGCCACGCGAAAATCCGATATAAGTTAACCATCCGAAGAACGGCAGCGATACTCCTGCAAGAACCATTTGCAATTTGTTGTTTCGATGATTGCTAGGATCGGTGAAACTCAGTCGGTCCGATGTAACCATTACGTGCTTGCCGAGGATGCGAGGATTGCAGTGTCCATTGGATCGCAGTACGCTACGCATCAGCGAG
>JANLQO010000144.1:0-2460 GCA_031367855.1 Planctomycetia bacterium | reverse complement strand
GCACAGCAAACCGACTCGATCGAACAGCATCTTCAAACGACCAGAGTCGTAGACGGTTTCCGGAAAAACATATTCATTCGTCGTATCGCGAGGCGATCCATGGACATACATAATGTCGTCTTCACGCTGAGCCTTGGGCAAGTCACTTAGAAAATCCCAACGTCGTTTGATGCCTGACGGGCCGCCTGGGCCACGATCCAGTTCGTCGCGTGTCCAATAAATTGCACGCAAAGCTACGGGGTTGAACGAGTCCGGGTCGAAAAGCGCCGCTTGGTCGTGGTCTCCAAGAATGGTAAAGACGCAATTGTGCATGACTAGGTCCAAGCATTCGCAAGGATTCGGACCGTAACCCACCACATCGCCCAAACAGACAATGCGATTGACCTTCTGTTCACGAATGTCGGCGAGTACGGTGGTCAACGCTTCGAGGTTGCCGTGAATGTCACTGATCAATGCTTGCCGCACAAAACCTCTCCGACGGAGCTATTTCCACAATTATTTAACGCGAGTACGCTGGGCTAACATCCGCTGACAAAGGTAGGGATATTGTAGATTATACCATCGCAGGTCGCGCTAAAAACGCATTTGCCTTGGAACCGAACTACATCCGCGCTAGCGCTGCCGAGGAGAAGGTTTAAAGCCCCCTGAGTTGAACCAACGGGGCGTCAAACTTGAGATTGATGCGAGCGAGCGCGACGCTTGCGAGCCCCGGAATTTTCTGGGAAACTCTGACAAAATAGTCGCCGACTATCATGCGACGGTAAACTCCCCCCAGCCACGAAACTTGCTCCATGGAAGAAGTTCCCTTCGACGACCGACGCGTCCCCAAAACAGAAATGGATTGGGATCGTTCTTGCTGGTGGTGGTATCCTGTGACTCGAGCGCTGCACCCGGCGGTACGGATGTCTTCTCTCGCTGTAGCTCTCATTGCAATCTGGCTTGTCATGGGCGGATGGCATTTGGGGTTGTGGCTATTCAGGCCTGAAGTCGATCCAGTCATCAGTCCGCTGGGACGATCTGCAGGATTTCTCGAATCGCACGCGATTGTTTGGCTAGAGTGTTTGGCGAGTATTTTGGCTGCGGCACTTCGCCCAATGGACTTCCACAGGTTTGCTTTTTGGACATTTGAAATCCTGTGGGTTTCATTGACACTGTCGATGTTTGGCGGCATTTTGGCGCGACGGGCCATGATTGAGCTTGGCCAGCGGACCGTGGCACCCTGGTTCCATTCCGCGCAATTGGTTGCCGGGCGTTGGCAGAGCTACTTATGGGCTGCGGGGATGAATTTGGTCGGCATTACCGCTTTGCTTGTGCTTCCGGCGATATTCGGCTTCATCAGCCGATTTGGCAGTGGCGGGGCCTATGTGGGTGGCGCCTTGCTGATTTTATTTTTTCCGCTGGCGTTTGGCGTGGGACGCTTTGTGCTCAGCCTATCGATTTGTTTTCCGCTGAGCGTGTGCGCGATCGGTGCTGAGAAAAAAGCAGATGCATTTGAGGGCTTCAGTCGTTCGAATGCTTATTTCTTTCAGCGTCCAGTAGTCGCATGCTTGTTTGCGTCCAGCCTACTCGCTTGTGGCTACGTCGGCGAGCAATTGGTTACTTTTGTTTTGAGCTCCGGTTGGTCGGTAGTTCGCAATACCTACTTGTACAGCGGCGGAATGAGCCAACCGGCGGCGGGCCGATTTGTTTCCGCTGGCAATTGGCTGTCTCAGTCGCTGATTGCGGCTTTTTGGTTCAGCTATTTTTGGTCAGCCAGTGGAGCTCTGTATTTGATCCTGCGGCGCTGCGTCGACCATACCGAGCTCAGCGAAATTGACTTAGCTGAGCAAGCGACCGGGCAAGAACTGCCAGAGATTCCGCCAGCACCAATTAATCCGCCTGCAACTTCTGCACCCGAAGCCTAGGTGAACAAATTGCAGCAGCAATCAGCGGTATATAAGTCGCATGAATCGTTGGGATCTGAACAAGTAATTGCAACGAAGTAATTTACCCGACACTGCGCGGGCGCGCGGGTCGGGATTTCAGAAGCGTTTTTTGTTGCAGCGGCGAAGGTAACCATGGCTTTTATTGCAATGCATCGAAGCAGACGGTTGTTACAGAATTCCTTCCGGGTTCCTCGCTGTTTACTTCAGTTGCTTATCTCCGGCTGGGTCCTCTGCAACGCGAGCAACTTCGACCATACCTACAGGAATCTCCCTCTCCCCTGTACTCAGGGGAGAAGGCTGGGGTGAGCGACCGTCTAGTAATAAGTCAAGTGGAGGAATCTTGAATTTCCTCCTCCGATTAAATTCTTGGGGGCCTGCCCCCAAACCCCTGGGATTTTTTAAGGCATGGCGCCGGTAACTCAATGTTTGATTTCGTACTGGCGCAGCATTATTATGAACAGTGCTAAGTGAAACATAGCAAAGCTCTGCGGGGACGCAACTTTGTGAGGGATAACTTAGTCGCCGGTGAGTCAAT
>JANLQO010000119.1:0-13785 GCA_031367855.1 Planctomycetia bacterium | reverse complement strand
CATCGAGCTCCCTTGGCTGACCGGTTGGCTCAGCGTGATTTGGATCGTCGCCCTGATCAACTCTTTCAATATGCTCGACAACATGGATGGTCTAAGCGGTGGAGTCGCGGCGATCGCCGCCACAATGTTAGCGATCATGTTGTTGACCAGTCGCGATCCGTCGAACAATCAACCGCAGTTTTTTGTGGCAGCGATGTTATTGGTGTTGGTCGGTGCGCTACTCGGATTCCTGCAACACAATTGGCCACCTGCAAAGATTTTCATGGGCGACGCAGGGAGTTACTTTGTTGGATTTTGGATAGCGATCGCGAGTTTGTTGGCGACTTACGCCGGCTATCACGGTTCGACGCCACATGCGGTGTTCGCGCCGCTATGTGTGCTCGCGATTCCACTCTACGACATGTGCAGCGTGATTTGGATTCGCATGCGTGAAGGCCGAAGTCCGTTTGAAGGCGACAAGCGTCATTTTTCACACCGCTTGGTCGACCTCGGTATGACGAAGAAGCAAGCGGTGCTAACAATCTACTTGGCGACAGCGACTTGTTCGGTGGGCGCGATTTTACTGCCCAGAGTGGATTGGATTGGGGCGGGGCTCGTGGTTTTAATTACTGTTCTGGTATTAGCGTTAGTCCATGTCCTCGAGTCGGTTGGGCGCAAGGATTAGGGATGACGAAGCCAACACTGCACAAATCGGTTAGCACGGCAAAAGTGGACAGCGGCGTTACGTCGATCTGGTGGATGATCGCGGCTGGATTTGGTGCGCTGCTGGTGGTGAGTTTTCTGGCTCCGGTGGATTCGGTAAGTATATCGATCGGGATGGCCTTGCCGCAGAACCTGGGTTGGTTGCTGCTGGCTGCGCTGGCCGCATGGGCGAGCCGCCATTCTTGCGTGCAAGCTCGCGTTAGTCGCTTCGAGATTGTGGTCGTTTGCGTCGGACTGTGTTGGTTGATTGCCGTTACGCTGTTGACTTCGGGCCATGGCAATGGTCGCGCGGTTTGGAATGGATTTTGGCAAGTGATGTCGTTGGCCAGTTGTTTTTACATTGGTCGTGCGTTGTTACATTTCAGGCAGGTACGCGCTACAGTAATTCATTTGTTGCTGGTTGGATGTACGGCAATGTCGTTTGTGGGGCTTGAGCAGGTGCTGGTTAGCTTGCCAGCAAACCGCGCGAAGTATGCTGCAGATCCGGAAAGTGTTTTGGCCGAGTATGGCTTTGATGCGCCCCCTGGGTCACCACGTCGGGCGCAGTTCGAAGATCGCCTCAATAGCCCCGAGCCGTTTGCAAATTTCGCGCTAGCGAATTCGCTGGCCTCGCTGCTTTGCTTGGGCGTGTTTTTGACTGGCGGATGGTTAACCAATTCGATCCTGCTTGATGCGGCAACACAAAAGGAGAAAGTGCTGCGATGGGGCAGTTTGGCAGGTTTGTCGATCGCACTGTTGACGCAGTTGAATTGTTTGTTGCTGACACGCAGTCGCACGGCCTATTTATCGATGCTGTTGGCGCTGGGATTTTGGTTGATCTTGGAATGGATGCGAGGTAAAGTGCGGTTGACGGGCCGAACGTTGCGAATGGTAGGAGGGGCGGTCAGTGCATTTGTTCTAGTGGGGTTTGGTTGGTTGTTGACCGTCGACAGTCTTGTCTTCACTGAAGCGTCGAAAAGCATCAGCTATCGCTTGGAGTATTGGCAAGCGACTCTGGCAATGATTCGGCAGCATGTATGGACGGGCGTGGGGCTTGGCAATTTCCAGGCTTACTATCCGCAGTACAAACTTGAGCAAGCCAGCGAGATCATCGCTGATCCGCACAACTGGGTTTTGGATGTGGCTGCGACTTTGTCAGTACCGATAGCCCTGCTGGCGGTTGCCTGGGTAGGAGTAACCGTTTGCAAAGGCATGGGTGCATGTCTGGTCGCCGATACGGCAACTTGCAATGAAAATGAAACAGAATCGCAACGCGGCCGTCAACTGGCTGGCGGAGTAGCTGTTGGCGCAGTCGTCGGTGGCGGCTTGTCGGCAGCGCTGCTTGCGTTGACGGGCAACCTTAACCTGGCGACGAACTTGATCGCTTGGGGATTGTCGGCTGCGCTGGGTGGATTGGCTTGGCGCGGCGGGGCATGCCATGCAAGTTCCTCGCATTGGGTGGCTGCGGTTGTGGCGGTAGTTCTGAGTCTGCTATCGAGCGGATCTTGGCAAGCTTCGGGGATCGCAGTTCCGTTGCTGGTCCTGCTGGCGATTCATTGGCAGTCGTCGCTGCGGTTGCAATCCCAAGAACTGCCCGAGCCGGTGGGACATCTAGGGGCGTTTCGCTGGGTGGTGCCATGGGTCGCGACGTCGGCGTTGACGATATTCGTTCTACAGACGTGGCGACCAGTGATGCAGAGTTGGATGTTGGCAGAAAACGCAGCGGCGGCTCGATCAGTGGCGGAACGGCTGCGGTTGTTTGAGTTGGCGGCTGCCGCAGATCCTCTGGATGTGGACAGGACAGTGCAGAAACTGCAATTGCTTGCGGCCAAGGTCAAAGAGGCGCCGGATTCGGTTGCCTTCACCGCTGAGGCGGCGCAGGTCATGGTGGAGCTGAAACGCATTTCGCAGCCGAACGTTGTGGGTTACTTGATTCCAAAGATGGCGGGAGAGATTTCATTGCAATTGGCGGCAGGGGCAGCGGTACGTGCACTGCCGAACCAAGAGTACTTAACGGCGGCGGGGGGTTTTTACAGCCAAGCGGTCGAGCGGTATCCTAGTAGCGTCGAGCTGTTGATCCAGCAAGCGGCCGCTGCGGCGTTGGCCGGCGATTGGCCGGCAGCGGCGCAAAGCGTTGAAAAAGCTACGGAAATTAGCAAGCGGACGCCTCACCTCGACAAAAAACTGGCGGCGCAAGTGATTTTGCTGCCGCTCAAACCGACTGGTTTCGAAGCACAAAGCGATTATGTTCCAGCAGAACCTTTGGCAGATTGGCTGCGTACGGAATCTAAGGCCAAATTGCGTTGACGATCCAGTTTAAGGGCTCGCCCTCCCTGTACTAACCGTTTTTCGATACTGTGAGTTCTGAGCGATGCAACGAATTATTGTTCCCATTTTTTTGGGCTTGGCACTTGGTTTGGGAATCGGCTGGGTGCAATCGAAAGCCCTGAACCAGGGCTTTGAAGAGCGATTTTCGCCGAGCCGCTCCACCGACGCTGAAGCCAAAGGTGAGATCTCTCGCAAGGAGATCATCGAAAAAGCGGTGGGAACACCCCGTGTCGAAGTTCCCGGCGGGACGTCCTTCGCCTTTGGCAATATGAAGCTGGGCGAATCGATGTCGCACGAATTCCCGTTCCGAAATGCGGGTGATGGGCCCTTGAGCTTGACTATGGGCAATTCCACTTGCAAATGCACCATCGGGGACTTGGAGAAATCCATCCTTGAACCGGGCGAGCAAACGATGATCAAGCTGACGTGGACTCCCAAAGCACCCTCGCTTGATTTTTCACAGTCCGCCACCATTATCACCAGTGACCCACTGAAAAGCGAAGTTCAACTGAGCATTCTGGGAAAAGTCGGCCAGAGCATCGTGTTCATTCCCCCGGCCTTGTCGCTAGGCGATTTTTCTAGCACAGAAACGTCAACTCACAAACTTAAAGTGTTCTCACACATGGAAGGTGTGACCGTTGATTCGCTGACCTGGAGCGACCCAGAAGGCAGCAAGCATGTGAGTATTTTAAAAACCGAAATAGACCCTGCCACTGATCCTGAAAATTCGAGGGCGTTTAAGGCCTACGATGTCACAGTGACCATTAAACCTGGAATGAGGCTTGGCCCCATGAACGCACGGATCCTGGCAACAACCAATATGGAAGACAAACTGGATCCCATCGAATTGCTCGTTAGCGGGCGCATTTCTGGCGATACGGAATTGATCGGCGGCCCATCCTTTGATGCCGCTAAAGCGACACTGACGATCGGGACCGTTAGTCGCAAGGAGGAAACGGTTGTTCGCTTGCAGCTTTCCTTACAAGGCGCAGAAAGAGCCGGCGCCGTGCCGAAAGTGGTTTCCGTCGTCCCTGCGGGATCCCTGGAAGTTGAAATCGGTGAACCTCGAGAAACAGCGTCGCGCCGCTTGTTCCCAATCGTATTTAAGGTACCCAAAGGTGCACCTATTGCGACTTACCCTGGCTCCAGTCCAAAAAACTTTGGAAAAGTGATTATCAAGCCGAGCGAAAACTCAGCCGAAGTTCCGATCTACATCAAGTTAAGTGTTGTCGAATAGTTGAAAGAAGTTCAAAGCTCGACCGACAAGCAACTGATTTCGCAAGATAGCTAAGGTGGGTAATTTGCGATGGGTCGCCGTCACTGGATTTGCCTATTGTTCGCAATGGGCACATGTAGTTAACTTCGATACAATCTGTCCTCGCGAGTGGTGGCAACTCTCGGCCGATGATGATTCTACGCTCAGGAGGTTGTGGTGCTCAGTAACTTACTGTTTCGTCGCTTGCTACCCTATTCGCTCATCGGCTTGATAGCTCTCAACCTTGGTTGCCAAGAAAAAACGTCGACTTTTACTCCGACTGACACCCGAACCAGTCATGGCATTTCATCCACCAACCTAGTACCGCCTAAGGTTGATCCAGCCGCAATGACCGAAGATGGAACGGTATTGCTGACGCCTCCGAAGCAACCCACTACTGCTTCCAAACCTGCTCCCTTGGATGTGATTGTTGACGTTGATGAAATACCCGCAGATGCGAAGTTCGGTACTCCCACGTTAGCTGATCCTCCCACAAATCCTGACGTTCCCAATGCTGAAGTTCCCAATGCTGAGGTTCCCAATGCCGACGTGCCCAGTGCTGACGTGCCCAGTGCTGAGGTGCCCAGTGCTGAGGTGCCCAGTGCGGTGGCATCGGGCGAACCCACCTTGGCAGATCCTAATTTAGGTTCCGAAGTCAGCCCAAAAGACTACGAACCGTCGGTCGTCAGTGCGGCTTTGGAAGTTCAATTGATTGAGCCTGCAGACGCGACGAGTGCTCAACAAGCCCCTTCGGTTAGCAATCTAGCTTCGGCGGATGAACTGAACCAAAAGATCGCTGGCGATTGGCCTAAACCGCAAGCCGTCTTGTTACTGACGGGTCAACAGCACGGGTACCTTGAGCCTTGTGGATGTACTGGCTTGGATCGACAAAAAGGGGGAATCATTCGCCGCGACACACTGGTAAAACAGCTGACCGAACGCGGTTGGCCCGTGGTTCCGTTGGACGTCGGCAATCAAGTGCGTCGAACCGGTCGACAAGCTGAAATACAATTCCGCGTGACGGCCAACGCGTTTAAGACTTTGGGCTACCGAGCGGTCACATTGGGCATCGACGACCTGCGTCTGAATAGTGCCGGTTTGGTTCAGGTTGCTGCATCGGACGATGTAGCGAAGAATCCCGGGATGTTCATTTCAGCAAACATGAGCATCTACGATCAGTCGTTTTGGCCCAAAGCTCAGGTTGTTGAGGTTGGCGGTCGCAAGGTGGGTATTACGGCTCATCTAGGCGAAGAGCATTTCGAAAACTTGGCTTCGAACAGAGATATTGCCACTTCCGATCCCATCGCTTCTTTACAAAGCGTTGTAAAAGAACTTAAAAGGCAAGGTTGCGATTACATCGTTCTCCTTTCGCATGCAAGTCAGCAAGAATCGGAAAGGGTAGCAGCGAAAGTTCCAGGATTCGATTTGGTCGTTACCGCTGGGGGGCTAGGTGAGCCCCGCAACGTGCTCGATCCTGTCCCCGGTTCGACCGCCCTGATTTCGCAAGTTGGCACTAAGGGCATGTACGCCTGTATCATCGGACTGTTCAATGACGCGAAAAACCCAGTCCGCTATCAGCGGATTGCCCTGAGCTCGCAGTTCAAAGACTCGCCCAGGATGCTCGATGCCTTCAAGCAGTATCAAGAACAATTGCAGAGTGAGGGCTTTGAAGGCTTGGGGGTCAAATACAAATCGGCTCCGAAGTCGGGCGAGTTTGTAGGCAGCGAAGCGTGCGGCGATTGCCATACGACGGCTTTCGAAATTTGGAAAAACTCCGGCCACTTCAAAGCCACCGATTCGATTGTCAAACCTACCAACGATCGTGGTTCCATTGCACGTCATTTTGATCCTGAGTGCGTTAGCTGTCACGTCACCGGCTGGGACCCTCAAAAGTATGAACCGTTTGAAACCGGCTACTGGTCGTTGGAAAAGACACCGAAGCTAGTGGGCAGTGGATGCGAAAACTGTCACGGTCCAGGATCCGAACACGTTCATGCGGAAAACGGTGATGCCGATGCGACTTTGCTAAATAAACTGCGCGAGCAAATGCGCTTGCCGCTAAAAGTTGCCGAAGCCAAGTGCGTTGAGTGTCATGACACTGACAACAGCCCAGAATTCAAATTCGAGAAATACTGGGAAGAAGTCCGACACGTCGGCAAGGATTAGTGGAGTTTGCCGATCCATCGCTCCCACTCGTTCCCAAGCTCCAGCTTGGGAACGCACACTCCGGAAGCTCCGCTTCCCGATCCAGTCACGCTCAGATGTCCGCCAGGGCAGGGGGGTGCGGTGCTGACAACTTAGTGCGCCGAAGCAGAGCTTCGAGGACCGCTTTCCCAAGCTGGAGCTAGTTGGAGCTTGGGAACGAGACAACGAACAAAGGATTAGATTCTGGCTAGACCAATCTCGGTCCACCACCACTCCTCTCGTTACTCAATCCGCGGCCGATGCACCCTCGTCTCCGTCACCGCAGAATCTAATCCTTGAGATGTTTTCTATATTGGCGATCAGCCAGAAGTGTCAAGATTCACCTCTTTTCGTACAAAGTCTCCGCAGAAAAACTCGCAATTCTGGTGGAGTTCAATTATTTTAGGCGGACAGCCTAATTTGAGCGTACAAACGTCTCGTTTTGGCGTGTCTCCGTGCGGGAATTTGCTTGACGCCGTTCGGGAAATTTTTTGTATCGGAGTGACGGGGATGGTTACAGTCAGGTCGGGACATCGGCGGGCGATTCTCGCGGCACTAGTGCTTTTCATCGCAACGGTTTGTTCGCGTGCCGTTGAAGCTGGTTTAGTGATCGTTATTAATCCTGGCGCAGGGCTCGCCAGCAACGCGCAGGCGTTGGCTGCATTTAATAACGCGGCCAATGAGTGGTCCTCCAAGATAAGTACGAATATCACGGTCAACATCAATGCTGACTTGATTAATTTCGGTAATGGGCGCATTATCGGTTCAACAAGTGCGACGACGCTGTCCACCAACTATGACACGATTCGTGACGCCATGGCGGCCCATGGCGCCGCTAGCCCAGACTTGGCGATTCTTGCCTCGTTGCCGACAGCCGCTCAATTCAACGGATTTCTCCCTGCGGGTTTCACTTTCAGTGGCAAGATGGCTCTGACGCAAGCCAATGCCAAGGCACTCGGATTTTCGCAACTAACTCCAATCGACGCCACGATCAATTTCAACTCGCAGTTCTCATTCGCCTTCAACTCCGGTCAACTGAACGGTTCGAAGGTGGATTTCCAGACGGTCGCAGCCCACGAAATCGGCCATGCACTCGGCTTCGTTTCCGCCGTCGACTTCGTTGACAGCAACGCCTCCGGCACAGTTTTCGTCCAACCGCTCGATCTGTTTCGCTTTGATGCCGGCAATCTCCCCACCAATGCATCCACGTTCACTAATAACTCGCGCAGTTTAGTTCCGAATGTCAACGCGTTTACTAGCGACACCATCAACAATTTGAGGATGTCGACGGGAGCTAACAAAGGCGATGGCAATCAAGCCAGCCACTGGAAAGCGGATGAACAGACAGGTCTTAACCTCGGCATTATGGACCCCACGCTTGCCAGCGGCGTGGCCTTTCCCGTGGGCGTGAACGATCTCCGCGCCATGGCACTGATCGGTTACACCCTAACCGCAGTACCCGAACCAGGCTCCACAATTCTCATCTTAGTTGGTGTTGCGATGTGCTATGCTAGCCGACGTATCTCGCAACGCCGCGCTAGCGCTCAGGCTCTGTAGGCGTTGCGGTCGGTTGGCCACCAACGCTTTGCGTTTTTGGAGGTAAGGTGGTCGCGTTACGTAGGGTGGGTCGAATCTTCGAGACGCACCAGTTTCGTAGAGTCGCGACTTCGAGTCCCACCCGCTGAAACTCATTTGCCTTTTTTAAACGTGAGCGTCCCTTCGCCATACCACGAGTAAGTGAAAGGCTCTCTGACACCCAGGCGAAAAGGTTGACTGGTGGCGTACATGACCCACTTGCCGGTTACCCCTTCAAACTTCCCAGTGCATCCAGCTGTTGGGACGAATTCGGCGACGAAATTCGCCACGTAATACTGGCCGAAGCCTGGTTGATTCACCGCAGTGAGTGTGTACGTTCCTTGCGGCGAGTTAGGGTCATTATCTGGATCGCCGTAGGTACAGGACAAGATATCGCCGTTGGCGCCAAAAAACTTGAAGCCGGGGTTGCTCTCGAATGTGCCCGTTATCAGAAACGGATTGCTTAGGTCCGCTGTGAGAGTCTCTTCGAACCCTGCCCCAGTATGTCTACCAAGGTGGGTCGCGTTGCCCTCAATAAAATGAGGAACAGGGCCAGTGGCGGGGAACGGGCCGAGGGCAGGAAGAGATAGGCCATAGGGGCCGTAGCCTTGCCCATTGATCTTGAAGGGTTTGGTGACCTGCGCATGTGCCGCCTGCGAGACAAGCACGAGAACTGCAAAGAGCGCGGTCAGGCGAATTGACTGGAATTCAAATTGGCGTGTCATCTTGATCCTCGATATTCAGCGCTATGGAAACTGCCAACGCTTCGCCGCGCAGACAAAGCAGAGCATTGGTCTGATCGTAATGATCATGAACGACTGAGTGGCTTAGGCTTCCGGCCTGAGTTGGCTACCACAGTTCGTGCAAGCAAAGGCTTCTTCACACGATTGGTTGGCAAGTTGGAAGCTTTCATCACTAAAATTGAACGGTATTGGGTTTAGGACACCACGGATGTACAAAAAGACTAGCAGCCGTCTTCGATTTTTTTGCTAATCTCACGATTCAAACCTATGCAGAATTAACGTCTGGTTTTTTTGAACTTCCGCAGCGTAGACGATTTTTCATAGCATTTCCACCCTTGCGAAACCATTTGAGAGTCCGGTGGGCTCTGCAGTGGTATAGCTCTCCTGCAGGCATCACTTGCTGGTGCCAAAGCGCATGGTTGCGATGCGGTCGAGTTGGGCGTTCTCAACCGACTGCCGTTTGCAGTTTGGCCATAGGATCTCAAGACGCGGCCCAACACCAGCCTGCCAAGGAAATGTTTGCGGGGGACACAGGTGTCAAATTGACATTCGAGTCGCTGTACTGTTTTTGTAATTTATTGCATAACCGCATTTGCCCTCAGTGAGGCTCACCAAAAATCGTATTGCGGTGTTTGGCAGGATAAATTGGGGTTATACTGCGTACGGTTTTTGCCGACCACACGCCCCAAAATGCACGGAGGAATCATTGATGGCGACCAACCGCGGAAAAAACAAAGCCAAACCCAAACTTAAACGGCGCAGGCCAGTCGGTGCTGCGGTACCGCATATTAACACTCGACGGACTTTTGAGCGCGCCTACGAAGCGTTTTACGACGACGATAACGCGGACAACGCCCTAAAGCTGCTTCAACAAATCGAAGCTCAAGGGTACATGTCGATCGAGGGGATGAGACTGTATCTGGATGTCCTTCATCAACTTCGAGATTTTGATCAGTATGCTCGCGTCGCGACGGTGATGGCTGAACGAAGTCCCGAGGATCCCGTTGCAAACTTGTTGGCCGCGTCTGGGGCTTACGCGACCATGCAACCGGTCTCTGCCATTCAATTCTTTGAGCGAGTGGTGAAGATCGCTCCCGAGCATCCTGGGACACTAACGGCGAAAGAAGAACTTGTTAAGTTACTTCGCCATTTGCCGGAAATCCTCGATGCGTTCATCGACGATTTACCTAAAGACCTGCCACGGATCGCTTCGATCGAGAAGATATTGCATGTTTTCAAGCTGGGGCGTTTTGATGACGTGATCAGGCGCGCCGAGAAACATTTGCAAACTTATCCGGCTGACATTCGAATCCGCAATAATCTCGCTGAGGGCCTCGCCCTAAAAGGCGATGGAAAGAGGGCGATGAAACTCCTTGATGAAACGCTTGGCATCGCGCCCGATAATTTTTTCGCTCGCGCAGCCCGCTGTCGTGTAGCCTACCTTCGGGGCAACTCCGCAAAAAGCAGAGCGGACGCCGACAAGCTGTTCAGTCTGCAACCTAGGCAGCTCAGCGACTTGACAAAAGCGGCTCAATCGTTCGCCATCATCGGGGACGATAACGGAATCCGCTGGGCCTATGAAGAAGCCGCGAAGCGAAATTGGCTGAGCGAACCGCCGACCGACGTAGCACTGCTTACGAACTTCTTTGCAACTAGTTTGGCGCGGGCTGGCAATACGGAATCTGCCAAAGCACACTGGAAGCAAGTCGTGAAGCTGGCGGGAAAGGCATCGACGGCCCAAGAAAACCTAGACGACCTGCGGCAACCCCTTGGCGAACAATGGGGACCAGCATACTTTGATCTTCAAGACTGTTTGTCGCAAACGCAGCAAGACGACATCCGAGAGATCGGTGCCCGCACCGCGAAGATCGACAACGCAACCGAAGCGACTGAGACGCTCAGTCAGTTGGCACGTTGCATTCTAGCGAAACACCCCGAAATCGAACACGCAATACCCGCCGTGCTAGATCGCGGTAATGAAGGAAGCCAGCGACTGTTCCTGATCCTAGCGCGAGGAAGTCAAAGTCCGGTTGTGAAAGCAGCTTTGCTAGACTACCTATGCGGTTCACGCGGAACCGACGAGATTCGCCGGCAGTTACTGATGTGGCTGAAAGAACTGGGGCATACTTTTGAGTCTCCGCTGTCCATGTATGCGAAGGGGAAAGTCCAAAAGATTGAAATAATCAGTTTTGAGATTACTTATGAGCCTACTGTTCCCATCGGTCGAACTGATGAAACCTGTGAGTTGCTTGAGGCCGCCAATAACGCTTTACACGATGGTAATGGAGTGGAGGCCGAGAGACTCTTGCGACAGGCCCGGCAAATCGAACCTGAACAACCCGACGTACTGAACAACCTTGCGGTAGCTTTGCAGACTCAAAAGCGGACAGACGAAGCGGACTTGCTTGTCGATGAAATTATCAAGAAATTTCCCAACTACTTCTTTAGTAAGCTCGCCGCAGCCAACCAATACATCATTCGCAAGCAATACGACGAGGCGCTCGAGCTCCTCGTCGAGTTGCAGCGTCGAAAGCGTCTTCACTACACTGAGTTCTTTGGACTAGCAAAGTCAATGATTCACCTCTATATAGGGCGGCTGGAACATGCCAGTGCCCAGTATTGGCTAGATTTGCTCGAAAAGTACGAACCGGATTATCCCGAGCTCCCAGCGCTAAAACGCTTTATGTCACGTGCGCAGAACGCCGGAAGTTTTTGGAAGCAGATGTTCGCCTAGTCGAATCCGATCTTCGAGGGCGAGTTGATTAGGTTGTAGGAAGCGGTCTGGACTACTGGGGACGCAGAAAGCGCCTGGATAAACCGGCTTGGAGTTGGGAATGAAAGAGTCCTACAATGAAAACTTAGCCAGTTAGACTGTCCCCGAGACCTTCTCCATCGGTGCCTTTGTCCGCTGACTCAGCTCCGTGACCTTGCTCAGGGCCGGAGAATCCGGGCAGACTGAGCGCTAGGCGGAAGCCGCGGTATGAGTAGCGGAACGATGGGACAAGCGGGGCGCGGTACGCATTCCGGCAATACTCCGCGGCGTCGATCCAACAGCCTCCACGGCTCACGCGAGGCGAGCCCACTTCGGAGCCCAGCGGATCGATACTCCATTCGTCACCGTAATCTGCAAACAAGTCGTGCGTCCACTCGTACAAGTTCCCATGCTGGTCGAACAAGCCCCGCCTACTTGGACGCAATTCCTTCGGTGGATGAGCTTCCATGGAAATTGGAAAGACGGTTTCGTGACCCGCAAATATCGGCCGAACCACCCGATTCCAAGTCCCGAAGTGGAGCGGGCCATGTCAGCTCGGCTCGAGTCGATTCTCAATGAGAACGGTATTGACGGTCGTGGAGTGAAGCTTGAGTTGCGTTACGTATCCGGACCCGTCTACTTGGGGATTCCGGAGGAACTCAGGGCCAAGCGGAAGCCGCAATGCATGTGGCGGTACGACGGTTCGTTCTTCCAGCGCATCTCAGACAGGCAAAGCTTGGCCGGCATGAGCAAACCGCCACCACGGGTCACGCGGTACGAGTCCTGTTTATCGTAGCACCATTCCAAAACGTTGCCATGTATGTCATGCAAGCCCCAAGCATTCGGCAGCTTGTGCCCCACTTCCGCTGTAACATTGCATGGAGACATCTGACAGTAATCGGCCAACAACCGCTCGTCGGATCCGCTCGACCAATCCGTCACGCTCCCCGCCCGGGCAGCGTATTCCCATTCCACTTCCCGTGGCAAGCGATAGCCGTTTGCGCTCGGTACAAGCTCCCATTGATCGAATTCCTCATTTCTAAAGCCGCCTATCTCTTTCTTCCCCGTTTTGCGGTAGACCGGCGACTTGCCTTCCCGGCGACTGAGCCAATTGCAATACATCACCGCGTCGTACCAACTGACTAATTGGGCTGGATGATCGGCGGTCGGACTAAACTTAGTTTCCACTCCATTGAAATTCGTCGGTTTTTCAAAGTTGTAGCTCGTGTCCTGCATGAACGCCTCGAACTGGCCTCGCTTCACTTCACAACTGGCAATCCAGTATTCCGAATTCGGCAAAGCTAGCTCCCCGGGACGCTGGTAGATCTTGCCGACCAGCGACAAAAATTCCGTTTCACCATGTAGGACCATAAAATCCGGGTCCTGGCTCAAATGTTGACGGTCGGAATAGCCTGCCTCTATCGCTTTGGCAAGTAATGCCAAGGCCAACGTCTTTAACTTTTGGTAGTTGTCAGGATCGGTTTCAGACAATGACTTAGCACACATAGCGGCAGCGCAGGCTACATCATAAAGTACGAGTTGGTCGGGAGTTTCGTCACGGGCAGCCTGACCAAGCAAGTCCAAAGAAGTTGTATGATCGCCACGTAAAGCCGCCATCTGGCTCGCCAGATAAAGGTTTAACTGCTTGTTCAAGGTTTCACGCACGGTTTCATAAGCGGCGGTTGCATCGTCATGTCTTCCCAATCTTGAAAGGACCAAGATGCGGTAAACTGGCAATTCACCTGGATTCGAAATTTTCGGATCCTCCAGCAATCTTTCCAAGTCTGCCAATGCCGCCGCATGATCCCCCGTTTTAAAATACGCGGTGGCACGGGTGTGAAGCTGCGCCTGAGTCAACTTCTCCTTCGTTACATCTCGCAGTTCAACCAATTGCTGTCGGAAACTTTCCAACGGATCAATAAGCGTGATTCGCGGCCCCGGCTCAACAGCAGGCGGCTTGATTCGCAGCATCGTCATCTCCGCCGAGTTCACAAACCAATCTCGATCAGCACGGACATCAGTTTCGTCAGTCACTTTCGGTAGAGGAAGTTTCCATTGACGCAAGAGCCAACTGGAGTCACTGTGGGTCGAAGTATCGCGACATTGGGCAAACCAGCGTGAGGCGAGTTGACTCCATGATTCCAATCCGATTGGGTTCAGGTCCTGGAGCCGATCCTTGGGAATGCTGCCGAGGGCCAAACTGAGACCAGATCGCAAGCCGGAATCCTGGCTCTCCGCCAACGATTGAGCCAATTGCGAAAGATCGA
>JANLQO010000100.1:0-4267 GCA_031367855.1 Planctomycetia bacterium | reverse complement strand
TCCATGGACCCTGGCTTTCGATGTAGAACAGGGCTCCATGTTCGTCGGGCCCAATGCCAGCTGGGCTGCGCAAGCCACTGGCCATGGCTGTCGTTTTCCCATCGGGCGAGACTTTCATTACAAACCCACGAAACAAAGCGTGCGATTCGTACGACTGCGACAAGCCCAGCGTTACGAAAATGTTCCCTTGAGCGTCGAATGGCGAACCAAACGCGTACTCGTGATAGTTCGCGTAGCCCCATGCGTCGGAAATAGTTTCAAAGCGATTTGCCCTACCATTACCCTTCGTATCAGTGACCCGCGTCAACTCGCAACTCTGCGTCACGTAGAACGATTTGTCTTTGTAGGAAAGGCCAAAGATTTCATCCAAGCCCGAAGCATAGAGCTCGAACGTCGGATTAGGTTTCTTCTCGTCGATTCCATCGATCAAGTAGATTTCACCATAGCGTGTTCCGACCGCCACGCGATGGTCGGGCAACGTTGTAAAAGCGCCTGCCTCAACTACCGTGTCTTTGGGAAGCGGTATGTTGACAATCGGATAGTATTCCCGCTCGCGCTCCGCCGTTCCCCAGCGTTGGCCGACTTCTTCAGCACGAACCAACGGCTGGTCCATCAACGTGAGCGCCAGGAGCAAGTACAGCAGACTAAAACTATTGTTGATTAAGTGGTTCATAAGTCAGTGACAGCGATGAATGGCCTTGGGGTATTTCAATGCGTAGTAACAGTTCCGCAAACTTCGATTGGGCTAACTTAGCATCGGGCTTTGCGACTTGAGCCTGCGCATTGTCCGGAACTGGCCGCATTAGCAATGGAAGATCCGGAATCGTGATGCGTAATTTGTCGGTTGCGTAAACTAGTTTCGACTCAGCTCGCAATTTATCTGCGTCGCCCGTCAATACGCGGAACCAAAGTGTATGGTTAGCAAGCGATTTGAATTCGAATGTGCGAATTAATTGCAATTTGGTAACTGCTTGCACCGCCACGGTACGGTCTTCAATATCAATCTCGCCGCTGCGATACATCAAGGTCGGGACCGACCTCTCGTCCATGTAGTAACCCTTGAACTGGTAACCGAGATTCTTGGGATACATTGGATTTGGATTCGCTGGCGCTTCCTTGGTCATGACGGGTCGCAGCGGCCAAGGTTGGCTTTCATCAGCTAATTCGACGAACGCAACGTCTTGCGCCAATTGAATGGCTGGTGCCGCTGGATTGAAGCCGCCCGAGCCTTGTCCGCCGCGATCAACGCGAATGAAGTCCCCTTGCCAGATCGCTGAGAGGCTACCCGTCTCAGCGTTGAACGCGTAGCTCAATTTCTCTGGAAAACCAACCGCTATCCCACGAAAACCCGCTACGCTACTGCGGCCGCGATAAGTGCGCGTGGTATCTTCGACCGATAGCACGGTATCGACTCTGCGTATACCGGGAGGATCGGCTGCCGAGGTGCCTAGCGAAAGGTAGTACCAGATCGCTTCAATTTGCAAGGCAGTATTACCTTCCAAGATCTTATCATGAACAGCAATCCCATCTGGCCACGAATAAGGCATGACGATGCGCGGACGATACTTGCCAGGATTGCGCACAAAGTTGTTGAACCATCCCGGTTGAAGGCGTTCGAAAGTCGTCATAAGGTCAATGCCTTTGTTGACCGGAGCTGGTTTGCCATTGAAGTTATGACATGCGACGCAGTACACACCTTGCTGACCGAGTAATTCGCGACCAGCGGCTCGTAGCATCTTCTCGCGCTCGCGCTCCGCCTTGGTATCGCTCTCGGGGCTTGGAATGTTCAACTCAACGCCTTCCAGGACATCCACGCGGCTAAACAAGGCTGGCAGATGACGCAAGTTCGGTTCGCCAAACTGCGGCATCCTTGTCGTCATGTAAGGTCTTACGCTCTCGCCATCGAATAAAACTTTCTTCAACCATGCTGGTCGGAGTTTTGCTCCCATCAATGTCAATGGCGGCGGAATGCGACCATCTTCACCCAAGTTCCGTTCACTCGTCTCGAAGTATACGTTGCGATCCTCAGCTACACCACCAAAGTCGTCGCGAATGTGACAAGCGATACAGTTGAATGCTGTCAGTGTTTTAGCAATCTGTACTTGATCCGTATCAACCTGCTCAGGGGCTCTGAGCGCTGCGCGAATGGCTTCGATTTGTGCGTCTTTGAGCGCAAAGCGGGGGATTTTCGAAATGGATCCCGTGGGCGCATTAAGCGGAGTCTCAGCCAGGCATCCGCGCAGCGGGTTGGCGTGACGCAATGAACCGATGAACGGCTGGGCCGTAATCCCGCTCATCTGATGACAAGCGGCGCAGTTCAACTCTGCGAAGTATCTTCTACCCAGCGCGACCAGTTTCTCTTGCGGCAGGAGTACATCGCTACCTACACGTTGTTCGCTAAGTAGGTAGCACGCCAGCGCCTGCGATTCCGTGGGCGTCAACTTCATATCCGGCATGCGGCCCGAACTTCGAACCTGCAGTGGCTGAAACAAGAATTCGCTAAGCGATTTCCGGCTATACTTGTTTACTATATGTCCAAGATCGACGACGCCCGTTTTTGCCGCTTGTTTATCGGCAGGCTCACGTACTTGATCCTCTTCGTCGTCCGCGCGGGCTACCTCTTCGGGAGTCAGTGGTCTGGTTTTCTCTTCGCGCGGCGCGTGGCAGGCTACGCAGCCAACTGAGTGATAAAGTTCTTTACCAAAAGCGGCTTCAATCTGCTGAGGTTCATCCGCTTGGAACGTACGCGTCGACTGGGCAACTAGAAAATGTGTCAGCGCTTCACTGATTTCGTCGCGTTGGGCATCGGGAATAGAAGCCAATAGATTCGGCATAGTCGTTCCGGGATGCGCGGCGGACGGATCCGTCAGGAAGCTGCGCAGATATGCAGGCGTGATCCTTGACCCGACATCGGATAGGTCGGGAGCAGTTCGCTCCAGCCAGGCTTGCTGCGGCGATTTATGGCAAGCCGAACAGCGTAATTCGTCGATCAGCAATTCGCCGGCTTGCGACTTCGATAGCGGGTGTTTATTTTCAAGCCCAACCAAATCAGACCATGCTGAAGCTCGTCCAGCGAATAGAATCAAAAAGATGGCCCCATAAGCCCTCGAACACTCTCTCGTCACTTCAGTACTTTCGTGTGCAGTGCCATAACATTCCAGGTGAATCGCCCCCTTTATCTCAGCCAGCGGGTTCAGTTCGCGATACCACGGCACAATTATAACTTGGTCCGGCGCTCCCGGCGCTTGCCAGATGAAAGTTCGCTACAGGAGATTCCGCTTTTGGAGGGACCTAGCAAGAATGTAATGGTAAACGAGGTGTTATAATTGCACTCCTTTCAAACACGCTGTCCATGTTATGGAACAAATGTATGCACCCGCAATGGCCCATGGAACTCGAAATTCTTGCGCTCAACGTCCGCGCAAGCGAGGGCTCCAATCGTCCGCAGGCCGGCAGTATTTCGACCGCCAGCGTGTGGCAGATGGAATCACCAGCATCTGCCGAAGCCGCCCTTGCAGGCGCGAGCGAGCGCTTTGTTTATCGTCGCGATGGTCATCCGAACGAGCGCGAACTGGCGGAAAAACTTGCCCAACTGCATGGCGGCGCTCGGGCGGTCATCTTCGCGCAAGGGATGAGTTCCATTGCATGTGTGGCGCTGAGCGTTCTCAAGCCAGGTGCGACCGTTTGGGTGGCCAACGAACTATACGGCAAGACGAGTAAACTGTTCGCCCATGACTTGACTCGCTGGGGCGTTACATCGCAAGTCTTTGATCCTACCAGTAAAGCTGATCTCGCAAAACTGCAAACTGCTCAGGCGGAATTGGTAATCGTTGAAACATTGAGTAACCCTAGGCTTCGCGTTCCTGATCTACGGCGCTGTGCGGAAGCCACGCATGCGGCCGGCGCATTGCTCATGGTCGACAACACTTTCGCCACGCATCTGATTTGTCGGCCGCTGGAATTCGGCGCGGACGTAGTGATTGAGAGTCTCAGCAAAATGGTATGCGGCCACAGTGATAGCATGCTTGGGGTGGCTGTAACCGCTGATCCATCGTTGGCCGGGCGATTGCATGATGCGATGAGCACCTTTGGCATGGCCAGCAGTCCGCTCGATTGCTACTTGACGCATCGTGGACTTATGACGCTAGCTCTGCGCATCGAACGCGCCGCTGAAAATGCACTCGCTCTTGCCAGTGCACTTGCGTCTTGTGAATTGGTCGAGCGTGTCGACTACCCGGGGCTCAGCATGCATCCGCAGCATACGCTC
>JANLQO010000092.1:0-1801 GCA_031367855.1 Planctomycetia bacterium | reverse complement strand
AGCATGCCGCACAATTGGCTCGGAAGGCGATGGCCGCTTCCCCGAGCAACCTGCAAACTCAGCGCGATCTCGGCGACGCGCTCCATATGCAAGCTGAAGTTCATCGCAAGGCGTTTGCCTACGATCAAGCGGAACCGATCTACGAACAAGTACGGACGATTCGCCAAAAAATTGCTAGCCAACTACCCGATGATATCGACGCACAGCACGCTTTGATTTCCTGCATGCAGCGAATCGCCGACCTTCATTTCTATCGGAACGACTGGGAAGGGGCAAAACTACAGTATGACAAGGTCCTCGCGCTGGCCGACGCGACCCGTCCCAAGTTTCCAGAAAGCACCCTCTTAAAGCGTGATCTCGTTTTAGCGCACGAACGGCTAGGCACTCTGGCAACCACCACCAGCCAAGTCGATCAAGCACAATCGCACTTCGAGCAGGTGACGGCCCTCAACCGCGAGTTACTGGCCTCTGACCCCGATAACAAACTTTACCAAGCTGATTTGGCCTATGTAACGAAGAGGATGGCCAGTCTGGCGAGCTTGCGCGGCGAGCATGAAAATGCTGCCCGACTTGCCAACGAGGCCATCGCGTTTTACTTGGCAGTCGCGGACGCAGATCCACTCGATACCGAGGCCCGGATGAAAGTGGGTGCTGGTTGGGACGCCCTCTATGAGGTCCGCTTTGCTGCCGGCGATCTGCCCGCAGCCAGCGCTGCGGTTAAAGAAGGATCAAAAATATTTGAGAGCTTAAGTCAGAGTTACCCCACAGCGGCTAAATATGCGGTGCTGACGATGGAGGCCTTTCTAAAGTTAGCCGATCTGCAATTTCGACAGAGCCAACTGAACGAGGCCCTCGAATCTTTACAGGGTTGTATTTTAGCCATCGAACGAGGCCAGCATGCCGCAGATGCGTCTTCTCAAAATTTTGAAGCGTCGCTGGGGGTCGCCCGCACGACGGCCGCGGCTTTGAAACTAGCCATGGCTGGCCTGCCGTTCATCGAACAGCAAACCGAAGCGCCGCAAGATCTGGTCTACTTCGCCAAAGTCATGGTCATGTGCCAACTGGCTCGGTCCGGGCAGCTTGACCATGCGTTAGAAATCGGTGAGCTGATAAATCGCTATGAAGCGGTTGATCCATACATTGCGACGAGTGGCAGCTTGGCTGTGGCACGCGCCTACGCAATCTGTTTTGAGCAGTCAAACACGCATGATTCGCCCGACTCTGCTGCGCAGCAAGTCCCAGGCCTTGATCGTTCGTTGCAGGGATGCTTGGCGATTGTCGGTCGACTGTTGAAACAGAACCCGGGGATGCGTTCATTCGTCTGGAATGACTTGGATTTCCGGGCTATTCGCCAATCCAGCGAGTTTAAAGCGTTGTTTCCGTGAACGGACTATTGGGCGCTAGCCCAATGGCACTCGCTTTAGGCACGTAGGTCCGTCTCGGTGATGTGGACCTACGATCGATGCTGACCTACGATTCTGCAACGAAGCGTCGGGATGCGTATCGGTTTTACGATTTCTCTAATGTGGGCATCGATGATCCCACTCTCAACTTCTGAGAAATCGTTGCACGGATGGCCTTTCCCTGGCAACGAACGTTTGATCTGAATGGCCAAAAAGGAATGGGTTAGTATCATGAGTCGTATGAAAGATGTGAGTCCAGGAGAGTTGACTCAAGTCGAAGGGGGACTGGCACCAATCCTTTGCATTATGTTTATTGCTGCTTGCTGGGGAGTCGCGGCTGGTGCGGCGCTTTTCGGAGCACCCACACTGTGTCCAAGAATGGGAAATCGTCGGAAGCC
>JANLQO010000049.1:0-2119 GCA_031367855.1 Planctomycetia bacterium | reverse complement strand
ACCGTCGCCGCTATGGATGTGCTCGTTCCTCAAGTCGGTGAAATCATCGGCGGCAGCCAGCGTGAAGATCGTTTGGACATTCTCCTATCACGCATGCGAGAAATGAAGCTCAGCGAAGAAGAATATTGGTGGTATATCGACTTGCGAAAATTCGGCTCTGTACCTCACAGCGGCTTCGGACTAGGCTTCGAGCGGGTCGTTCAGTGGGTCACCGGTATGGGCAACATCCGCGACTGCATTCCATTCCCACGCACACCCGGGTCCGCAGAGTTCTAAGGCATATTTCATTCGGTCAATGTATCTAAGGGATTACACTTGCGATTACGCCAAGACTCGTTGCACTCGTTCACGCTCGTTTGCGTTGGCATCCCTTCGAGGTTGAGAATAAATGTGGTCGAGTCGCTCCGCGACTCGACTACGCTCATGAAAACCCAGGCCGAAAATCAGACAGTGACTCCGAGTTGCGGAGTAACTCGGCCACACTCGTGTGTCGAAACACGCAGCGTCTTTGCAGCTGGTTGTGAATCGAGCTACAAGGATGCATATTTGTAGAATTTTGGATTCTGCGAGTGACAATTTCGGCGGGCTGGGCACTCTTCGATATAGGACCACAACCAGTTTTGGTACGAAACCGATACACGGCCAGATACTGGATAGAAGCCGTTTCAGGAAAGACCGGGGAAATGATTTGGTCATACGACCTGCCGGCTGAGTGGTTTGAATTGCCTGCTGGCGAAGAAGTTCCGTATGACCTGCGCTGGTTTGCGGGGCCCGGTGGGGGCATCTCGCACAGCGGTGGGGGCATTTTTCATGTGACGCGACACTTGACGCGTGAAGGAGGTCGACTAGAGCGCACGGGCCCACACGGTTACCGACCCGCCATGGTATCACTCATGACATTGGCTCGGCAATCTGTTCTAGGAATCGTGGCAGGTACACACTATGTTGTTCTAGACCCGACAAACCGCACGGTTGCTTCGGGACCGGTCAGCACGGGTGTTCGACCGAATCGGAGATGCCAAGCGGGTGATGTCGACGGCGACGGAGCCACTGACTTAATCGCGCTGGAGCAAGTTGCCACCACCATTGGCACTCAAGTCGCGAATCAAGTGAAATTAATCGTTTGGTCTCCGACGCAACAGAGACAGCTTTGGTCTAAGACTCTTGAAGCCGATTGGCCGAGACAACAGCTTGGAACTGTCGAGCCTGCCGCTTGGCCTTTGTTGGTTGATCTGAATGGTGATCTAAAGTGCGAGGTCATCGTGCCCAATGGTCAGTCGGGTGGCAGCGGGTTGTTTAGTGGCGGATCCAGCACCCCAGAAATTCCCTGAGTGCACTGCGAGAAGCACTTCAGGCAGGTGAACGGACGAGCTCGCCGCCCAGTTTTCCCAACTAGGAATTTCGCAACTAGGAACTCGCTGCTTTGAGATCCACGTAGGCCGATTTCTCCGAAAATCGGCAACTTGGTGCTTCTCAGTCACTAGTTCCCACCAATGAATTGAATTGGTGGGAACTCCAGCTACATTCGCTGTAGCTTATGCTGGAAGCCATTTTGTGTCGCTGTAGCATTTCTTCGGAGACTTGAGATAATACAACGGCTGTCAGTTCATTGCCTTCAGTCAAGGAGCATTCGCATGCATCGCTTTCTATATACGTTCTCCCTCGCTAGTTGCGTGATGTTTGCGGGATGCGAGCCGAAGCCGACAGCATCCAACCCGCCTGCGCCCACAGCGCCGACAGAATCGGTTAAGGCGCAAGTTGGCGTGGGTGCAAAGGGCCGCAGTTTGGATCATGAAACGGGGGTGGGGAAAATGGTTTCGGCACCCGTTTCTGCGTTGTTCGCTGTCAAAGAACGAGTTGCTTTCGATATTCAGATTCCTCAGGCACTTGGACTTTTTCGCGCTACCGAAGGTCGCTTTCCCAAATCGCATGAAGAATTCATGGAGAAGATCATCAAGGCGAATCAGATCAAACTGCCTGAACTGCCTGCGGGAGCCACCTACAGATTCAACACGGAGCTGGGTGAACTGTGGGTCGACCCGCCAGCCGATGGCAATGCAAATGTGCCAGCTGCATCGAACCCTTGACGTATCAAACACGGTGGGTTGAGGTACGAAAC
>JANLQO010000030.1:0-14081 GCA_031367855.1 Planctomycetia bacterium | reverse complement strand
CGATCCAGAGTAGAGCTCGCATGCCGATGGGACCGTAGCGATCGCGCTGTCCTTTGCCTTGATGAATAAAGAGGACTTGACGATCGTGTTTTTCTGGAGTGGACATGGGCAGCCTTTCTGAAGTTAGAAGCGAGTTGCGAGATCTAAAATTTGAGATTTAGGATTTGAGAGATTTAGAATGTTTTGCTCCCTCGCCCCGGTACTCCGGGGAGAGGGCTGGGGCGAGGGGCTCTGGTGCAGTCACTTGTTGCCCTTGGTCGTCAGGGATGTTGCGACTCGAATGAGCGTGAGTTGCTGGAGGCTCAGTCGCTCGTCGCTGTCACTGGCGTATTGATAACCGTGGGCTTACGCCACACGGCTTCCCAAAATCTAATGTGGACAAAGCGCTAGGACGATGCCGCTAGCTCTACTCGTGGAACGACCCTGAGAAACTTTGCCAGTGGACCCTTTTCGCTTGGATCCCTACCCGTTTCTCTTTCGGATGATTTCGGAGCGGTTTCGGAATCGCCCTGTGTCTGGCTTGAATTCTGGGCTGGCACTGCTGTTAGTTTCGCTGGCATGCCAAGCAGTTCACTGCGCATGATATGGACTTCTTTTGACGCTTGAATGCCTAGCCGTACCGAGTTACCGCGTACGCGGACAATCGTGATCACAATGTCGTTCCCAATGTGCAGAGTCTCGTTATGTTTGCGGGACAGTACGAGCATTTCGATCTCCTTAGAGCAGCTTCAAACGTGGGTCGTTCAAACCGAATTGCAATCCATTGATTGTGTTTTTGAAGAGTAGCGAAAACTGTGCCACTGCTGTGGGAACAAGCTTTTTCGTCGAATGGGTCGATTTCTGGCATGTTGGGCCAACCCGATAAGCTACAGAGCCGAACATCCTTGTTCGCTGACGGAAGCTTTTACAATGTACTTCCCAAAACTACAACTCAACCCAACGACAAGGGCTGGTTAGGGAGAGTGGTCCATGACAGCAAACGGCGTATTTGGGTTCCGGCTCGCTTTGGCGTGGTTCGTAGCAGCCGGCAAAGCGGTCATTGTCACGAGGGAGAATATGAGCTAACGTGTCCGTTCTCGATGCAAATACTGCCCATCCACCTTAGTCGACGACCGAATCAATGAGCGACCAGAACGACGAATCTCAAATTGACGAACAGCTCGAAAAACTCTCCGACGAAGCTGGCCGATTGATCGACCAAGCCAAGTACCGTGGTTCCTACCGATTGTTTGGAGAATTGCGTCAACGTGCGAAACGCGAACGGCGACTCTATCATTATGTGCTCGGCACTTTTCATCAGATGGATCAAGCTCAATATCTTTACGAATTCCAGACCATGCGCGAGCGCGCCATTGAGCTGATCGCGTTGCTGGAGAGCGAGGAGCAGTGCCGCAAGATCCAACCCGATATGCCCTTGCCCTTGTTCGAAGGGTTGGCGTATCAATTCAGTTCGTGCGCGTACGAGAATTTGGCTGAAGCAACAGGCCAGATGGAAGGTTATAACTCCGAAGGATTGCAAGCCTGTATCACGGATGGGCTGCAGATCTGTCGCCAGACAGGAAAGCTGAGTTGCGTTGGCTGCTTTCGCGAGTACTCCTGCGACGTATATATGGCGGCGGACGATTCAGAGATTGCCCAGCATCAATGCAATTTGGTGTTGGACGATTCAACGCCACTTTCAAGTCGCGGTGATCGACGCTGGCTAGCGCGTAAGAAAATCGCGTGGATGACGTTCCTTGAGGGACGCACGCAGACGGCGATCGAAATGTATCGCGAAGCACTGTTATTGACAGAGCGCGAGGAAGTTTCGCTGAAGCTCGAGGCGCAGTTGCGTACTCTTTATGAGCTCGACGGGCTGCTGATCGCCGCCGGTCTGCCGGAAGAACTGCCCTTGCATTCGGTGTTCTCAATGCAACCGCCTGAAGGTGAGTGTCTAGCGTTTGATATGGATCAGGATTTGAACCGGTCATTGCGGGCTGCGATGCAGCAGGATTGGGTGGCAGCAGCGGAGTCATTGCTAGTCTGGGATCGTCTGCTGCAGGACCGCAGTGGAACTCATTTGTGGTTCGAAGTGCGTTTGCGTTTGATTGCGATCAAGTTGCTCGCTGGCGACAAACGGCAAGCGGATCGACTGGCTGAACAATTACAGCAGCGTGCCAGCGCTGCGAACGACTGGCTGACGCTTCGTCGGCTGACAGCGCTTCAGGATCCCGATTTGCCAACATCGCCGCTTGCACCCTATGCTCGAGAAATCTTGGCGGCTCCTACGACCAGCGACGGCATCGCCACATTTTCATACATTCAAACAGAAGAAGATGCGGCTGAGAGCGAAGCTAAAGTGACACCGCATCGCGAGCGATTGCTTGAGATCGGCGCGATGTTCGAGTCGCTCAGTGAAGAGACAGTGAATGAAGATCTAGCTCGGATTCGCCAGGCAGTTCGATCAATCGAAACCAGTACCGTGGACCACGATACGGACGCATGTGCGCTGTTGCACATGATGGGCTACGCCTTGGGTGACGGTCTCGAGGCGGCAGAGATTTGGGCTTGGGCAAATCAACTTGCCAAGAATTTCCAAGAGAATCCTGCCGTACTTTCGATGTTGGGGGACTTAGGCAATCGATTGCGATTTGGCCCCAACGAGGAATTCGGTGCAACCATCACTGCGGATCGATTGGAACCATTGTTTCGAAAAGCGATTCAGTTGAAGGATGCCAAGTCGGGTACGTTTATGCGTGCGGGCGATCACTTTATGTCGGAGCAAAATCTCGGAGAAGCGGAACGATGTTACGCCCGAAGTTTTCGCTTGAAGCGCAATTTAGGCGAAGTCGCCATCAAGCTCGCGTCGCTTTACCGCGAAACCGATCGTCTGCGCGACGCGCTGCATGTGCTGGATGTGTGTTTGCGAGAAGGAGCCGACATTCCTCAGGTGGCTTGGGAAGCAGGCTTAACCGCTTTTACACTGAAGCGATACGAGGTCATGTTGACCTATTTGGATCGTTACAAAGCGGCCGTGGGCGACCAATTATGGATTGACTACTATCGCGCCACGGGTTTACTTGAACGAGGGGAACCGGCTGCTGCGCTCGAAGCGATCAGCCATGAGCAAGAATTGGTCGGCGAGCCCGCTCTGCATTTGTCAGTCATCCGCGGTTGCGCTTACGCGGCTTTGAGCAACTTCGAATCCGCGCGGCAAGAATTCGAGGCCGCACTCGCAGTACCGCTGGCTACGGTGGACTATCTTTCAGCACCTGGAATTACCTCGCTACTGGTTCGCGCTCTTGACGCTTCACGGAAGTTCCTGGCGGACGAAAGTCTCTCAGTACGAATTGAAAACCGTTTGCTCGAATCCTACTTAGCACCCGAGGAATTCTTCCAGACTGTGCGAAATGAGCAGCAACCATCGCAAGTCACGTTCTATCAAGTACTGATTCGTCAGCCGCTGGACGAGAATTGGATGTCGTTCGCTGGACGTCTGCCACATGAAGACGAAGCGGATTCCTATTTGGGAAGCTGGGGAGTGCTAGCGGAAGACGAAGATGCGGCGCAGTATATGGTGCTTGAGTGGCAACGCCGCTGTTACCCTCTGGAAGCCGAAATCGTTGAAGTTTCGGGCAACGATGATTCATTCAGCGACAATGCGGGAATTGTTTGGCAGGGGCAACGCATGTTCCCGGGCGATGAAGACTTCGATGGCTTCGACGGCAGTGATTTCGATGACCAAGAGTTCGATGACGACGACGATCTAAACGAGTTTGAAGACGATTAGTCCGACAGCAGCGTTAGCCGCGGGTTTCGGAGTGGGCGATTCAACCTGCTCGGCGTGGCATTCCTAACTCGATCCTTGGTCAAGATGCCGCACCTAAATCGAGTGTTCTAGAATGTGTTTTGGCGACAATCTATGAAGTAGAATACTAGGCTTTGTCTCAAAAGGGGTCTGTTGTCTCAAAAGGGGTCTGACCCTCTCCGGGCATGTTCTTTTGTCAGTGATTTTGCATACCCTCCAAAGGGTCAGACCCCTTTTGAGACAAAACCTAGATTCGCTTCGCATGTTAGAATCGCTGCTATGCCCAAACACTCCTTTCCCAAGCGTTCATTTCTTCCACTGTCCATCTGCAGTTTCATCGCTTTATTGCTTTCCGGCTGTCAGCAAACGGATGCGACCAATCTAACGCTACCCGGCATCGTTGAGACTCAGGAGGTGCGTCTAAGTTCAAAGGTTGGCGGTCGTGTTGAGAGAGTGCTGGTTCGTGAGGGGGACATTGCCGAAGCGGGACAGTTACTTGTCTTGCTCGACTCTAGAGAGTTAAACGCAAAACGAGCACAATTGATCGCGGAGCAAGATTTATATCAAGCCAAGCTTGATATGCTTTCCAATGGTCCGCTGCCAGAACAAATCGCCGCTGCCCAATCGGCTTTAGAGATGTCGGAGGCCCGGCTCAAACGGCTCGAAACCGGCACGCGTTCGGAAGAGATCGAAATCGCCAAGTACGAGTCGGAAATTTGGGCCGCTGAGTACGATCGCGCGCTGGCTGAATACAATCGACTCAAGACGCTCGTGGCCGCGAACTCGATCAGCCAAACCGAACTGGATTCCGCCAAGGCAGCACTGCTGAAAGCCAAAGCGCAGGCAAGCTCAAGCGCGAAGAATCATGAGATGCTGGTGAAAGGGGCGCGAGTTGAAGATCTCGACGAGGCCAGATCGCAAGTTGCCCAGTACCGCGCCGACTTTGAATTGATTAAACGAGGCTCGCGGGACGAGGAACTTCGCCAAGCCAAAGCCCAAGTAGCTGAAGTCGTCGCACGGATCGCCGAACTCGACGCACTGTTGGCAGAATGTTCGATTATTGCACCGGAACGATGTCGGATTGAAGTCATTGCGGTTCGTCATGGCGATATGGCGACTCCCAACGCGTCGGTGATGCGTGTTCTTTACGATGGCGACTTGTGGGTCAAGGCGTATGTTCCCGAAACGCAATTGGCGCTGGTGCAACTGAATCAGGCAGTGACCGTAACCCATGATGGTTCGAAGCAAGGGTATGAAGGGACCATTTCCCACATCGCCAACATCAGTGAATTCACGCCGCGCAACGTGCAAAGCCCTGATGAACGCCACAATCAAGTGTTTGCCATCAAGGTGCTACTGAAGAGCGCGGCAGGAGTTTTTAAGTCCGGTATGGCGGCGACGATCCGGATTTCAGCGGCCAAGTAAAATCATGAATAATGAATCGAATTTGAGTGCCGACTCCGAAGTGGTGATTGCCATGCGAGGATGTTCGATTCAATTCGGCAAATTCCGAGCGATCGACCGAGTAGGTTTTGATGTCTACGCTGGCGAAGTCTTTGGATTGCTTGGTCCCAATGGATCTGGCAAAACGACGCTGATTCGCGCCCTATGCGGTCTGCTGAATTTCTGCGAAGGCGAGGCGACGGTGTTCGGGTTAAATGTTCGAACCCAGGCTGAAAAGATTCGCGAGCAAGTTGGTTACATGTCACAAAAGTTTTCGCTCTATGGCGATCTGACCGCTCAGGAGAATATGGACTTTTATTGTGGCATTTATGGCCTAAATCGCGCGCAGGCCAAAGAACGACAAGCGGAATTGATTGAACTCACTGGTCTTGGCCCCTATCGAACGCGAGCCGCAAGTAAACTATCAGGTGGATGGAAACAGCGATTGGCGATGGTCTGTTCGTTGATGCACCGGCCCCGCTTGGTGTTTCTCGATGAACCGACGGCGGGTGTCGATCCGGTTGCGCGGCGCGAACTTTGGGATCTACTCTTTCAATTAGCTTCCGAAGGGATCACGTTGGTGGTCACGACGCACTACATGGATGAAGCGGAGCGGTGTGGGCGGATTGGTTACTTGTATTTGTCCCACTTGTTGGCGCTCGGTACGCCCAAAGATTTGAAGAAGTTGCCAACGATCACCCCTGCTGGGTCGAAGCGCTGGGAGATTCGCGGTGGTGCGTCTGCGGAAGTGCTCGCAAAACTGAAATCTCGGCCCGGAATCCATGAAGCAACCATCTTTGGTCAAGCGGTCCATGCCTTGATCGATGATAGTGTTTCGCTCGATGACCTGAAGGCGGAGGGGCTGGTAATTCAAGTCACCGATGCAAATTTGGAGGATGTATTCGTGACGCTGGCGCGCCAAGCGAGCAAGGAGGGTGGACTGTGAACTTAGCTGCTTGGCAACGCATCCGCTTCATCGCTTACAAAGAGATGCTGCACATCATTCGCGACCCTCAGACGCTGTTCTTTACCTTGTTCATTCCCATCGTTGAAATGTTCATGCTGGGATTCGCCATCAATACGAATGTTCGCGACGTCAACAGCGTGGTCGTTGACTTCTGCAATACGCAGGAAAGCCGCCGGTTGATTGAACAGTTCGAGAATTCAGGTGACTTTGAAGTCGTCAAATACTGTAATTCCGAACGTGAAGCGCAAGCCTTTATTGTGGCCGGAAGCGCCCAGGTTGGAATCATTATTCCCGAGGACTTTTCGCGCAAAATCGAAGCCGGGCAGACTGCGACATTCGCCGTCTTTGTAGACGGAACCGTATCCAGCATTGCTGCCGAAGCGATGAACGTTGGCAATGCCATTGCTCTAAGAGCGTCGCTGGCGCAAGTCCTGCAAGGAAAAGAACTGCCTGTCGAAGCGCGGCCGCGGATGCTGTTCAATCCCGATACACGATCGGCATGGTTCTTTCTACCTGGATTGATGGTGGTGATGTGCCAAATGTTAGCCACCGTCTTATCGGCCAATGCGATTGTGCGCGAAAAAGAATCAGGAACGCTGGAACAATTCTACATGACCCCCGTGCGTCGCGGCGAAGTCATCCTTGGGAAAATGATTCCCTATGTCGTTCAAACCGCCGTCGAGTTTGCGATTATCTTGCTCGTGATGTACACCATTTTTCAAGTTCCGATCCGTGGCTACGTGCTATTGCTGTTCGCCCTGCTTTTGCCTTTTACGTTGACCATGCTCGCTTTCGGACTGCTGATCTCCACGAAAGCGGATACGAAGGATGCCGCCGGCCAGATGGCGATGGGCACGATCATCCCATCGATTTTCCTGTCGGGCTACGTTTTTCCCATCGACTCGATGCCGGAGATTTTCAAGACCATTTCCTACTTCATTCCGACAACGTGGTTGATCGATGCATCGCGAGGGATTTTGTTAAGAGGTACCGACTGGTCGACGCTGTGGCAACATACGGTGGTGTTGTGGCTGATGGCGATCGTAGTCACCACCACCGCCGCCCTACGGATGCGAAAGCAGGTTGTCTAAGTGGCGTAAGTTTCCAGCTTGCGTAAACGAGTCAGAAACCAACCCTTGATCTCCAGTTAACTTTGGGTGTGGCACGGCTTTTTTGGGTGTTGCACGGTTTTAGTGTAGCACGATTGTCCCAATCCTTGTTGGGAGCAATTGGGACACTTGCCCTACTCTCAAACCTCTTAGGATCGTGCAAGCAGCATACCCACGATGACAGCGCCGATACCCAGGAAGACATGTGCCGACGCCAGCCCGACTGCAACTTCGGGGCGGGCGGATTGCCACTGACGGACAACATCGAGTCCAAAGGAGCTGAAAGTGGTCAAGCCGCCGAGGACGCCGGCCCGTAAACCGACCACCCACCAGTGACTCTCAAGGTTCTGAGCCAAAGACCACTGGGCGAGATAGCCGATGGCGAAACAGCCGACGAAATTAGTCACCAGCGTCGCTATTGGCAACCATGATAGGGACATAAGGGAAAACAGATTCACGGTGCCGTGTCGTAAAAGGGTTCCAATGAGTCCCCCGACTGCGACAGCCAACCATTCTCGAACCATTTGTTGGTCACTCCACATGAGGGTGAGCTATATTGTCGTTGAAGAAAACCCATTTCTACCTTATTCTAGACATCGGATCGTCGATTCGTAGGGGCTGAAAATTTGCTTTTGCTTAGGTTTCTCAGAAACGCAAGTTGCGAATTAGCCGGTATTTACGCGAATCTGAGAGAATTGGTTTGGGCGACTGGAACCTGCGGGGCGAGAATTGAGTCCCTGCAAGGCAGTCTGATTTATCGAAACGACTTTGGAGTATGAACAAGATGGCTTCGGCTGAAACAAAACGTGGCACTCAAGTGATGACCGGTGCAGACATTCTGGTTAAATCCTTGGTGGACCACAACGTAGAAGTCATCTTTGCATACCCCGGCGGATGCAGCATGCCGATGCACCAATCGCTGACCAAGTACGGCAACAAAATCCGCACGATTCTCCCGCGTCACGAACAGGGTGGCGGCTTTGCAGCCCAAGGAATCGCGCGTTCAACTGGGCGGGTTGGCGTTGTGATGGCGACCAGCGGCCCTGGAGCGACGAACCTGGTAACGGCCATTGCTGATGCGAAGCTTGACAGCATTCCATTGATCGCGATCACCGGCCAAGTTCCTACGGGTGTGATCGGAACCGACGCGTTTCAAGAAACTCCGATTGTCGAAGTTTGCCGCGGCATCACCAAGCATCATTACTTGGTCACAAAGGTTGACGATGTGGCGCGGGTGATGAAAGAAGCGTTTCATATCGCGACCACCGGTCGTCCTGGCCCGGTGCTCGTCGACATGCCGAAAGATGTGCAAATGGATCAGTGCCACGTCGATTGGGACGTGCCGATGAATCTTCCCGGCTATCGCGTAAAAACACCGCTTGCGCAACCAGAGCAGATTCGCCAAATCGCGGCTGCGATCAAACATTCGAAGCGACCGTTGCTGTATGCGGGTGGCGGCGTGATCGGCTCCGAAGGCGCAGCAGCATTGCGCAAACTGATGGAATTAACTGGCATTCCAATCACGATGACTGTCATGGGACTTGGGCTCTATCCCAACGATGGCCCGCTGTCGCTCGACATGCTTGGCATGCACGGCTCAGCCTATGCGAATTACGCTGTCCGTGATTGCGATTTGCTAATCGCGTTGGGAGTTCGTTTCGATGACCGCGTGACTGGCAAGAAGGAAGTTTTTGCCCAAAATGCGAAGATCATTCACGTCGACATCGACGCGTCGGAAATCAATAAAAACAAAGTTGCGCATATTCCAGTTTGCAGCGATGTGCGCTATGTGCTTGAAGAGCTCAATAAGATCGTTGAAGCGCCCGACGATATCGCGCCATGGGTCAAGCACTGCAAGGAACTTAAGCAAAAGTATCCGTTCCATTACGATGAAAAATTTGATGGCATTCTTCAGCAGCATGCTATTCGCGAATTATCGAACATGACGCAGGATCGAGATACTTTCGTCACCGTTGGTGTGGGACAGCATCAGATGTGGGCGGCGCAGTTTTTCAACTTCCGCAAACCACGTCATTGGCTCAGTTCCTCGGGGCTGGGTACGATGGGTTTCGGTTTGCCGTCCGCCATGGGGGTACAAGCCGCCAATCCGAACTCGTTGGTGATCGACATCGACGGGGACGGTAGCTTTCAGATGAACATTCAAGAACTGGCCACGCTCCACTGCGAAAAATTGCCTGTCAAAGTTTTGTTGCTGAACAACCAGCATCTGGGCATGGTCGTTCAATGGGAAGATCGCTTCATGGGCAGCAACCGGGCTCACACTTACCTTGGTCCTATCGATCACGAAGAAGCCAGCGGAATAGGCGTTACCGACAAACATGCGATCGTTACCGAACGCTATCCGGACTTCGTGCAGATCGCCAAAGGTTACGGCTGCGGCGCGGCTACGGTCAGCAAGAAATCGGATTTGCGAGCCGCTCTCAAGGAAATGATTGAATATCCGGGTCCCTTTGTGCTAGATGTTTCGGTGCCCTACCAAGAGCATGTTTTGCCGATGATTCCATCTGGCAAGACGGTTGACGACATGATCCTCGAATAGTGTGTTCACTGACTTTGGGGGCTGCGACTTGAAGGCTGTCTAGAATCAGACGATTGCAAGTCGGCGCGTGCCGACAGCTTTCTGACCGTTAGTCAATATTTCGGTAGCCATCGCGCCAGCGTCGGACAACAAACAGAAAGTCGATCGTAAGAGTTTCCATGAGCGAATTGCTCTCCGTTTTGAGGCACCTGTGACAAAACCAAGTTCATCGAAAAAGTCTGTTGAAGCGAAGCCCCTGAAGGTAGACCTTTTGCGTATTGAAAGCGCCGTACGCGAAATTCTGGCTGCGGTGGGAGAAAACCCTGATCGTGAAGGATTGCTTGAAACGCCAGCTCGTGTGGCACGGATGTACGCAGAAATGTTTTCTGGCCTCAAGACGGATCCTCGTATCCATTTGCAAAAAGTCTTTACCGAAAAGTACGATGAAGTGGTTCTCGTACGGGATATCGATTTCTGTAGTATGTGCGAGCATCACCTGCTGCCATTTACCGGCAAGGCGCATGTCGGGTATTTGCCCGATGGAAAAGTAGTTGGTTTGAGCAAGCTCGCGCGGGTGGTCGAAGAGGTTGCACGTCGCCCGCAAGTCCAAGAGCGCATGACGGAAGTGATCGCTGACTTGATCGAATCCGAGCTATCCGCGCGGGGCGTGGCCGTAGTGCTCGAAGCCTCGCATTCATGCATGACGATTCGGGGGATCCGAAGACCTGGCAGTTTGTGTATGACGTCGTCTATGCGCGGCGTATTTCGTAACGACCCCGCGTCCCGTGCCGAGATTCTCGGGCTCATCGTGGGCAACCGTAAATGACTTTAGAAGCAGCGCTTTGGTCCAGCTCGACTGCATTGACAGGCAAAGCTGCGCTCGCGTTTTGGACCGCTGCACTTTTGTTTAGATTTTTCGACCGACGTAATAGTGTGATGGTCTGGCAGATCTTGCTAACGATCTGCGTGCTAGTGGGTTGTATCATTGCCAACAGGTTCACATCGACTTCTGCAGCGCATTGGATGTGGCTAGCTGGCGCGGTGATCGCCGGCCTAAGCAGCCTGTTGAATATTCGCCTGTGGCTGGGGACTAGCCCGCTTGAAACCTATGAAGAGGCATCGAGCCTCGACCGAACGAAGAAGAAGGAATCCGATGCGAAATCCACACGCCCGCAGGCATTGAAGGCCGGGCCCACCAGTCCGCTACGGTGGATGGATCTGCTCGGTTTGCTGATCATAGCCGCAGCACTTGCAATTTCCGTATATTTTAACGCTCCTTCCCCCAAGACAAACGCGTGGCAAAGTACGGTCCATACTCTGTCGGCCTGTGCTCTGTGGGGTGTCGGGGTGTTCTGTGGCTTGGAGTTAACCTTCGGAAGCACACCGTTGTCGCTGTCCGCCGTTTCATGGTCAGGAGTAGCGCGGGTGGCACTGTTATGCTGGATCGCGGAGACGTGCGTTGCCGCTGCGATCTTACTTGGACCGGTCGATAACAGAGCAGACTTCCAGTCGATCGCCATGGCGCGCTTGTTTGCAATCTCGATCTTATTGATGGACTTTGTCGTGTGGATGATTCCACATCGTATTGCAACATTCAAACGTACAGGTAAAGCCACCGCTTGGGTTTCGCTGACGCTGGCCGCATGGCTCGGCACACTGAGCCTGGCGGTACTTTGTGCATTGCCAAGCTCTTGGCCGTGGCGGAGTGTTTAGGGCGCCGTCGGGCCGCCGTGGGTTCTTATTGCCGCGAGTGACCTCGACCTCCGGGTGTGGTTTCACGAGATCTTACACCGTTGCCGAGCATGGGACTTGCACTTTAAATACACTGCCGACTTCCACTTTGCTTTCGACAGAGATCGAACCCTCGTGAGCGTCGATGATGCTCTTGCAAATCGCCAGCCCCAAGCCGCTGCCGCCGGTCTGCCGTGAACGCGCCTCATCGACACGATAGAACCGATCAAATAGATGGGGCAGTGCTTCGCTTGGAATTCCGCAGCCGCTGTCACGAACCGACACCACCGCTTGGTTGCCTTCCTGCGACGTGGTGAGGATGACTTCGCCGCCGGGCTTGTTGTAGTGAATTGCGTTGCTGAGCAAGTTTGCAATGACTTGCGACAAGCGGCGAGCATCACCTTGGCAAGCCGCGGGACAGCCTTCGATCGTAATTTCGACTTGACGTTCTGCCGCGAGCGGCTTGAGCAATGCCATTGCGTCGATTGCGATGGACTGAAGGTCGACTTGATTCCGTTCAATCTCCAGTTTACCTTCGTCGGCACGGGCCAGCGTTAACAGATCCTCGACGAGCGTCTTCATGCGGGCGCCGGCTTTTTGGCATGTACTGATCGTCTGCTTGTACTCCTCTGCACTCCGCGGACGATTGAGTGCGAGTTCGCAATGCGACATGAGCACTGCCAGTGGGGTACGCAGTTCGTGCGACGCGTCAGCCGTAAACTGCGATTGCCGTTTGAAGGAACTATCCAGGCGTCCGAACATAGAATTCAAAATCGTTGACAGCGCGCGGAGCTCGTCATCCATGCCAGCGATTTCAATGCGCTCGGACAAATTAGATGCGTTGATCTTCCCCGCAGTCTCACTTATCTGTTTGATCGGTCGAATCGTCTTTCCGGATAGCCACCAGCCACCGATTAACCCCAGCCCGAGGACTCCCAGTCCCGTACCAACCAACTGCACTAACCAGCTCCGTAATCGATCGATGTGATGGTGAATATCGCGACCGACCAGGATCAACGTCTCTCCCGGCCCGCGCAACAGCACTTCTCGATTTCGGCCTACCGAGCGATACTCAATCGCTCGCCGTGTGGCGGTCCAGGCCGGAATTGCATCGGAGGGATCGGCACGAATCAGCTCGCCCTCCGAATTGAAGACTGCAAAGTAGGGTCGAGTATCGAGAGGTCCCCGCATCGGCAACTGGGGAAGTTGCAAGGCGTTCTGCAATCGATGTTCTGGTCCACGACCGTCTCCAGGCCAGTTTTCGAAGCTGCGCGGAGGCGGAAATAGAGGTCGCTCCCCGTCGCGCATACGGGGTGGCAAGGCGCGGAGTGAACCTTCAAGAACCCTTGCCCCGCTGAGCAGCTCCAGGTCCATTTCGCCGTAAGTTGACCGCTGAAGTTGCACATAGAATGCTGTACCAAAAATTGCGATCGCAAAGCCAAGGATGGCAGCGTGCCAAATCTGTAATCGCCATCGCAGTGACTTAATCATGGATGATGTAACCTTGACCGCGGCGCGTCTCGATAAACTCCGGCCCAAGCTTTTTGCGAATGTGCGAAACATGCACCTCGACCAGATTCGATAGACTATCGTCATCTTCGCCGAAGATATGATCGTAAATCATCGATCGCGTGATCAGTTTTCCACGGTGGAGTGCGAGCAGTTCGACCAGCGCATACTCGCGAGCGGTCAGCGAGACGAATTCGCCTTGCTTGGTTACGGTTCGATCTGCCAAGTGAACAGTGACGGGACCAAGCTCGATGTTGGAGCTGGTCTGCCCTGCCGAACGTCGAATCAACGCACGCAATCGCGCGATCAGTTCAACGATGGAAAACGGTTTGATCAGATAGTCATCAGCCCCGCCATTGAGTCCGCGCACGCGATCATTGACGGCGTCACGAGCGGTAAGAATTAGCACGGGAGTTGCTTTTAGTTTGCGGAGAGCGGTAAGCACTTCCCAACCGCTTTTGATCGGCAACATGAGATCCAAGACAACGGCGTCGTAATCCCACACGGAAGCTTTGTGCAACCCTGCTTGTCCATCCGCTGCTTGATCGACCGCAAAGCCTTCTTCGGTGAGCGCTTGCACAATCGCCAGCCGCAGATCGGGTTCGTCTTCAACAACCAGTAATCGCACTGAAGTGATCCCGTAAAGTGAATCAGTCGGTGGCTGCCAAGGCTCCGACTGAGTTTACAGACTGTTGATTTATAAATCGATCATTCGTCGCTCGCGGGACGCGTTGGGCGAGTCGGTTGCCCGCCGCCAGGACCGCCTGCTCCGCCAGGACCGCCGCCGCGCTGGCCACGACCACCGCCGGGTCCCTGACCGCCTCCAGGTCCACCCTGACCGCCTCCAGGTCCGCCCTGCGGAGGCGGAGGCAATTCAGCAGCGAATTTCATAAGCTCGTCACGGCTAAGTTTACCATCACCGTCCGCGTCAAACTGCATTGCATGCCGAACAAACTGTTCCGGATCGTGGGCCGCCGGCGGTGGACCTTGCTCCCT
>JANLQO010000023.1:0-4126 GCA_031367855.1 Planctomycetia bacterium | reverse complement strand
CGCCCTTCGAAGACTCAGGGCGTGCCACCCATGAATCGAACACTTATTGTTTTGCGCCGCCATAACAGATCAAAAGCGGCCGTGAGCGACTCCATTTCCGAAACTCGAAATAGCCTTCTACTACGGCTGCCAGACAAGACTGACGTGGATGCGTGGGATCAGTTTGTCAGCATTTACCAGCCGCTGGTATTTCGATTGGCTCAATCCAAAGGTTTTCAAGATGCTGACGCGAACGACATCGTACAAGAGGTAATGATAGCTGTTTCAAAGGCGATTCATCGGTGGGACCATGATCCAGCAAAGGGGCGTTTTCGAGATTGGCTATACAAAATTGCGCGAAACTTGATGGTCAACTTCTTGACGCGTCGCAAGCACTTGCCTTTGGGGCAAGGTGGAAGCGAGCTGGTGCGATTCCTCAATGAAAGTATCGACCCTAGTACAGAAGAGTCAGAATCGTCGCGTGAGTTTGACTTGGAGTACCGGCGCGAACTGTACTTGATAGCTGCGCGACAAGTCCGTGCTGATGTGCGTCCAAGCACCTGGGATGCGTTTCAACGGACCAGCCTTGAGGGAATGTCAAGTATTCAGGCTGCAGACTGCTTGGGAATGAGCGAAGGGGCTGTTGTTGTCGCACGCTGCCGTGTACTCGCGCGACTGCGAGAAGCAGTGCATCGCTTAGAAAAACGAAGTTAAGTTGGGAAGTGCCATGAAAATAGCGAAACATGTCAACGATACGCAGCTACAAACGCTTTTGTACGGCGACGAAAATTGCTCGCAAAATTCTGCGATTGCTCAGCACGTTGAATCGTGTGTGCTATGCCAACAACGGCTCGCTCACATGGCCTCTATGGAATCAACAGAACATGACGTAAGTGAATTACTGAACGGCTTTGTGGATACGATAGGTGCGGACAGTCGCTCGCAGTGGCGCTTCGAGAATCGAGCGGGACACGATAGTGGCGGAATGGACATCCAGCTTGGTCCCCCTTCTCAATCCGAAATGCTTGGTCGATTGGGACGCTATGAGATCGAACGCATGATTGGTTCGGGGGGGATGGGTGTCGTATTCAAGGCGATCGATACCGAATTGAATCGACCGGTAGCCATCAAAGTGCTCGCGCCGCATTTGGCTCGCAATGGTGCAGCAAAACAGCGATTTGGAAGAGAGTCCCGAGCAGCGGCTGCAGTGGTACACGAACATGTCGTGGCCATTCACAACGTCGAATCGGATGGGGATACTCCGTTCATTGTCATGCAGTACGTTTCCGGCGAGTCCCTGCAAGCGCGTGTCGCGCGACTTGGACCGCTCGAGGCTCAACAGATCCTTCGCATAGGCATTCAAGCTGCCAGTGGACTTGCTGCCGCACACGAACAGGGCATTGTGCATCGCGATGTGAAGCCAGCCAACATACTGTTGGAAGATGGCGTCGAACGGGTTTTGCTGACCGATTTCGGGCTGGCGCGGACCGTCGATGATGCCAGCCTCACACACACCGGTGTTGTGGCAGGAACTCCACACTACATGTCACCGGAACAAGCCAACGGTGACCAAGTCGACTATCGCAGCGATTTGTTTAGTCTGGGATCCGTTTTGTACTTTGTCGCCACGGGTCATCCACCATTCCGAGCTGAGCGGGCCATGGGAGTGCTCAACCGAATTTGCCATGAGCCGCAACGCGCGGCTTGGCAAGTGAACGCTGAACTGCCAAACGAACTTTCGGATGTCATCGATCGACTATTAGAAAAACGTCCTTCAAGACGATTCGCCTCGGCGCTAGCTGTACGTGATGCTCTGACACGGATTTTACAACAATTGCAAAATCGAAGGCCATCTATGTCATCAAAGCTTCAATCTTGGACTCGACGAAATATTGCTGTAACCCTCGCATTGGCTGCCACTGTGGCAGTGCTCGCAAGTCTCCTCGCCGTGTTTCAATCGGGTCTATTGCGAAACCCGTTCTCGATTTTGGCTTTGTTGCCAACCAGGCAATTCGTCGTCCCAGATTCCCAGCGTTCTGAAGTCTCAGCCTACCAATTGGATTCTCAAAGTAGTTACTCCGGTCAACCGAGCCTTGAAATAGATCCCAAAGACCGAACAGCATTTACTCAAGAGATACGTGAGCTGCATCAATTGTTGGACAATTTCGAAAGCAGCCATTCGGTACCGCAATCTAAGGTTGATTGGAGCCGGGAGATTCGCGAACTTCACAGTGGCTTGGATCGACTTGAACTACATAACTAGTGCTCTGTCTAACGCAACTCAAACTCGGAGAACTTCAAATGAGACTTTCATTTCTATGCTATGGCATCGCCACACTCGTCACCGCCATAAACCAACCAATTGCAGCTCAGGTCGCCGACCCAGATGCAAGCGCATCAAATCAGACGGTGGATACATTAGCGCCTCTGTCGACTTTGGAAAGCATTCGATCCAGTACCTTCGGTTTGCCTGCGGATTCCGAGGGTGCGGGCATGGGCATGGGTGCGGGAATGGCCGGCATGGACATGGGTGCGGCGATGGGCATGGCGCCAACTGCAAGGCAGTTGCTGTTACAACAAATTAACCAACTGCGACTTATGTTGAACGCACCGAACCAAGATCGCAAAGAACTGGAACCGATGCTACGCGAAGCTCTTGCCGAATACTTCGTCTTGGACATGGAAGAGCGTGTACGCGAGTTTGACAAGATTAAGGCGAGGGTAGTTCAGATGGAGTCTAAGTTACAAACTCGGCTCGATCGAAGGTATGAAGTCGTGGAATTGCAAATCAAGCAAATGCTTCACAAAGCCGATGGACTGGATTTCTTTGTTCCCGATGGCGCTGCGAACGGTGGCGGAATGCCCGCTGGAATGGGAATGATGGGCGGTGGCGATGCAATGATGAGCGGCGAGGGTAGCCCAATGATGGGTGGGAGTGGCGGCATGGGAATGGAGGGTGCAATGGGCGCACCTGGGGGTGGTCTAGGCGGGGATGGGATGATGACTCCCGGTGGCCGCTCTTCGTATGCGGGTAGTGGTGGAATTCCAGGGGCTGACAGCATTGGACTTCCCGCCCAAGTTCCAGGGTATGATGTCGGCTTTAGGATGACTCGATACCTGCGATTTCCCAGTAAGACTCTGAAACCGGCAGATCCATTGCAAATCTACCTTGCTCTGGACGCAAAATCAGATCGAGAAAATGATTTTTCAAATTTAGATTCACGTGCCAGCGATGAGGAGAAGCTCAAGGTATTGCTATTGGCCATGCACAATTTTGTAGACATATTCAAGCACTTTCCCGCTCCTGCAAATCGCCGAGATCGAAGTGAGAAGCCACATAGCTGGCGAGTCGCTCTGCTACCGATCCTTGGACATGCGGAACTGTACAAGCAATATTGTTTTGATGAGGCATGGGATAGCGAAAGCAACCTCAAACTCGTTGCAAAAATGCCCGCCGTTTTTGGTTCGAAGAACGACTCAGGTTCAAAGACCAGCTTTCAGATGCTGGTGGGTGGTGGGGCCGCATTCGATGTTAATCGCCCCACCGAGATGCAAGACATCACCGATGGGACATCGAATACGATTGCTTTAGCCGTAGCCAGTGCAAGTGTTCCGTGGACCAAACCTGAAGACATCCAATTTGTACCGAACGCATCGCTAACCAAACTCGCGGCAACACGGCTAGTTGGAATGTGCGATGGCCGAGTACGAAAATTGCCTGCAGGAGGGGAACAGGTGCTTACAATCTTTGCCACGCGTTCCGGAGGAGAGAGGACTCCCGAATGATTCTGTTACAAAAGGGTGAGACAAGTTTGCACGTGTCTGACAAATACCCTCTTTGCAAGCTGCCAGCGTCTTGGCATGGTGGTTCCCCCACGATCGATGGGCACAACCACAGCCGAACAGGCACACCTCCTGCATCAAAGAGGCCTGCCCCCTTTTGGTTTCGTATGTGTGTCCCCAGGATCCCAGGATCTCGTGTGCACCTGAGAAGTCCTGCTGACGAGCCTAAATGATGGGGCTACCAAAGTTCAATCGAATTGGTGCTAATTCAACATAAACTGTACTATTCTCATTATTTCGTCGCTTGACTTCGATACGCAACTGCACTCGGATGTGCTTACTTGGTTCAAGGCTAGGATTTTGC
>JANLQO010000630.1:0-31874 GCA_031367855.1 Planctomycetia bacterium | reverse complement strand
CACGACGAGTAGCGCTATCGCCCGCTCGCGAGAGCGGGCGCGGATTGAAACTGCTTTGAAAAATCTCAAATCTCAAATCTCAAAATCGTCCGCCCGCGAGAGCGGACGCGGATTGAAACCGAACAAACCGCGTCGATAGCTCTGAGTCTGCGATTATCGCCCGCTCGTGAGAGTGGACGCGAATTGAAGCGGACTCCAGTGCCTATTAGGCTGGATATTATGGAAACTTGGCGGAGTTGTTTTGCGAGCTGCTGCATGGTCTGGTTTATCGACCTTCGTTTTCGTGAGCGTAATCGAGTCGCGGAGCGACTCGACCACATAAAGCAGGAAAAACGTCGTTTTTCCGCGTGGGCGTCGCCCCGAGATCCAGGGGAAACGCGGAGTGATGGGCACGCGGTTAGCACGATTTCTCAGTGGCACTGAACTGCTCAGCTCGATTTTTGGACCTGGGTGCGTAGAAACTTGTGGAAAACTGAAGGGAGACTATTTGAATAAGTCCTGCCAAGAGTGAGGCTAACGCCTTTGACGATTATGACTTTGCAGGTAGCATAAATGTCGATTGGACTGTACACAATGTTCGGGCACTTATTACCCGGCTTGACTACCATGGATGCTAGATTCGGACCACCTTTAAGAGTCCTGCTTAACTAAATCGTTCCATGCCTGATCGCAATCCATCGCCAATCGACGCTCCCGAAGGCCCGTGCCTCCCTTCGTGTGGCTCTCGACTTTTGCTAGTTGCGTTTGCGTGTCACCCAGACAATTCCATGGAAGAGCGCAATGGCTGGAATCGAGCCTTGCAAGCGGCTCAAGACTTTGATGTTACGGTCGTCTGTTCCCCGTACACGTCGGTTAATGAACTTCAGGAAAGAACCCCACCCCATTTAGCTGAGCGACTGAACTTTGAAACGGTCAGTGCGGGGGCCTTCGGTGATTTCTGCTTAACGCGAGAATTATTGTTTTATTTGGGCTATCGATTTTGGCATTCCCAAGTATTTGAATTTGCCAAAAAACTGCATGCGGCGTCACCCTTTTCGATTACGCATATGGTTTCAGTTTGCGGCTACCGCGAGCCTGGCTATGTTTGGCGACTCGATTGCCCTTTTGTGTGGGGCCCGATCGGTGGAACAAGCAATTTTCCGCTCAAGTTTTTAAGATTTGTCGACCCGTTGGGAGGGCTCTATGAGATCGCCAGGAACTCTGTCAACTTGGCTCAACTTCATTATGGTTCCCGAGTCCGTCGTGCTGGCAAGCAAGCCGCGGCTGTTTTTGCAGCCAATCGCAGCACCCAGCGCGACCTCGAGCATTGTACTGGTTTACGATTGTTGTTGGAGCTTGAAACGGGTCTCGATTACGAACCCCAAAATGCAAAAGCACTAACCTCGGCTGACCAACCGTTGCGAATACTATGGGTTGGCCGACTGCGTCCGTGGAAGGGTCTGCCATTACTGCTCCATGCACTGGCCAAGTTACCGGAGTCGCAAAAATGCGAGTTGCGAGTGGTGGGCGACGGTGGCTGTGAAGCAACTTGGATACGGCTAGCTAAACGCCTTAAAATTGATGATCAGATCACTTGGTTTAGGAAACCACCTTACCGCGACTCACTGCATCACTACGAATGGGCGGATGTGTTCGCATTTACAAGTCTTCGAGACACATCGGGAACCGGACTTCTCGAATCACTTGCGGCTGGAGTCCCCGTCATCGGTTTGGACCATCAGGGTGCCGCCGACATGATCACGGAAAAGTGTGGTATTCGCATTCCCGTTTCGAACCCCACACAGTCCATTGCTGCAATTGCCCAGGCCTTGATCGATCTCTCCCGTGATCGTCAGCGTTTGCATGCGCTCAGTCAGGGTGCGTCCCTACAAGCGTACGCCTACACTTGGTCGCAGCGTGAACCGTTGGTTCGCAGATGTTACGCGGCTTCAACCAATGCCACTGCTTTACCGTCCACGCAGACAGAGCCTGCCTTAGTCCATTAATTGAACATCCATCGTAAACCTGAATGAACCCAAGAGCTTCCTATGGCACATCAATTCACCAAGGCTGAGATCAGCGAGATTGCTTTCCGTCACAAATACAAAATCGTGTTTGTTCCGATCATTATCGGCCTCGTGACGGTTGCAGCAATTTTGTTCTTGCCACGCACCTACCGCTCAGAAGCTCGCTTGTTTTTGCAAATTGGTCGGGAGAGTTTAGCGATCGACCCGACGGCAACGACTGGGCCTTCAACGGCTTTGATTCAAAATAATCGTGACGAGGAAGTCAAATCGGCACTGCAAGTGATCGGTAGTCGTGGCATTATTTCACAGGTTGTCGATCGACTCGGCGCCGACTTCGTGCGTGATGGAGCATCCGGCCAGGGCAAAAAGCCCAATCCAATCCTGGCTACGATTAAAGAAGGTATTGGTCGTGCGATCGGTGTTGTCAAAATGATAGACCCAATTTCTGATCAAGAAGATGCCGTTATTGAAATCGAGGAGAACTTTAAGGTCGAAGCTGAACGCAACTCCATGGTATTGACGGCAAGTTACGATTCAGACTCGCCGGCAACTGCGCAGAAGATACTCGACACCATGATTGAGGTTTACCAAACGGAACACCTAAGAATTCATCGAAATGCAGACTCAGGTGCCTTTTTGTCTGACCAGCGGGATCTACTGCGAGAGCAATACATGAAGGCTCAAGAGAATTTGAAGAATGCGAAGAAAGAGTTTGGCATCGCCTCTTTAAGCGGCAGGCGCAGCAACCTCGAGGCACAACTACAGTCGATCGAGTTGAATCAAATTCAAACTCGGCAGGAACTCACCACTGCCGAGGCAAAAATCAGAGACATTCATTTGCAATTGAGTTCGATTCCGGAACGAGAAGTTTCATCGGAAAAGAGCATTCCAAACGAAGGCGCGGATTTGCTGCGTAAAGAACTGTATACCAATCAGATGAAGTTGATGGAGTACAAATCTCGGCTTATTGAAAATCATCCGTTGGTCGTTACCACCAGCCGACAAGTAGAAGAAGGCAAACGCTTGCTCGATGAACAAGGCGTTCAACGTCAAGAGACCGTTGAAGATATTAACCCAATCTTTCGCACCCTCAATTTAGACCGCCGCCAACAGGAGAGTATCTTGGCGGGTTTGACTGCCCGCACTGAGGCGTTGGACCTGCAGCATGCGCAGCTTCGCAATGACCTCGAAGAATTTGGTCAACAAGAGGTAACGATTGTGCAGCTCGAACAAGAGGAGCAGATCGCGCGCGAAAAATACCTGCAGTACACGAACAACTTGGAGCAGTCGCGGTTTGATAATGAACTCGAAAAAGGAAATATTTCAAGCGTATCCATTGCTCAGAGCGCGACGCTGGCGGAAAAGCCAGTCAGCCCATCGAAGCTGCTCGTTTGTCTCGGCGGCGCATTCGTGGCAGTCGCCACCACTCTGGCAATGGTCGTTACCAGCGAGAAGCTGAACGACAAGATTCGCAGTGAGGGCGATCTCGCACAATGCACGGGATTACCCGTGCTGGCAGTACTCGATGAAAACAATGTGAATCGCCGCATTCTAGTGCGTTAGTTCCGCGTTGGCGAATATTTGGAGCAGTAAAAAATGGCAAGTGAAACGGTTCAATCAAAAAAAGATAAGAATGCGGTCAAGAAAGAGAATCCAGCAAAACTGCGGCGCCGCGCTTCCGCGAAAATCGATGCTCTGCTATGGCGGTTAAAGGCGCGTTTGGAGTCGCGGTCTGAACGGGCGCACGTGGTTGGCATCACCAGCTGTTGTCCTGGATCCGGCGTCACTACCACGATAGCGAACTTGGCGATCCGAGCCGCCGATCACCATCTCGGGCCAGTCTTACTGATCGATGCGAACTCGCTTCGCCCGCGCCAACATCGTCAGTTCCGACTAAACCCCAAAACTGGCTTGGCAAATATTCTGGTTGGGAACCTGGCCCCATCGGAAGCCATTTTGCAAACGAAGATCATCGGTCTCGATTTATTGCCGATGGGAGATGCTTCGTTGCTTGAGAAATCGCGGATCATGCCCGAGCATCACGTCGAGCTGATGGAATGGGTCAGCCAAAACTACAGTCTCGTCTTTGTCGATTTGCCGCAAATCGAACACTTGCGACATTCTTTGCTTATTGCCAAAGCGAACGATTTGACATTGGTGGCCGTGCGATCCGATTCCGTACCGCGCAGTGAAGTGATTAACCAAATCGAACAACTCGTTTCCGATGGTGTGGACGTTACTGGTACGCTACTTACCCGCCGTCGGATTTATACTCCGCGGATTTTCCGACGGTAAGGATTTGTTATGAGCACCGCTGCCATCGTAAATAGCTCCGTAGCACAACTGCCTAAGGTTTTGGCGGTGGAGCTAGAGGTTCGTGGGCATCATGCAGACTACATCCGCAACTTTGCCAATATATGGCTTGAACGGGAATTTCCAGCACATCTCGAATTCTTGGTTACCAGACCCTTTCTAAAGTACCATACAAACATTGTCGATCATTTTCGGCACTTGAGCGATAAACCGGTTTCCCTACTAGTCATTTCCGAAGAAGAGCAAGCGAGGCTCGATTTGCGGCCACGTTTGAAGTATTGGAATGGTTGGAAGCTATTTTGTAAGTATGCGGAGCAATTGGAATCGAGTTATGGATTGCTGATGTATTCCGATTACTTCCAACTGCCTGTGTGCATTGGAAAGAAATCGCCTTGCCCATTCTCAGCTATCTATTTTCGTCCGACCTTTCATTACCATACGTTCCTTAACTTCCGCCCGACGCTGAAGCAACGCTTCGTTGCTTGGCGCAAAGCGCTGTTACTCCGGCGATTTCTCAAGAACCCAGAGCTCAAGGAGCTCTACTGTCTTGACCCAGAGGTCGTGCCTTACATTCGCAAGACATTTACTACCGAGGCTGAGATAAGCCATTTAGCCGATTCTTTTTGCATGGCGCCTGGTTCGCAGTATCGCGCCGACGCCCTGCGCCGCGACTTGGGAATTGAAGCCGACCGGACCGTTTTCTGTCTGCTCGGTGTGCTGGATTACAGAAAGGGTACCCGGCAACTGCTCGAGGCCATTCAACACATCAAACACCAGGTGGGGAAGCAGGTTTGTATACTATTGCTAGGATACGTTCCCGACCATGAAAGTGTCGCTATTGAAACGCTTGCTAAGGAAATGAACGGCGTTTCTTCCGTTCAGGTAATTATTCGCAATCAGTACATTGAAGCCACCGAAGTTCAGCATTATTACGCGATGTCTGACGTGATTTTGACTACTTACCAGAATCACATGGGTAGCAGTTCAGCGCTTATCCGCGCTGCTCTTGCCAAGAAGCCTGTCTTGTCGAGCGACTTTGGATTGATGGGGCACTTGGTTCGTACTCGCAAGCTCGGTCATGTTTGCGATTCTACCTCTCCGCCAGCCATTGCGGCGGCGATTGAGCGAATCTTGGCCTGCGATTTATCGAGAGTGACTGACAGCCTCGAGTGCGAGAAATTGGTTGCGGAAAACTCCGAGCAACAGCTTGGGCATGATCTCTCAAGGTTGGTGGATTTGCTTCCCCGGGTCGCCACCGGCACAACTCGTCGTGGGGCGCTTAAATGAGCTGCACGGCAACACCAGCGGTAAACGTTCAACTTGAGGACACACAATCCGAGTTGCCGAGGGGCGATTCAGTTTCATCGGATAGAAAATCATTGCTTTCGCGCAGTCTCATTTCGCTGTTGGACCAAATCGTCGTCAGTGGCTGCACGTTCTTCACAATGTACTTGGTTTCGCACAACTGTAGTAAAGCCGAAGTGGGTGCCTTTGCATTGGCTGCTACCGTCGTCAACTTTGTTAGAACCGTTCAAGAAAGAGCGATCGCTGCTCCCTATTTGGCGTTTGCCTTCCAACCCGGCTTCACCCGCAAGTCGTTCCGTAGTAGTAGTTTTGTACATCAAGGCGCGTTGGCGACAATTGTTGCCACGATCGTCTTGGCTGTTGTGGCTGTGGGGTGGGGGCTTGGATTTGCAAATTCAACGCTGGCACTTGCCTCCAGCCTCGCAGTGGCCCTGCCTCTATTGATGATGCGCGATCTAATCCGCGCCATTTCTGCGGCCAACTTTGAGTTTACGCCGCAATTGTGGCTCGATGTTGGGGTGGGACTAATTCAATTCGGGGGCCTGTTTTTTCTAGCTTGGCTCAATCGGTTCACGCTAGCTTATGTTTATATTGCGTTAGGGCTAGCCTGCGTGATCCCATCACTTGCTTGGCTTTGGCAACATCGCGCATCGTTCGAAATTGATCGCCGCACTTTGGTGTCAGACTGGACACACAATTGGCGTTATTCGCGCTGGTTGGTGGGTGCGCGGGTACTAGGCGTCTTTGGCTACTTGGCAGTTCCTTGGATGGTTGCCTACTATCTCGATAAATCGGCAACAGGTGCGTTCGCAGTTTGTAGTAGTCTGGTTGGGATCTCGCTGATGTTTGTAACTGGGTTGAACAATTTGTTTCAGCCGCGTACGATCCGCGAATTGCATCTTAGCGGCTTGGCTGGTATGAAATCGACTTTGGTAGAGTCCATTGTGATTGTGTCGAGTGTGCTTTGCTTGATCTCGATTGGCTTTGCCTTCTGTGGAGACTTCGTTTTGGGACTACTCTTCGGTCCTGTTTATGGAATGTACGGTCAGATTGCATTTCTGTTGAGTCTGTCGACGCTGAGCGTAAGTTTTTCAGTCCTGTTTGGAAACGGTCTGGCAGCGCTCGGGAATTCTCGTCATTATTTTTGGGGCGAGTTTGCATGTTGTGCAGTATCGGTTGGTTCTGCGGCAGTATTGATTCCGTGTTGGGGACTTGCCGGTGCCGCCCAAGCGCTGATCTTAGGTGGGCTCGCAGCTTCCCTCGTGACCGGTCTAACCCTGGCGCGCGCCATTTCCCAATTTAAACCGGCTGAAGCGATAGTCTAACCGCGATTGAAGAGTGTAAAACCGTGAGCATTGCTGCCAGAAGGGAACGTCCGATCAGTCGGTCTGCAGATGCAGAACAGACAACTGGTTCAGCCGCTGAAATGCCTACTTGGTTCTATTTCTTGGGAGTGGTTATTTTAGTTATTGGCTTTGCAGTCTCGGAACATGGTTGGAGGCAGAGCGAGCATTTCGCCCATGTCGACGAAATGTTATATGACGGTACCGAGAACATCACAGCCGATAGGTTAGATGGGATCGACAAAACCGCGACAGTGACGCGCATTTCGCTTGCGCTATTCGGTTTGGCTTGTTTTTGGTTCCAGAAACGTTTTCGGTTGCGTACAAATTCGCCTTTGCTATGGATTGGTCTGGCATTCGGAGGAATGATCTACGGCAGTTTCTTCTGGTCAGTCAATCCAATGCACACTTTGTTTAAGTTGGTGGTACTAAGTTGTATAGGGGGGGCTGCTCTTGGTTTCGCTACTGCATTTTCACTGCGACAGCTACTTGAATGGATAGCGATTACGTGCGCCGTCTACATTTCGGTTGGATTCCTCGCAGAGATTTCCTTGGGAACTTTTCAAATTGGCGGCGGACATCGGTTTACGGGAACGACACATCCTAATACCGAGGCCATCTATGGTTCGATTGTCTGCCTTACGGCCCAGCTATTCATCCGTCCTGACCGCAGCAAGCTGTTCACTATTGGCTTGATTTTGTTGGCGGTTTGCTGCATTATCCTTACCAAGTCTCGGACCACGTTGGCCGCAGTAGTAGTTTCTTTTGTGGTCATGCAAATTCTGGCTTTTCGTGGCAACAATCGAATTTTGTTGGTACTTGCCTGCCTATTTGCGGCAGGCTTAGTAGCCGTAGGTGCTTCTATGTTGAGCGCTCAGAGCGTGGGTCAACTTGGAAATATTGTGGCTATGGGGCGTACGGATGACGTTTCCAGCCTGACAGGTCGACTGCCGCTATGGGAGGAACTGTTGACTTGGATTTATAAATCTCCCATGCTTGGTTATGGATATTTGGCGTTCTGGGATGCAAAGAAAGTGGAGTACTTGAGCGAGACTTTTAGTTGGGAGATTCCGCATGGACATAATATGTACCTCGACATAACCATTGACGTGGGGATCATCGGAGCAATCCTTTTTGTCAGTATGCTAATATGTGCTCTCGTCGCCACGGCTCGGCTATATACCAGGACGGGCAAAGTCGAGTACGCGATCGTCGCGGGCATTTTTGTTTGTGCAATGATCAATGGTGCTGGAGAATCGCTTTTTAAGTTACCGGGTTTTCCACTGTTTGTTCTCGTTTCCACCTTCATTGCGTTATTGCATGAGCCGGACGACTCCAAGGACGTTGCGGCGGGTTTTGTACGTAATTCGAATCGGCGAGTTGTGGGTCAATGACTACTACCGAACTCGCTACCGAAAGCGCTCGTATCCACGAGGTTATGCAAGCCGTTCGTGTGTTGGTGGTAGGCCAGACCCCGCCACCGTATCATGGTCAGGCTTTGATGATCAAGATGCTGTTAGAAGGCAAAATGCCCGACATCGAACTCTATCATGTTCGTATGGCGTTTTCTGATGATATGCATCAAGTCGGTCGGTTGCAGCTGGGTAAGCTGATCCACTTGGCGGTGGTAATCTCGTCTATTATTTACTATCGCTTTCGCTTTGGAATTCGAGTTTTGTATTACCCGCCTGCGGGCCCCAATCTCGTCCCGCTGCTACGCGACATCGCCATTTTGCTCTCGACGCGGTGGATGTTTGCGAAGACCGTATACCATTTCCATGCTAGCGGGGTTAGTGAATTAATTGCCAGATTGCCTCTGCCTCTTAAATGGCTTGCAAGGGGCGCAATGTCACGCCCTGCGGCTGCAATTCAGCTTTCGGAGCTAACGACCCCGGACGCCGCGGCGCTCCAGGCACAGCAGATCTTCACTGTTCCCAATGCCGCGCATGATGAAGCGAGCCGATTGAATTTTGCGCCGCGTCTCCGCCAAGCGGATTCGCTGCTGAAGGTTCTTTATCTGGGCACCGTCTGTGAAGGCAAGGGGGCCTTGGTTTTGCTTGACGCATGCGCCGACGCTATCGCCAATGGAACTGCATTACACCTGGACATCGTGGGGAGTTTTCAACCTTCAGAGTTTCGCGAGCAAGTTGAAAATCGCATCCGAGCGGCAGGCATGCAAGACGTTGTGCGATTATGGGGGCAGCAGACTGGCGAAGATAAATGGAGAAGATTTTCAGACGTCGATGTGTTTTGCTTTCCATCGCACTATCAATCGGAAGGCTTTCCATGCGTATTGCTCGAAGCGATGTGTTTTTCCCTGCCGGTAATTTCAACTGAATGGCGAGGAATACCCTCGATCGTTGAACATGGTAAGACCGGCTTTTTGATTGCCCCGCACGATCACTTACGTCTATCGGGTTACCTGCAATCACTGGCTGAAGATGCTGTCTTGTGTCGAAACCTTGGCACGGCAGGAAGAACAAGATTCTGCGAGCTGTTTACCGTTGAAAAGTACGTCACGGGACTTCGGCAAGCCTTTATCAAGGTGGGCCGAACATAACATGATGAATACCATCGAAAGGCACCCACGGATCGCGATTGCCCTGCTGCTGGCGGCGCTCGCTGCGCTTCAAGTGAGCACAATCAGCTACCAAAGCTACTTCATGGATGAAGTGGAAGAATTACACTTTGCACAAGGGGATTTCTGGCAATCGGTATTTATGACCGACTCGATGCCGCCACTGTTTACGCTCGCATTGCGCAGTTGGCTGGCGGTTTTTGCTGATCACATCGACGCGCGCTGGCTGTCGGCTAGCTTTGGCTTGATAGCAACTTTTGCGATCTACCTGTTCGTCTGGCGACTCGCGAATTCGACGATTGGTTTCGTATCAGCGGCGCTGTTTGCACTCAGTCCCTTGCAATTGTATTACGCCCAGTTGATTCGTGGTTATGCCTTAATGACCTGCCTGAGTGTGTTTTGCATCGGCTTTTTCTTGCTGGCCATGAAGAGCTCGAAGACTCGCCATTTTGCCGCCTTTACGATTTTCGCCGTTGTGGGAATGTACGCCCACTATTACTTCGCGATGATCCCCATAGCGTTGTCGGTTGCTTGGTTATGCGAGCGGAAGTGGGGCCAAATGGCGAAGATTGCGATCAGCTATGGCAGCATGTTCATCATGACATGTCCTGTGCTCGTTTTCCTAGCCGACGATTTTAAGCATCAACATGGCTTGCGTGATCCACGGCCGCTGTCATTGGTTGCGGTGGTGTACACGTACTTCTCATACTTCAGTGGCTACGCGCTTGGTCCTTCCCAGAGAGAACTTCAATATATTGGCTCAACGGCGGCTGTCCGATCAGCGGTTCCATGGTTACTTGCGGTTGCAGCCATTGCAACGCCGTTGGGATTGCGAGGTGCAACGGCGCTCAGACGAGTCGGCATTCTGACTCCCGTGATAGCCGTTCTGACTATCCCGCTCATCCTCATTGGAATTGCAGGTTTTTTCACGGGCATCACCTACAACGTTCGTTTTGTCGCTTGGTTTGCTTTTCCATTATCGGTGCTGTTTGGATTCGCGTTCATGAGCGAAAATGGGAGACGGCTACCCAAGTGGTTGATTGCTTGCGGCGTTGTTCTGTTTGCCATATTTTTCATTGCCAATGGCAATCGCATCTTCGATCCTCGCTATCAATTCGAAGATGTTCGTAGAGTCGCCGAGTATTTGATTGATAATCGAACAAGTGGCGAGCCCGTGTATGTGGTTTCCGACTACATGCTCCAGCCGCTGGCCCACTACTGCGCCAATTATCAGGATCAGTTATTTGAATTGCCCCAGCCGGGAACGCGCACCAAAGTGGTCGATGACTTGCAATCCTTCGCGGAGGCAATGCGCGTTGTCGAAGCGAATTCACAACGAGAGCGTTCATGGTTGGTATACTCACGCCCATTTCATGGCGATCCCCAAGGCCTGATTCTGGAGGAATTCACCAGGCGGGGGGCAAGCCGGTGTTGCCAGTTTGCAGGCATCGACCTGTATGTTGTCCCTGCTCAGCGTTAAGCCTATGCCACGTTTTCCTGTGTGACAGAGCACTAGGCTGGAAAACGTTCCCAAAGCCTGCGATCCAACCCTAGGCATAAACGGCGGCGAATGAAATAATGTTTGACCTATAAGCTACGCGGAATCCAACTTCAGTTTGACCGAGTGATATGAAACCGATTAAAAAAATTCTGGCTGCCAATCGCAGCGAAATTGCGACTCGTGTTTTCCGTAGTGCCCACGAACTGGGTATTCGAACTGTTGCCATCTACTCGCACGAAGACCGATTTGCGCTCCATCGCTTTAAAGCGGACGAAGCCTATCAGATTGGCAAAGCGGGCGAACCGATTCGGTCGTATCTCGACATTGAAGGTATCGTGCAATTGTGCAAACGCTACCACATCGATGCGGTACATCCCGGTTACGGTTTTCTGTCGGAGAATCCTGTTTTCGCGCGGGCCCTTGAAGAAGCGGGCATCACGTTTGTCGGTCCGAGTGTGGCGGCGCTCGAGCAACTGGGTGACAAAGTAGCGGCGCGTGAAATTGCCATGAAGGCTGGTGTTCCGGTTCTGCCTGGAAGTTCACACTCGGTGACCAGTCTCGAGGAAGCGAAGCAGTTAGCAACCGAGATGGGTTTTCCCGTCATGCTCAAAGCCGCCAAGGGTGGGGGCGGTCGAGGTATGCGCATGGTAGATACTGTTGAGCAGTTGGCTAGCGCGCTCGATTCTGCACAACGCGAAGCTAAGAATGCTTTCGGTAGCGACGAAGTATTCGTCGAAAAACTTGTTCGTCAAGCAAGACATATCGAAGTGCAGTTGCTAGGTGATGATCATGGCAATTTGATGCACCTTTACGAGCGCGATTGTTCGGTGCAACGTCGACACCAAAAAGTCATCGAAGTCGCACCTGCACCCAACTTATCGCCCGCCATAGCCAGGCAACTGCATGAAGCTGCGCTGGCGATCGGCAATGCCGTGGGCTATCGCGCTGCAGGCACCGTTGAGTTTCTCTACGATACCGAAGCCAATAAGTTTTACTTTATAGAGGTTAACCCTCGCATTCAAGTTGAACATACGGTGACCGAAGAGATCACCGGTATCGACTTGGTACGTGCGCAGATTTTGGTGGCGATGGGACACAAACTGGGGGATGAATCGGTCGGCTTGCCGGATCAATCCGAAGTGCGTGCGAATGGATTTGCGATTCAATGTCGCGTCACAACAGAAGATCCGACGAACCAATTTCGGCCTGACTATGGACGCATCACCCACTATCGCAGCGCCGGGGGCCTCGGCATTCGGCTGGACGCGGGCAGCGCTTTTAGCGGTGCCGTCGTCAATCCGTTTTACGATTCGATGTTAGTAAAAGTTTCCGCCCGCGGCCGGACTCTGCGTGAGTCCGCAACTCGGATGGAGCGTTGCTTGCAAGAGTTTCGCATTCGAGGCGTGAAGACGAATATTCCGTTCTTGATTCAGATGATCGGTAACGAAATTTTCCTCGAGGGCAAAGCTACCACACGACTGATCGACACCTCACCGAACCTGTTTGAATTCAAACCTCGCAAAGACCGCGCTACGCGAATTCTGCGTTTCTTGGCAAATACGATCGTGAATGGCAATCCGCTGGTGAAAGGTCAAGCTGTCGCTACCCGTCGCGATCCAGCGCTAGTTCCAGTCACAGATGCAACCACACCGATGCCGACCGGCACCCGCGATTTGCTTAAGCAGCTCGGTCCGAAAAAGTTTGCCGACTGGGTGCTGGAACAAAAGTCGCTGCTACTGACCGATACCACCATGCGTGACGCGCATCAATCACTGTTAGCAACGCGTCTGCGAACTCATGACATGTTGGAGGTTGCCGATGCGTATGCGCGACGCGCTTCGGAGTTCTTCTCGCTTGAGATGTGGGGTGGCGCAACATTCGATACTTCGATGCGGTTTCTTAGAGAGAGTCCTTGGACGCGTTTGACACAGCTGCGCGAACGCGTACCGAACATCTTGTTTCAGATGTTGCTCCGAGCCAGTAATGCAGTCGGTTACACGAACTATCCAGATAACATTGTGCAGTTGTTCGTGCGCGAAGCTGCCGACGCAGGCATCGATGTTTTCCGCGTCTTCGACGCCCTCAACTGGGTTGAGAACATGCAAGTTGCCATGGAAGCGGTCATCGATAGCGGTGCGATTTGCGAAGCCGCTATTTGTTACACTGGCGATATACTGAATCCCAAGCGTCAGAAGTACAACCTAAAATACTATGTCGATCTCGCCAAACACTTGGAAAAGCTCGGCGCACACATGTTGGCGATTAAAGATATGGCTGGCCTGTGCAAACCTGAGGCCGCGCGGCAACTGGTGCGAGCGCTGAAGCAAGAGATCGGTATTCCGATTCACTTCCACACCCACGATACGGCAGGCATACAAGCGGCTTCTATTCTCGCGGCGGCTGACGAGCGTCTTGATATCGCCGACGCCGCTATCGCCTCACTCTCCGGCGGAACGTCGCAAGTCAACTTAAATACGCTCGTCGAAGCTTTGCGATTTGGTCCGCGCGCCAGTTCATTATCGACGGACGTCTTGACCGAGTTGGCCACGTACTGGAAAGGCGTTCGCGAATTTTACTTGCCATTCGAAAGCGAATCCCTTGCTGCCGGTGGCGATCTATATCAACACGAAATGCCAGGCGGGCAATATACAAACTTATATCAACAAGCGCGGGCGCTGGGTTTAGCCGATCGTTGGGCCGAAGTCTGCCGAGTCTACGCCGAAGTCAACGAATTATTCGGCGATATCGTCAAGGTCACTCCGACTTCCAAAGCAGTCGGTGATATGGCGCTCTACATGGTATCCGGCGGAGTGAGCGCCCAAGACATCCGTAGCGGGAATCGCGAAATCGCCGCGCCTGAGAGCGTGATGGATTTGCTCAGCGGAGCGATGGGGCAACCGCCGGGTGGTTTTCCAAAGGACGTGCAAAAGTTGATTTTACGGGGACGCCCGATCGTCGATGGCCGCCCCGGCGCCACGCTACCGCCAGCTGATATCGAAGCCACACGCGTAAAAGTGACCGGCATCCTGGGCCGCGAAGCCACCGACCGTGAATGCGTTACGCACTTGCTCTATCCCAAAGTCTACGAAGAATTCATCGAGCACCTAAAGTCCTATGGCGACGTCAGTTTTTTGCCCACTCCCTATTTCTTTTACGGTCCCGACACCACAGAAGAGATTTCCGTTGACATCGAAACCGGCAAGCGATTGATTATTCGCTTCTTAGCCGTGGGACAACCCAAGCCCAATGGCACCCGGACTGTATTCTTCGAGCTGAACGGCCAACCGCGTGAAGTCGAAGTGGTCGATTCGAACCTTGAAACCACCATCACTCATGCAGTAAAAGCCGACCCAGCCGATCCAACTCAAGTCGCTGCTAGCATGCCCGGCATGGTGATCGGGGTGGCCGTGAAAGTTGGTGATTCCATTACCAAGGGCCAAAAGTTGCTCGCACTAGAAGCCATGAAAATGGAAACCATTATCTCCGCCGACCGAGACGGCACCATCGAGCAGCTGCTAGTGAAATCCGGCTCGCAAGTTTCGGCCGGAGATTTGCTGTTGGTAGTAAAGTAGGTTGCAGCCCACGCGGCGATTGCGGATTGAGCCTGCACGTGTCTTCACTCATGGGTACTCAAAGTGCTTTCAGGAATGAGACTGCATAGCCAATTTCTTGAATCGCAGTCGGGGATGGCTCGCGGTCGATCACAAACCAGCCGTTGTATTGTCGTTGTTCAAGATGTGCCAAGATGGTGGGAAATTCGGCGGATCCGCGCCCGAGTGGAACGTCGATTCCCCGCCCGCGTGCAAGATCGCGAACGGCGTCGCGGGCGTGTACTAACAGCACATGGGGCGCGCAGGCAACCAGCGACTCTTCAGACGAAAAGTTGTTGGCTATCAAGTTCGCCGGATTGAAGGCGATTCCAATGGTCTTCTCGGCTGTGCTCTCGAGCAGACCGGCTAACCGCTCGCCTGGCTCGGAACCCGTCTCAGCGGCCAACATGGCGCCCACATGTTGCCCATAGCGCGCCAAATCCGTCAAACAAACCTGAAGTTGCGAATACGACGGATGCGACACATCCTCCGGCACCATACCAATTTGATTGACGACGACGTTGCAACCCAGGGTATATGCCAGGCGCATCGCTTCTTTGGTCGCATCGATACGTTGATCGAGGTCTTGCAAAATATCGTAACCACGGCGAGTCCGGAACCGTACCGCTGCAACCCGTAAATTCAGGTCGTCCATCCATTTTTTTAGTTGACGCCGACCAGTATCGGTCAATTCTTTTGGCCTAATGTCCGTTCGAGCGTCGATTTCTACTCCGGTAGCGCCGAGTCGCGCAGCAGTTTGCAATGCTAACTTCAGCGGTTGCGCCAAACTGGCAATTTGAATTCCAATTCTTAATTCCGGCACTCTGGATTATTCCTTATCTTTCAAATGACAAATCACTTGTGCACTATTCCTCACAACCTGCACATCGGTCATAACCCTAGATCGGTTCTAGCGCGATGGTACTGGTTTATAGTTTTGATGACGATTAGTGGTTTTTCGCTGCAGGCCCAAGACTTGGAGGTAGATCAAGTTCAGTCGTGGAAATTCCAGCGTAGCGATCTTAATCCAAGTGACCAGTGGCCGAAGGGTTGGAAACGCCGTCAAGATCGCGAACATCCTGCATACTTGACGATGAAAGTCGTCCCGCGCTACCCGGAAGCTGCTGCCGCTGCCAGCACGTTAAGCGTGCTTTGGCGTAAATTCGAGAGCGGACGACTGACAGTAGCTGACAATCCAGAGCTTCCGCCACAACAAGTGTCGCGCTTTTTGGATACCGTCGTCGACCGGTGCTTCGAATTGCAAATGGATGGAGCATCAGCCGAAGTTATTGGACCCATTGTGCGCCTTGACCCGCGCTACAGTTATGGACTTGAGGCTTCCATCGAGTGCGATCACTTGATCGGACATCAAGCTTGGTTGGAACTTGAGTTGCTGGACCGAGACCGACAGCATGTGAGTAGCTCCGCAACTGAGGTACTGACTGGAACTACAGGTTGGAAACGAGTTCAGTGTTTTAGCACACTGGACGAACCCAAGGAATTTCAAGCCGCTCGTGTTCGCATCATGGTAAAACGCAATGCCAGCCGTGAATTCCGAGGCGTCGCGCGGTTTGACAATATTCGCATAAACCGAGTTCCACGTTTGGAACTACGCAGCAATCTCAAGCTCAATATCGCGCATCCGGGACAGGAATGCGAAATTACCTGTACTGCCATTGGCATCAACAACAAGGACGAAAGTCCAAGCGTTCGCTTTCAATTAATAGATGAACTCGGACAAGTTGTCGAGCAGAAATCAGTTCCACTTTTGCCTGCCGTCGAGCCGCGCAGCCAGCCTTCGAATTCCAGTAGCGATGGGCCTCATTACGTTTCCGCCAAGGGTACGCCCAGCCACGCCACTTTCGGAACTGACACAACCAGCGGTCAGGCCAATTGGAAAATACAACTCAATACACCTGGGCATTACGTCGCCCGTGTCTTCTTGGGTAAACACGCTAGCCGTATTCGCGACAGAGAACTGCGGCTGGCTGTAGTCGATACTTTGCCGATCGAAGGCCAAGGACCATTCGGTTGGTCCCTGCCCTCAGGTCTCGATAATGAAAAACTGCGCAACATCCCCCAACTTGTGCGCACTTTTGGTGCCAGCGCGGTCAAGATCCCGATTTGGTTGGATGTCAACGCGGATACCAAAACCATCGATCAACTAGCGTGGCTGATCGAAAGGCTGCAATCGCACCAGGTTCAATGCGTAGGTGTGATAGATCAACCGCCCGCTTCGCAACGCAAACAATTCAACGACGATAACGACCACCTTCCGATTGTTACCATTTTCCAGAACAAGGCCATTTGGGAACCTTTGCTCGATCCCATCTTGTCGCGGATGACCATGAAGCTGAGTTGGTTTCAACTCGGCAACGATGACGATCATAGTTTTCTCGCCAATGAGAAACTGCTTCAGACCATCGCCGAAATTCATGCCAGCGTTCAATCCTATAGTCAAGAACTGCGTCTCGTGATCGCTTGGCCATGGCTTGCCGGACTTCCGCAAGGGCAAGCGATGGCTTGGGAAGCGACGCAGTTGTCAATCCAACCCGATCTACGAGCCGAAGAGTTGCCCAGCTACCTCGCCAGCAAGGCGCACGAGGGTACAACAAAATGGCTGACCCTCGATTTTTTGCCAGCCAGCAAATACAGCATGCTCGACCGGGTTCGCGACTTGACCGAACGCATGACGATGATGAAAAAGCTCGGCGTTTCTGCGGCGTATGTTACCAAACCGATGGATCAGGAAGTTGGACTATTCAATTCGAACTTTGAACCACAGGCGATGTCGGTTCCATGGCGAACGCTCGTACAGCACATCGGACCAGCCAATTACGTAGGTAAGATCATGCTGCCGGGAGGAAGCCAAAATCACATTTTCCAAAACGGCAATCGCGGACTCATGGTTATATGGAACGACAATGCCAAAGTCGAGCAATTGTACCTTGGCAGCGAAGTGGATGCGATTGACTTGTGGGGCCGCTCCATCGTTGTCGAACCCGCTCGTTCCCATCGCCATGGCATTGAACAGCGAGTTGCCGTTGGCCCTTGGCCGATTATTGTTCGCGGTATGGATTTGCCAGTTGCTCGTTTTCGTATGCAATTCGAATTGGGGGCCGCAAGTTTGCAGAGCCTAGCAGGCCGTGGTCAGGCGGTACCTATCAAAGTTGGCAATCCGTTCGGCAAGGTCATTCGCGGCAATGTGGATTTAGTGGCGCCGACCTTGCTTGAAAACGAATTCGCGAGCCTTCCCTTGCTGGTGACTCCGGAGCACACGCTTGAAAAGGACTTCCCGCTCGAACTGCGATCCGATGTATCAGCAGGCAAGCATGCGGTGCGCTTCGATTTCCAATTTGAAGCTGACAAAACGGAACGCTTCAGCACTTATCATGAGGTCACAGTCGGCTTCGACGATATCGATTTTCAGTGGCAACTTGAGAAAGTGTCCGATACCTCGATGTTGTTGCGTTTAACCGCAATAAATCGCGGCAATCTTGAAACCGCGTTTCATTGCAAATTCTTTCCGCCCCCCTATCCCTACCAAAACTTGCGAGTGGAAAGCCTCGCCCCAGGCGAAAACAATCGTGAATTTCTGATTGAGTTACCAAGCGTCAATGAGACTGCCGAGTACTGGATACGCTGTGAAGAGTTGGAAACGCGCCGAATTTTAAATTATCGCATTAAGTTAGATCGAAATGCTGTGGAGCAGTAATGCACTAGAGTGTGCTGCAATTGTAAGCTGAAATTGCAGTGCCTTGATTTGGAATTCGCTTGGCCACGAAAAGTTTTTGAAACGTGGCCGAGTTGCTCCGCAACTCGGGGCCATTGTCTGATGTTCAGCCTTCGTTTTCGTACGCGTCGTCGAGTCGCGGAGCGACTCGACCACACTCCAGCCGTCCCAGCGCTGCCCACAACGGGCAATCCAGCTTGATTGCCGTCCCCAGCCGATAGTTGTTCAGTAGTTGCTTCGATCGCTGCGCTAACATTCGCCGCACTTCGCGCCGCTCGCCTTTGACCCGCGCAATTTTCATCGAATCATAGCCGGTCGTTTGATGTCGCATCCAGGCAATCACCGCCGCTTCTGCTCGCTGCTCGATCGGAATTCGAGTTGTACGCGCGACGGTGCCACTACCGACAGGAGTTGCGTGAACGGTGACCGCCTGAGCCATTTGCTGCGCGACCGCTACATGATCCGCATGGAATGCTAAGTAAGCTAGGACGGAGCCCTCGAAGTCCTCTACATACGCCGCTTGCATTTTCTCCCGACGTTTTCCGTCGGTTACTCTGCGTTTCAGGTAACTCTCGGAGCCGCGCTCAACGTCCACGTCGACCCGCAATCTGGCGATTGTCGACGCAGCGGCCCATACACCGCGCGAAAAAACCTTACGGCCTCGCTTTTCCTGCACGACCCAATGCTCGCCCGCTGATTTAACCCGCCGCGTTAACAGCGCATCGCCCGGAGGTAACAATACCCAACCCAACGGCACCGCGAGAATTTCGCCATTTGCTTTCATCACGGTATTGGGTGCAACGCCCGGCGAGAAAATGTTATCACTCATTCGCAAATCCATTTGAAAAAAGCAGTTTGATTAGCTGTTTTTTGTGCGACCCATTTTCCCCAACGGTAACTGGCTTTTGTCTAAAGTGCAATGCGTAAAAACGCGGAGGTCTGCCTTGTCAAAATGCCTAAGAAAGACCTGTTTTAGTGGGGCGCATTTGCCGGATGCGACCAGTTTTGTGTGGCTCAATTCACGCGATTGAGAAACTAAGTTCAACTCAAAAGTGCGCACTTCCCGGATGATCCTAATGGAGCAATGCTTCCGTTGTTGAGGGTTATAGGGACTGCCCGCAAATGGTGGGAGGAATGACGATGGCCCTCTAACTGCAAAAAACGATTTTTACCATGGCGGATTTCTATTCGGTGTGACCATTCAGTTTTGCGTGACGTACGCTTTAAACTCAGAACCGAGGATTGATGGTGCGATTTTGACTGTGACTCACCATTGTGAACAACGATTGTAACGATTCTTGCGAACGAACTCGTAACGCTTTTTGGTTTACGTTTGACGTGCTCGTTTGCTCAACCTAGCTTAGAACGTGCTTTTCTAATTTGTCGGTAGCACGACAACATGACCGCCCACATGGCTGAAGACTTCATGCAACCTGTGCCAACTCATTCAAACGCCTCGCCCGGTGCTAGCCCGCCCGTAACAACGGTGGCGCCAGCACGTGTGCCGCAGCCGCTTGAAGATCGCATAGTTAAGAACCGTTTGGGGATCTACTCGGCCTTGTTTCTCGCTCTTCGCGCCAAGCATCCGCCGACAGCGGCACACTGCCTACGAGTTGCCTTAGGTACCTCGAAATGGGCTGCGATGCGAGGTATGCCGGAATCCGAACGCGAACTGCTCGAAGTGGCGGCCCTTTTGCACGATTTGGGCAAGCTGGGTGTACCGGATCGCGTGCTGCAAAAAACAGAAGAGTTGATCGGCAACGAACAATCAATGATGCAGGTGCACTGCGAACTAGCGGTTGAATTGCTCGTCGGCGCAGGCGCAAGCCCTCAGTTGATCGAAGTCATACGCAACTATCGCAGCCGACTGGACGTCAAGGTGAACGTCGCCCAGACCACAGGGCAGACAATTGTACCGGCTCAATTGACAATAACTGCGCGCATGCTGGCGATCGTGGATGCATTCGATTCGATGACGAGTGAGCAGCCGTTTCGTCGCGCCATGAGTCGCGAAATGGCCATAAAGGAGCTGATCAAGCACGGTGGCAGCCAGTTTGACTCGTCGTTGATTCACGAATTCTCCCACTTGATAACCCAGCCACCTGGGGCGTTGGACGCGCTTGTCGGAAAACGCTGGCTCAGTGAGCTTACACCCTATCCCACCCCAGGTTTTTGTGACACCCATTTGCTCGCTTCTAGTGGCGCCATGCAGAATCTGATCGATACTTTGTATCACCATCGCTTACTGGAGGCGATGAACGACGCGGCGATTTATGTTGATTTTGACGGGCGTGTATTGACTTGGAATCGTGCTGCAGAACGCCTCACGGGGCGACATGCGGCCGCGATGCTACATCAGGCTGTCAGTGCGGAAGTTATCGGTCTCAAGTCGCTCAGCGGCGGTCAATTAATTGAAGAACGTTGCCCTATCCGCCAAGCCTTGAGATCGCAAGTCGCATTGAACCAAAATCTGATCTTGGTCCACGTTGACGGTCGCTCGATGCCGGTGAATTTCAATACACTGCTGGTTCACAATGCCAGTCGAGATCTGTGTGGAGCAATCTTCATGATTCGCGATGCATCCGAGAAAGCGGATCTCGAAGAACGCGTACAAAACTTGCACGAAATTGCGACCACGGACAACCTGACTAACGTTTCAAATCGCGCGGGGCTGAGCCGGTTCCTTCCGGAGTTCGTAGCCAGTCATATTGAATCATCACTGCCGGGCAGTTTGATCATTTGCGATATTGATCATTTCAAACGTATCAACGACACCTATGGTCACCCTGCAGGCGACGAGGCCTTGATCTGCTTTGCGACAGTGCTCAAGCAGCTCGCGCGATCTGGAGATATGGTGGCGAGGTATGGCGGTGAAGAATTTGTAATCCTGTGCGCGAATTGCGATAACGCAGCCGCGACTAGTCGAGCTGAAGATATTCGTCGCGCGATTGAGGCGACACCGGTCGCTGCGCTGCGTAGTCAGTGCCTGACAGCTAGTTTTGGGGTGACCGAAATTCTACCGGGCGATAACGACGAGACGTTGCTTGCTCGCGCGGACCGCGCCTTGCTGTTCGCCAAAGATTCGGGAAGAAACCGAGTCGTGCAACTGGGTCGTGGCATGCAGTCCGATCAAGAGCCTGCTAAGAAGGCGGGTTGGTTCAATTGGTTTTCTGCGGCAGATGCCAAAGCCACGCTCATTGAAAAAGATTACTTGACCGCGGTTCCGCAAGATATCGCAGTCGAACGCTTAAGCGGTTTCATTAACGACAACAAAGCCGAGATCATCAAGGTAGATGACAATCGTGTCGCAATCCGCATCAACAACCGGGAGGCAAGCACGAACCGCAGGGCAAATGATCGAACGGTAGAATTGCTGATGGAAGTCGTTTTGGAACACATTGAAATGCGTCCTGCAGGCGTTCGCGGCTCAATCCAACGTCAAACAAAGATGCACGTAACCATTCGAACTGCCAAGGCCCGCGATCGCCGCGCTATTAATGTGATTGAACAAGCGACGTCGTTGCTCATCAGCTTCCGATCTTACTTGGTCGCCCAAGAACTGACCGAAGAACTGTTAGCCTTGATGATTCTGCCTAAATAAGCTGCGTTGCCAGCCTATCTCCGAGACGCTGACACGTTAGTCTCCCTTTGCGGCGCTCTCCCATTACAGCCTAACGGGACAAGAATTCAACTACGAACAGGTCTCTCACCGAGAGCCTTGGTCATTTTGCTACTCTAGACAGTAGTTGTTTCGCGGCGGAAACTCTCTTGGCAGGTGGCAAACACGGATTCGAATGTTGCACTTTGGATCTTAAACTCCGGCACATTCGATGTGTATTTTTTGCAATGCTCGCTGACGACCGAGTATAGAAACCGAAACAGTTGCCGGGGTACACGCAACTCACGCATGGCTTTGATCAAGCGTTCCTGCCCGATCGACTCGTCGAAGAGATCGTTCGGCGCCGGTTTCCTGCCCGCCGCAGCACAGGCCGCTAATCGTGCCGAAACCAGATCGTACAGCGACTCGCCGGTCCAATCAAAATTCGACATGACATTCTGTTTGTCGAGTCGCGCACGGTCGTGGAACTCGCGAGTTTCGCGATCAACAAAATGCTGAAGTTCTTGAGGCAGCATCAATTTGAATCCCAGTCGCGGATGCTTGAGCAGCTTGTTATCGAGCATTGGCCAAATTAACAATCGCATCAATTCGGGCTTGCCGTTGACAAGTTCTGGTTCATCGACACGGTCGACCAGCACAATGATGCCAGGGAAGCCCAGTGATTGCAGGATGTGCTGTAGCTTTGCTAACAATGAGTAACGCGATTCTGAAACTCGGTCCACGGGCATCGGCTCGGACGACCAAGCGGACCAAGGCAATTGGAGAAATACCCCCGCCTGCTCACCGATGCTCTGCCTGCGTACGCGGCAATTGCGGACTACTTTCCAAGCCCGCGAGTAGCACATCGTCAACCGCCACAGATATCGGCCGCTTGCAATGAGAACCGCAGCAACTGCAAAAAGGATCGCGTACTTTAGCGACAGGTATTCTTGCCACCATAACCCAATGGCACTGATCGAGCCCACGACTGATCCGACCCACGCAACGACCCAATCCGTTTGACTCCACCAAGCTCGGACGTGCAATGAGCGCCGCAAATCGTTCCAGCGAGCGCGAGTATTTCCTATTTTCGATTGGTCGTAGCAAGCGGCCAATAATAGCAGGTCGCGGCGCTGGTCTTTGTCCAGTTTATCTATTGCCGATCGAGGCACGGCATGTTCCACTGCCTTCGCTGAGCCAGTTGTCTGCAGTAATTGGTCAACTAGTTCCGTCACCCCCTGAACGAGCAGTGCGTCCATGTGATCATGAATACCCACTTGCTGAAGTACGCGTTCCGGTTTCGCAGAGTTTCTTCGCCCCAAGCGCGTTTGCAACTGGCCGATCCAACCATTGAAGTCGTCATAGTGGATGACGAAAACACGTTGCCCAGGATGATCCGTGTTGTATTGACTGAGGTTGCGATCAATCTGCAAACGCATGGCTGTTTTGCCAGAACCCTTGGCGCCAAAAACAATGGAAGTTGATGGTGCCGATGGGCTGCCCATGACCTTGTCCCACGCGGGATGAAAAGTGCCATCGATGCAATGCTCGCGAAAGACCACATCGGTTTGCGCGTCTTCCTCAGCGAATGGATTGGTGCGTAAGCCGTGGTGTTCAAGAAATTCCTTCAAATTCATTCAGTATCTCGTCGAAAAAGCGTGGCGATTAGTTCAAATCCGCCAGCGTTGATGCGAATCAAACACTGCCTTAGTATAGCTTAACCGAGCCAGTTTCAGCTGACGCACGGGTGGAGGATGCTGCCAACATCGGCCATGGCACATTTTCCGAAAGGTTGTTCAACCAAACAACGAATGAATAATCTTGCCGCTGGCGATTCGGTGAGGTCGATTTTCACGATCGTTCAGCACATCGTCCGTTGGAAAGCCCATCGCGTGCAAGATGGTGGTTGCAAAGTCTTGCGGCGACATAGGATCAGTACTTGGATAAGCCGCGTGGCGGTCACTACTGCCATAGACGAACCCTTTTCGAATTCCACCACCGGCCAGCAATCCGTTGTAACAAAACGGCCAATGCTCGCGGCCAGCATTGTTCTTGGTAATCTGCGGGCGACGCCCGAACTCGCCGACCCACGCAATGATTGTCTCATCCAACATGCCGCGCTGTTCCAGATCTTCAATCAGCGCGGACAGCGCCAAATCAGCTGGCGGAATGAGGTCGTTCTTCAGCCGGTTAAAGTTGTTACCATGCGTGTCCCAAAAATTCTGACCATCATTGTGCCAGTTTACCGAGACCAGCGGGACGCCATGTTCGACCAATCGCCGAGCCAACAACACACACTGGCCGTGAATGTTGCGACCATAGCGATCGCGCGTTGCCGCCTTTTCTTGGCCAAGATCAAATGCGTTACGCACATTCGCCGAGGCAAGCATCCGCTGGGCACGCGCCTGATGACCACGAAACGCGCCCGAGGCTGGGGCCTGATCCAGCGCAGTTTGCGCGTCAAGCAACTTCAGCAATTCCGCGCGAGATTCCAATCGATCCAATCCAATATCCGCCGGCAGTGCGAGCCCCTGCGGTTGCCAACCGGGGTGATTGGGATCGCCTGTAAGAGTCATACCATCGTAGGTCGGCCCCAGCCAACCACCGTGCTGGCCAGGCGCCTCGCCGCCTGGCGCCGCTGGATGGAGGGCTCGCCAAGGCATCGCGACAAACGATGGAATGCCCGACACGCTGGGACGCAACTTTGAAATCAGTGAACCGAGATGTGGCGAATCTTTGGGACTCGGCGGATCGGCATCACTTTTAAGCACCGGCGCAAGCTGTCCAGTTAAGGTAGCATGACCGCTGGAAAGATGAGCCGGGTCGTCGTGCGAAAGCGAGCGGATAATCGAGAGCCGATCGGTCAAATGAGCCAATCGCGTGAAATGCTCAGAAATATGGATGCCAGGAACCTTCGTCGCAATTGGTCGAAAGTCGCCACGAATTTCATCGGGCGCATCAGGCTTGGGATCAAAGGTCTCAAGCTGACTGGGACCGCCCCACATGAACAGAAAAATACAAGCCTTCGCCCGCGGCTTAAAGCTAACCGAACCAGAATCTCCCGCCCTCGCCAAAGCCGCTTGCCAATCAGCGAGCCCGAGTCCCAGCGCTGACAACCCACCGACTCGCAATACCTCGCGACGCCGGATGCTGCCCGCTTGGAAATCGGCGCAACCAAACCTCGACGGTTTTTGAATGTTCATGGATACTTGAGCCCAAAAAACTGCGAGTCGTCCGATGACAACTGGTTTCAAGTGCAAGGTGGGTTCGCAAACTGCGATCGTAGGTGGGTTAGAGTTCGCTCGGGTGGGTTAGAGTTCGCTCGCCCTTCAGTTTAGTTGGTTCACCGGGTTTAGGAAAGTCGAGGGAAAGGAAGTGGTGATGGACCGCAGATGACGCAGATTAAAGCAGTCTCAAGGACTGGCTACCCAACGCTTTTAATCCCAATTCAATAGCAAATGGCACTACAGGTACTTCCTGGTCGCATCCGGCAGATGCGACCCACCGTGGGAGCTCGCCGAGTGTGATCGTGCGCCACCCATGCCACCGCTTGCGACGCAAGCGGTGGCATAGGAGTAAGCTAAATCGCTATCGAGCCAAAACTATTCGGCTTAGTAGCGATAGAGGTCAGGCTTGTAGGGGCCTTCGACTGGCACGCCGAGGTAGTCGGCTTGAGCCTGGGTCAGCTTGGTGAGTTTGACACCGAGCTTTTCCAAATGCAAGCGAGCAACTTCTTCGTCGAGCTTTTTGGGCAAAACGTAGACCTTGTTTTGATATGCACCTGTATCGCGCTCGGCCCACAACTCCAACTGTGCAAGCACTTGGTTGGTAAAGCTGGTGCTCATCACGAACGATGGGTGACCGGTCGCACAGCCTAAGTTTAGCAATCGGCCTTCGGCGAGTACGAGAATACTTTTGCCAGTCGCCTTAAAGCGGAATTGATCGTACTGTGGCTTGATCTTAATACGTTCGACGTCGCCTGTCTTTTCCAGCTTGTGCAATCCGGCCATATCGATTTCATTGTCGAAGTGACCGATGTTGCCAATGATGGCTTTGTCTTTCATCAGCTTCATGTGTTCAGCGGTGATGATGTCTTTGTTGCCAGTGGTGGTAACAAAGATGTCAGCGATAGCGATGACGTCTTCAATTGGCTTGACTTCGTAGCCTTCCATCACAGCCTGCAAAGCGCAGATCGGATCGATTTCGCTAACGATCACTCGGCAGCCTTGACCACGCAACGATTGACAACTTCCCTTGCCAACTTGACCGTAGCCGCAAACGACGGCAACCTTACCACCAATCATCACGTCGCTAGCACGATTAAGTCCGTCGATCAAAGAGTGACGGCAACCGTAGACGTTGTCGAACTTGCTCTTGGTAACGGAATCGTTGACGTTGATCGCTGGGAACAATAGACGCTTGCTACGTTCCATTTCGTAAAGTCGCTCGACACCCGTTGTGGTCTCTTCGCTCACTCCACGAATTGCTTTAGCCATCTTGGTGTATTTGCCAGGGTACTTGGCCAATTCGTCGCGAAGCAGGTCAAGGACAACGCCCCATTCTTCGGAGTCGGTCTCAGGGTTGAAAGCTGGAACTTTACCAGTCGCTTCATACTCAAGGCCTTTGTGGATCAACATGGTCGCGTCGCCACCGTCGTCAACGATCATGTCCGGACCGCTTCCGTCTGGCCATACCAGAGCCTCAGCGGTACACCACCAATATTCTGGCAAAGTCTCGCCCTTCCAAGCAAAAACAGGCGTGCCCTTGGGATTGTCTAGCGATCCGTCACGACCCGCTACCACGGCCGCCGCAGCGCTATCTTGAGTCGAGAAGATGTTGCAGCTCACCCAGCGCACGTCGGCACCGAGGTCAACAAGCGTTTCGATCAGCACGGCGGTTTGCACCGTCATGTGCAGCGAGCCCATGATCTTCACACCCTTTAGCGGGAGGGTTTTGGCATGGCGCTGTCGCAGGATCATCAGCCCCGGCATTTCGTCTTCAGCCAATTCGATTTCTTTGCGGCCGAGAGTAACAAGCGTTTCTGCTTCTTCGCGCTTGCCGGCAGCCGCCAGATCATACGCGCGAACCTTGAACGGTACGCGAGCGCCCGCAACGGACTTAGCTGTTGCCGGTTTGGGAGGGGTTACAGTACTCATGTAGAAAACTCCTTAATCGTTTTCGAACCAGTAAATTTAACAAACAAACATTTAGCTAAGATCACCGTGACCTGCCAGCCGACGGCGCTAGCGGCGGGTATCGAAGTATCACGCTGTAAAACATTCAATCGCCGTTCCAATACAAATTGTTAACCCGATTTCGTGGGCTATCGTGTAACACGATCAGTGGTGCGGAAAAACAACTACTTCGACACCCGCGGCTATTGCCGTCGGCTTACAGGCGCAGTGCGAATGTTCGACACCCGCGGCTAGCGCCGTCGGCTCACAGGCGCGGTGCGACGCTTCATCCGCAATGCACTTGCATCAATTACGCCGTGTGGCTACGGCAGAAAACAGTGCAGGTCCTTTTGCCTGCGAATCAGGTGGTAACGGAAAGTAACGCGTTAGTTTTAATCCAGCTTGTTCAAGCCAGTCGGTAAGTTCGTCGCGATTTACACCCAATCGCAGGTGGCCCATCTCAAGCCTATATGCCGATCGATCGTGCGGGAGCAGATCGACAATCGCGAGCGATCGGTTCGGCTTCAGGACTCGCGCCGCTTCCCGAAGCACAGCGACAGGGTCGGGCAGGTAGGCCAGTACCAGCACTAACCAGGCTGCGTCGAGCATACTGTCATCGAGTGGCAAGTCGGTCAACGATCCTGATCTCAGGTGTACATTGTTGTATTGAGTTAAAGACGATCGGGCTGCCGACAACATCGCCGCGGAGTTATCGATCGCATAGGCAGTCTTCACAAACGGGGCAACCAGCTGGCAAAGCGGCGCCGATCCACAGCCGAGTTCACCGACGACGGCGTCGCTGGGCAAACAAGCCGCCATCGCCACGGCATCCAATTGTTTGCCGAACAAATCGACCCGCAATTTGTCCCACTGTTCAGCTGCTGTCGAGAAAAAAGCTTCGCTCCGCGAGCGTTCGGCCAACACTCCCGCCAACCGTTGCTGATCCAATTCTGTAGTGGGCGTGTCCGCTTGCTGCCGCACCCAGAGCCACAAACTGGCCCGATTTTCGGTCCACAGGCTTTGATCGATGCGATACAGGTGATTTGTGCCGTCACGCCGGCTTGCTAGCCACTGGTCGGCGATGAGCACCTTTAAATGCCGACTGACGGTACTTTGCGGCAACTGCACCACCGCACATAGTTCTGTCACCGCCAACTCCTCTTGCTCCAACAAACGCAGCAATCGCACGCGCGTAGCGTCCGCCAGCGTCTGGAGCCAATCGAGAGAAGCCGTTGCGACCACCAGTAAATTGCCTTGGTAAAGTAATTCCCCAACACGCATGCATCCGTCCATCCGGATGTATTGCTATTATGCGAAATTGTAGTGGGTAGTCAAGAGACATTGAAAAAACTGTACCGTTTCCGAAATGCTCGCCGGTGTAGGGTGGTTGAGGCACGAAAACCCACCATGTTCACTAAATTTTGTCGGTAAAAATCTCCCACTTTTCCATGTTTTCAAGCGTGCTAACGTCCGTCATGTCAAATTTCAGCGGCGTAACGCTGATGTGACCATCGGAAATAATCGTTAGGTCTGTCGGGTGTTCGGTTCGTCGCGGCGGTGGATCGTTGGTGGCCCAATAGTAGTCGCGGCCTTTTGGATCCTGACGACGAATGTAATGTTCGCCGTAGCGCTCCACCCCCATCGGCACGCAATAAACTTGGGGGATACCACCCTTTCGAGCCAATACGGTTGCGGCGGTCGGGATGTTGATGTTGTACAGCTGGGGAATTGATTTCTTGCGACTGAGGATTTGCCCAATCAAGCCGACCGCCAATTCAGCCGCTATTTCAAAGTCCGCGTGGGGATCGTATTCGAGCGAAACCGCGAAACTGTTGTAGCGAAAAAAAGCACCTTCAATCGCGGCAGCCACGGTTCCGGAATACAACACATTGATACCAGCGTTCAAGCCCCCGTTAATGCCGCTAACAATCAGATCCACGGGCTCTTCCACCAATTCCGAAACGCCCAGTTTGACGCAATCGGCTGGGCTGCCTTCGACAGCGTAGCCGCGAAATCGTTTACCATCGAACACTTTCTTGCAAACCAAGGGCTCCAAAAAAGTGATCGAGTGTCCCACGCCACTTTGCTCAGTCGCTGGCGCCACTAGACTGACATCGCCCAGTTGCGGCAGCTTGAATTCCAGTGCTGCAATCCCTGGTGCATAAATACCATCGTCGTTCGTTAAGAGGATACGCAATGAACTGTCCTATTTAAAGATTCTTGAATCGCAATTCAACTTCCCACTCGCAGCAATGCGAAATTCTTCTTGCCTCGTCGCAAGACCATCGTCGTTTCGCTGGCCAAATCATTCACGCTTAACGCTTGCTCCGGACCCGATATCCGCCGATTGTTAACATACGCGCCACCTTCTTGCACCGTACGTTTGGCTTCGCTTTTCGTCTTGCACAGCCCAGCCAACGCGAAAGCCTCGCAAACATTTAGCCCCGATTCCAGCGCCGCGCGACCCACTTCGGCACTGGGTACATCCGCGAAAATCTCGCGCAGTTCGGCGTCGGTGGTGCGATCAATTTCCGCACCGAATAACGTTGCCGTCGCTCGCTCTGCGGCTTGCAATCCCGCCGCTCCGTGTACGAACTCGGTCAACCATGTAGCCAATCGCTTCTGCGCTGCGCGAAGGTGCGGCGCAGATGCAACCGCTTGCTCAAGAGACGAGTACTCGTCGCGATCGATCTCCGTCAAAAACCGTATGCACATTAATACATCAGCGTCGGCGACGTTGATCCAGTATTGAAAAAAGGCGTAAGGTGAAGTGCGGGCGGCGTCGAGCCAAATCGCTCCCTTCTCGGTCTTACCCATTTTGCGTCCGTCGCTGGTCAACAACAGAGGGCAGGTCAAGCCAAATAGCTGCTGGCCATGCATCCGTCGCGCGAGGTCAATTCCAGCCGTGATGTTGCCCCATTGATCGCTACCGCCGACCTGCAACATGCAACCGTATTTCTGATTCAAGTAGGCAAAATCGTATGCTTGCAGCAGCATGTAACTGAATTCAGTGTAGCTCATGCCGCTATCTTCGCGCTGCAAGCGGCTCTTCACCGAATCTTTCGCGAGCATCACGTTGATCGGAAAGTTCTTGCCGACATCACGCAAAAAATGGATGTAAGACCAGCCGCTCATCCAATCGTAATTGTTCACCAGCTTGGCTGGATTGGGACCGTCGAAATCCAAAAAGCGGCTCATCTGCGAGGCCATGCCAGCTACGTTTTCTTCCAAGATTTCGGAGGAAAGCAGCACCCGCTCTTCGCTCTTGCCGCTTGGGTCGCCAATCATCCCAGTCGCGCCACCCACCAGAGCAATCGGTCGATGTCCGCAGCGCTGGAAGCGCCTGAGCGCCATGAGAGGCAACAAACTTCCGCAATGTAAACTCGGGGCGGTAGGGTCAAAACCAACGTACAGCGACTGCGGCTTGCTGAGGCACTCGCGCAGGGCATTCGGTTCGGTCGATTGGTGAATGAGTCCCCGCCAATGGAGTTCGTCAAGAATTGCTTCAAAAGTCATTAGAGAAATGAGTCCCATGTTCAGCGATCGCTCATCGCCAGCTCCTTTGCCGACGATCGTAAGACGCAGATTTTAGCTCATTCCCTATAAAGTCGTAGCTGGTTTCGCATGAATCCCAGCCTACCCAAACAAGCGATTTAGTTGTACTTTCTTCTTTTGAATGCTACGAAGTCGCGTTTTTAGGTGGATTCTGTTCATCAATCATGTTATCAAGTTAAGTGCACGCCTAGCACCCCACCTTTACTTGTTAGAGATTGCCAAATGTCGAGCCGCCCGAATGCGGAGTCCCTTGGACATCGCCCCAACCTCCAATTCTCGCAAGGTTTTTCACGGCGCAGTTTGCTGAATATTGGCACGCTCGCGGCGCTCGGAACAGCGGGCGGTTGGAGCTTACCGACTCTGCTGAGAGCTGAGCAAGCGGCTGGGATAAAGAATAACCCCAAGTCGGTCATCATGATTTATCTGGTGGGTGGTCCACCGCATCAAGACATGTTCGACTTAAAACCGCATGCACCGAGTGAGGTCGCCGGTCCATGGAGACCCATTCGGACAAACGTTCCTGGTATGGATATTTGCGAAGCTTTCCCGCGACTGGCAAAGCTGGGTGACAAATTGACCATTATTCGGTCGCTCGTCGGCAATCAGGCGGATCATGATGCCGTGCAAGTCTTCAACGGACACGATCCCAAGAAACCCAAACCGTCAGGTGGTTGGCCGCAATTTGGTTCGCTGGTCTCAAACGTAATGGGCGCTTCTGCACCGACCGCACCACCCTTCGTCAGCCTGTGCTATCAATGCTCGCACGGTCCCTATAACGAGCCAGGCCCTGGTTTCCTGGGAACATCGTATGCTTCCTTTCGACCGATGGGGCCAACCAAGCAAGACATGGTGCTCAACGGCATAACGCTTGATAGGTTGACCGATCGAGTCTCCCTTTTACGCAGTGTTGACCTACTGCGCAGGGACGTTGATGCAAAGCTAAACATGCACGCCATGGACGTCTTCAATGAACAGGCTATGGGGCTGCTCACGTCTTCGCGGTTGGCGGAAGCTCTCGATCTTTCCAAGGAGGATCCCAAGGTGGTGGAACGCTATGGTAAAGGCGATCCTAACATCTTTATGGATGCGAACGGCGCACCGCGTGTACCACAGAGCCTGCTGGTGGCGCGTCGTCTGATCGAAGCGGGCGTGCGGGTGGTGACGTTGAATTACAGTAA
>JANLQO010000628.1:0-4445 GCA_031367855.1 Planctomycetia bacterium | reverse complement strand
ACTTATCGTTTGCGAGGATCCGGCAGACGATGAATGATAGGGCGATCGACATAGCGAACGAGTTGCTATTCGTGGTGACGTTGTTGGCGTGGTGGCTGGCGTTGCTTGCGTTCTTCATTCGCAATTGACACCTTTGGTCATAACTTCGGTGCAACGGTTTGTAATAGTTCGGTAAGGTTCGAACGCGTAACCTAGTTTGCCGTCCGCGATTGCCAAAGGTTTAACGCTTACTAGGAATACCGAAAATACCGCAATTAGATGCCATTACTTGCAACAAGCGTTGCACTCTGTTACCCTTATAAATGCTTGATAAGCGGGGTTTTTCAGCAGAAAAGCCTTTTGAAAATCTGCCCTGTCGATCCGGAGGTTGCGGGTTCGAACCCCGTCGGCCTCGCTGAATTTCATACGGCGATTCGTTGATAAAACGTACCTGTCCACCGGTCAGCTTATTCCATTGAATGCCGTCGCGACTTTCGCCGTCGCGACTTTCGCCGTCGCGAGTGACCTCGGGCGCGTCACCACCGAATTTCGTTCCGCGACCGTCGCGCGTGTAAAGTCGGAACAGACCGCCGTCTTTGATCACCGTGCCGTATTCGAGGTGATCAGCGGGCTCTTGCATGGACCAAAATCTTCTTCGCGGTCCCAACGGGGACCGCATCCTGCGCGACCGCCCAGCAACAGTTCAGGCCCCACAGGGCCACAAGGACAAGTGACAATAGAAGTCTTTTGAACATGAATTCCTCTTTCGATGCGACGAACGGGTCCAGCACCGACGGTGGCCACGGACTTTCTGACTTGATCACTACTTCTTATCCTTTATATCTGCGGTGGCGGATTCGCCGTAAAACCATGACTTGTCGATGACAGCGACTCGGAGATCAATCACGTCCTGCATCGCCCAATTCGGGAGATACTCGCAGGTCCAGTAATTGATGATCGCGCGGCCGTCGCGAGTGAAACGGCAGCCGGGGTTCGAGAACGCTCGTGTCGGGTCGGTCTCGATGTCGCGCACATGCTGCCATGTATTTCCATGATCTTTCGAAACGGCTGCGGTCAGCGGACTGCGCTTGCCGAAATGCGACCGGAAGTTCGGATCGTACGAGTTGTTCCAGATCATCAGCAGGTCACTCGTGCCTGGTATTCGAGTAAGCTCGGGGCACGATTCCGGCGCGGTCAGGGAGCTGGCGAAGGCAGGGCTCCATGTGGCACCGTCGTCTTTGGATTGGGAAAAATATAGCTTCCCGAGCTGGTTCCGCATCACCATCAGCACTCGCCCGTTAGCCGTCTGTTCGACATGGGGTTCCATCGCCCCACGCATGGGCAACTCGATGCGAGATTCGGACACCTGCCATGTCGTTCCATCGTCGTCGCTGTAAAGCATCGTCGCCGAATACGGCCCGGTTTCGGCCGGTTTCCCGGGAGCGGGTGGGTTGGCAGGCAGAAGCAGGCGTCCCGAAGCCAGTCGCTTCACCGTGGCATTGCACAAGGCAAAGTCCCGCTTCGCGACGAACTCCGCCTGTGGCGAAAACGTCTGCCCCTCGTCAGTTGACTTCCACACATGGTTGGTCAGCGCGCCGGGTCGATGCTGTCGCATGAACAGCAGAAGAATTCCTCCATCCTTCGCACGAATCAGGTTGGGCGAATACACATTCAAATCACCCTTCAGTGTTTCCGTGATGACTCGATGCCGACCCCAGCCGCGGCCGCCATCGGACGATTCGTGGGACACGAAACGAGTGGTGGCGAAGTCGCTGCCATCGCCGCCGAACTCCATCGAAACCAGCAACAGACGTCGGTCTGTCAGTTCGATAACATCCCCTTCGCTCTTGCGCGGCAGCTCCGGAGTGCTCTTGCTGACGGTAATGATGGTGCTGATGTTCCTTGATTCCCGCTCGATGACCGGCTGCCAATATCCGTGCATCGCGCAATGGCCGGCTGGGACATTGGTGACTGGACGAGTTTCAGTGCCATCGGTCGTCGCGACGTAGAGCTGCATGATGCCGCTGCGATCTGAGCCGAACAGGATCCACTTTCCATCGGGCGAGGCAGCCGGATGATAGTGGCGCGTCCCGGGCATCGACTTCGTCTGTTGCGTGACGTTGCCGTCGAGATCGACGCGCATCAGCTCGATGCTGTCCTCGACTTTGGCGGTGTAGAACACCATGCGGCCATCGGTAGACCAGACCGGAACGTCGCTGCTCGCGCTGTGGAAGTCCGGATGTGTCAGCGGCTCGACCACGCCGCGATAACCGCCGCGTTCGGCAAGCTTCTTCAGCCCGGAGCCGTCCTTCTTCACGATGTACGGATGACAGTTGTAGTGCTCACCGGAGACAAACAGCAGCCACTCGCCATCCGGCGACCATTTCGGGCCGAAATTGAACGGATTGCCGGTCTCGATTTGACGTTTGTCGCTGCCGTCTGTGTTCGAAACAAAGATCTGATAGTTCTCGTGGTAGCTGATTCGCTTTCCATCGGGCGATGCCGAGTAGCCATAGGCAAAGCCGTCTCCTGAACCAGAGACGTCGCGTTTTTTGCGACCAACAAGGTCCATGAGATGGGGCTTGGAGATGCCGTTGATCAGCGCCGTAAAACCGTATCCGCTGCCATCGGGCAAGAAGAACAATCCCGCGTTGTAGATACTGACTCGGTCGACCTCCGTCAGATTCCTGACAGAACCCGTCGTCGGATCGAGAAGACAGGTATCGACCAACCACCCTTCGGTCATCCGAAAGGTCTTGTGCTCCCGCTCCCATTTCGCATTTTCCGGGCTTTCCCAGAGGCGCAGGACAACAGCCTGCTGGCCATCGGGTGACCAACCTCCAAACTGCGTCCATGCGTGCTCATTCGCCATCAGTTCCTCAGCCAGCAGTTTTCGCCCCGTGCCGTCAGCCCGGACCACACAGGCGCGGCTGGTAATCCAATTGGCGAATTGCCCCTCGGGGATATCATTTCGTCCCTCGGTGTAGCCGATCAACGGAACAGAATCGGAGGCTCGTGACGAAACTCCGGAAACCACAGTGATGAGGAGAACCGCACCGAGGTAAAGCAGGGAGAATATTCTCATTTAACTGACTCCTGTGAAATACAAGTAAAGGAACCTGGATCACTCAAGCACGTCCAGGAAACGCTGCATAGCGCATGAGTCAGTCCTGTTCGATCGCTCGGTCGATGCCACCATTCCGTTTGAACTGGTTCATCATAGCCCAGAGTGATCAAACGGCGTGAATCGGGACGCACCATGAAGATAGGAGTCTTAGTGGTCGCCAGATTGTACATGATAGTCCCATCGGGGTACTTTGATTTGATGATCCAATCGGGCGCGGATGGCAACTTGAGTTCTTTTAATCGCTCCAGCGAATCGCGATCGAGCGTCAGCTCCAATAGAAGGCCGCTTGGAATCCCAATCCAGCATCTTCGCCCCCCATCCACTCAAAGGGACTTGTGCCGTAATAGCGTTGGAGCTCGGCTTCCTGTGCCTGGTTCGTCAAAAAACAACGACTCGCCAACGATGGAGATGCCAAAGGCCAGATGGCGTAGCGGAGAGTAGAACGATTGTCCTCAAGCGTTCACAGTCAGTTTGGCACGATCATCCGCAGACACTTGGCAATACACACATGTGCGAGCGGCCTTCCATCCGGGCTTGACCCGGTGGAGGCAGCAATTGACCGCTACTTCCGGCTAAAATGAATCGATTACTGTCTTCGAAGCATTTGCTCTCCGTCCGGCTTGCCCGGGCGGAAGCGGCGTTGTTCTACCAAACGTACTATGCAAATCCAACCTCGTTACACTTCCCATAATTGCTCAGCAGCATACCAACTCAATTGGTCCCTCAGCGTTTTCGGCCGGGAAGCCCGTCCATCTCCTGCAAGCTCCATCGAGGAACTGCGCGAAGCAATCGCGAAGGATCGCGTTCAAGAGCTCCTTGAATCGCTTCAATTCCACGACGCTCAAGTTGACCTGACGATTGTTCGTCGAAGTAGCCATGGCGAGTTCCGCTACGCGCTGCAAGTTGTTATCGAGTCGGAATCCGGTTGGCATGATGTGAGGCCGAGCGTACTGACCGCGTATCGCCAAGCGATCGTTACTAGCTGCCGTCGCTGGTCACAGTGAGCTTGCCGAAATTTGCTGGAGTAAGGCGGTTCTAAACAACTGAGCTGCAGCGCATAAACCTGCACTGTCCCCGTTTTGTTTTCCCCGAATCAATTCAAAACCGAACTGCCTTGGGACTTCATGTGTTTACGAAAGAAGTGTTGCATGATGAATTCAGTGGGCAGTATCTCGAAAAGAATATCTTAGCGAGCTATCGTCTTCGCTGAGGCCGAGCGAAGCCGCCAACGATTCCACCCAAACAACCTACTGCCGCTAAGAAGATAGCTAGCCCCAGCCTCAACTCGATCAAATCACCAAGAGTGCCGAGTAAGAGAAAGCCCAATACGTTCGAAGCA
>JANLQO010000610.1:0-2425 GCA_031367855.1 Planctomycetia bacterium | reverse complement strand
CGCGTAGCTACGTTCGCCAAAACGTGGTGAAACGCTTTGAGTTACAGCCACGTTCTGGCGAACGTAGCTACGACAGTTACAGCCACGTTCTGGCGAACGTAGCTACGACAGTCTGTTTTTTCAAGTTTCGACGTAACTCGTCGCGTGATATTCGTTTACGTAAAATATTGATCAGGACTATGAATAATCCGGGTTTAATTGAGCGGTTGAAAACGCTGAGTTCGTTCGCGCAGTCAAACTTAGGCAAAGTGTTCGAAATTCAAGGCTGCGTTGAGTTTGCCAGCAATGCTCGTCGCAACAGTGATCCTAACTTTTCGTCACCCGCTGCAACTCATTGAAGATAATCGGAAGGATTTGTCCCTTGAGTGGTGGCGTGCGGCAACGTTAGCGGTGTAAACTAGCCATTATCACCAACCCGGCGACAGGTCCGAATACTCTGTCCATAAGTGGGGTTTAGGCGACAGCGCTGAACAATTAACTTGCGTATAATGCTTTAGTTCAGCGCGGAAAGTCGGGAGTTGGAAGTCAGGAATTGGTTCCTTTCGAGAAACCCAAATGGCATTATTAATTCTCCGAGTAACATTTATCTGCGTAGCCGCAGGCATTGCGACGCTCTTTTTTCGTGTGGGGTTCAGCGGACCGTCGTACCTGCCCTATCTGGTGATTGCCGGATTGGTGCTGCTTTCGCTCGGCGTGATCGCGATCGACATTTTTACGCCTCGAAAGCAAATTGAAGTCATTTCTGCAGTTTACTTCGGCCTGCTGGTGGGTTTTCTGTTGACCTATATCCTTTGGGTAGCCCTCGCGCCGCTAATACCCGACAGTCCGTTCACGCCGCCGATACAGTTACTCATGGCGGCGGTGCTGTGTTATGGTTGCACAAGCCTCCTTTTACAAACCAAGGATGATTTCCGATTCGTAATCCCGTACGTGGAGTTCTCGCGCGATCTGAAGGGGGTGCGGCCTATGGTGCTCGACACCAGTTCGATCATAGATGGGCGGTTAGCCGAATTGGCAGACACAAACATCATCGATAGCCAAGTTGTGATGCCCTCCTTTGTGTTGGCAGAGCTGCAAGCAATTGCCGACAGTAATGATCGTATGCGCCGCGCACGTGGACGCCGTGGTCTAGATATATTGAACAAGTTGAGAGCGCATCCCAAGGTTGACTTTCAGATTTATGATCGCGAGTTGCCCGAATTTGCTGGCCAGCCGGTCGACATGAAGCTTGTGATTCTTGCCAAGCACCTTGATGGCAAAATTATTACTGGCGATTTCAATTTGAACAAAGTCGCCAAAGTGCACAATGTTCCTGTAATTAACCTAAACGAGATCGCCGCTTCTCTCCGCCCTCAGTTTTTGCCAGGTGAAACTTTTGAAGTTCGCATCGTCAAAGCGGGAGAAGGTCCCGACCAAGGCATCGGTTATCTAGACGATGGTACCATGGTTGTTATCGAAGGCGGTCGCTACCGAATTAACGCTACGGTGATCGTAGTAGTCACCAGCACTCTACAAACTCAAGCCGGTCGAATGCTGTTCGCCAAAGTCGAAGACGGCGTACGCAGCAATACTTAATTGGACAGCGCCTCTTTGTTCGGCAAACTTTTGTTTTTCAAGAGTTCGGTCTCCTGCCCGCTGGTCTGGCCGGAAAACGGATTTTACGGGTGAGTCACCAAGAGTCGAGCGGTCATTTCACGCAGTTGAGTGGCGAGACCGAGCAACTTCTGCGCTTCCGCGATTTCACCACGTTGGTACAGGATCGCGGCTTCGTCGACCAAGCCGATCGTGGACTTGTTCAGGTGCTCACTTGTCCGTAAGCGAAGCTTCAACGATTCGAAAAAACTGTGGCTCAATTGCTCCGAAACGGGTGCAGGCACAGCCTTCATCATTGCATCCAAGGGTGCCAGTAAATCGTTTGCAGGCGGCAAATCCCCTACGGCACTCTCGATTTCCGCAATACCTACCAAACCGGGCATAGCGGGGCTTAGGTTCTCAAGCGATGGAACCGTTGGTAAGGCGTCACTCGGCGGGACGGCCAATGTCGGAGATACCGCTTCAGAGGATGCAAGCTCTGCGGCGTCCAGCGCTCCAGGCGCGTCGAGCTGCGATGGTGTTTCACTTACTCTCTGATGATCGTCGGGCGCTTCGGCAGATGCATAACGCGACACCGTGCCACCTAATACGAGAATCAGGTTCAATGCCAACAAACCGCAGCCAATAACAAACCAACTTGGGATCTTCATTCTGGGTTTCCATCCTTGTTAAATTCAGCTTGGAATTAGATTGGTTAAAATCAGCCGGTACACGATATCGTCTGGTTTACCTATGGTGAACCGGGTGCTAACGATAGCGCCCCGCTTTCGAGGATTCAACTGAGAGTACTTTACAATGCTTAGTTGGACAGCGCCACCTGGTAGCACAGTAC